>NZ_OY781925.1:2630000-2977818 GCF_963677305.1 uncultured Holophaga sp.
GTAGGAGTCTGGACCGTGTCTCAGTTCCAGTGTGGCCGATCACCCTCTCAGGCCGGCTACTGATCGTCGCCTTGGTGGGCCGTTACCCCTCCAACTAGCTAATCAGACGCAGGACCCTCTTCTTGCGCCAGGCCTTTCGGTCCCCGGCTTTCATCATGGGCATCCAATCCCATGATCACATGCGGTATTATCGTCCCTTTCGGAACGTTATTCCCCACAAAAAGGTAGGTCTCCTACGCGTTACTCACCCGTCTGCCATGCACCCCGAAAGGCACATCCGACTTGCATGTGTTAGGCACGCCGCCAGCGTTCATTCTGAGCCAGGATCAAACTCTCATGTTTAATCTCTTTGCTCATACCTGCACGAATGCAGGTCTCGCTATTCGTAGTATTTTCTTGATCGCATCCGATCTCTCGACCGAAGCTTCTCAAAGGCTTCCATTCTCTCTATCCGGCTTTCAAAGACGCCTTCCGTCGCAGGTCCACCCGAAGGCTTCCCCCAGGTCAGGGTCTCGCCCCGCCTTCCGACCGTCGCAGCCTCAACCGCGCCGAAATCCTAGATTAACACCAAGTCCCTACCCCGCAAGCGGAAATTTCTCCCCCAACCCCGCCAACTCTCCACTTCTCCTTCAACCTCTAAGAGAAGTTTTATCCGCCAAGCCCCGAGGTGATTGCGCCGGATGCCCAGGCGAGGACCGGAACACCCAGCCCTGCTCCGACGTCTCGCTGCGGACCGCCAACCTCTGCTGTCTGTATTTGGGGGAAGCCAGGGGGATGCCGCCAGCTTAGAATGCCTCCTTTGGGGGGGACAATATGGAGGTCGTAGTCATCGGTGCGGGACTTGCAGGCTCGGAAGCCGCATGGCAGCTGGCTCAGCGTGGCCATGAAGTCACGCTCTGGGAGATGCGCCCCGTCCATACCACCCCTGCCCACCAGACACCCTGGGCAGCGGAGATGGTCTGCTCCAATTCCTTCAAGAGTGATGATCCCAACAGCGCCACGGGCATCCTGAAGGCTGAGCTCAGGCGCATGGGCTCCCTCATCCTGGCGTGCGCTGACCAGACCCGAGTGCCTGCAGGCAACTCCCTGGCGGTGGACCGGGAGGCCTTCTCGGGCCTCGTCACTGAGAGGCTGCGGAGCCATCCCACCATCCACTGGAGGGAGGGGCGGGTAGAAGTGCCGGAGCTCAGCTCCCCTACCCTTCTCGCCACCGGTCCCCTCACGGCAGAGCCCCTCGCGGAATGGCTGGGGCGTTTCCTCGGGCAGCCGAGGCTCTTCTTCTACGACGCCATCGCCCCCATCGTAGAGCGTGACTCCATCAACCTCGACCTCGCCTTCCGGGCCACCCGCTACGACAAGGGGGAACCGGACTTCCTCAACTGCCCCATGAACGAGGCCGAGTACAACCGATTCCTGGATGCCCTCCTGGAGGCCCCCAAGGCCAGGCTTCACGACTTCGACACCCCCTTCTTCGAGGCCTGCCTACCCATCGAGATCATGGCCGAGCGCGGTCGCGAGACCCTTCGCCACGGTCCCATGAAACCCGTGGGTCTGACCGATCCCCGCACCGGACGCTGGCCCTACGCGGCCGTCCAGTTGAGGCAGGACACCCTGGCGGGAGACCACTATAACCTGGTGGGCTTCCAGACCCGCCTCACCTGGCCTGCCCAGGAAAAGGTCTTCCGCCTGATCCCCGGGCTGGAGGAAGCCGCCTTTGCCCGCTTCGGGAGCATCCACCGCAACACTTACGTCGGTGCCCCGGAGGTTCTGGAGGAGACCCTGGCTGTCCGGAACCACCCGGGCTTGTGGATCGCCGGTCAGCTGAGCGGCATCGAGGGGTATCTGGAGTCCACCGCCAGCGGCCTGGCCGCCGCCCTCCATGCCGACCGGGCCCTCCGAGGACTGGAGCCCCGCCCCTTCCCCAGAGAGACCCAGCTGGGATCCCTGCTCCATCACCTCACCCACACACCTCTGAAGCACTTCAGCCCGGTGAACGCCATGTTGGGGCTCCTGCCTGAGCTACCGGAGGGCCTACTGGACCACCGTGCCCTCAAGCGGGCAGGCGGCGCCCGGGCCCTCAAGCAGGCCAAGGGCGCAGCCCACCGGGAGCGCGCCCTCAGAGCCCTGGAGTCCTACTTGGTGGCCGAATAGCTTCTCATCCCAAGAAATCGAAGAGATTCTGCTTGTCCCGCTTCGCCAACACACTCAGCGTGGCAGACTGGGCCGTCTGGTCTGCTGAGTACTGCGTGATGGCCTTGGCATAATCCAAATTTTCGTATGTTCCCTGGATCGAGGTGAGACTCAGGTTATAGGCCGTAAGGTTGTTCTGGAGTTCCGTGAGGCCCGCCTGACGCCCACCCAGATCCGTCAAGGTGCTGTTGATCCGGTCGTGGACACCGGAAAGGTTGTCGCAGGCCGTTTTGACCTGAGTGAGGTTGTTGCTGTTGAGTCCGTCCATCAAGTCCGTGACCGCCTGGAAGACATCCGTGGAGGAACCCGCACCTCCCGGGCCGAAGCAGAGCGTATCCCCCGGAACGTTCGTCGTCACCGAGGTGCTCATGGCCACATCGAGGTCCACCGTGTTGCTGTTGCCCGAGTAGAGCACCGGCGGTGTCGCCGGGCTTGCCGTGTTGTAGGCGAAGGGCATGGTGGTCGTCATGGTCCCGGAGAAGAGGTACTTGCCCTGCACCTGGGTGTTGGCAAGGTTCATCAGATCGTCGCGGAGCGAAGATACCTCCGTAGCGAGGTCGGCCCGATCGTTGGCCCCCAGGGTTCCGGTGAGGCCCTGCTGCCCGATCTCTTGAAGCCGGGTGAGGATACTCTCCATGCTCGTCACCGCCGTCTCCGAGCCCTGCAGGTAGACCCCGGCCGACTGGGCCTGCTGCAAGTAGGCCTCGTTCTTGTTCACGGAGGACTTGAAGTCGACGATGAGGGCCGAGCCCGTGGGATCGTCCCCGAGTCGGGCGATGGCGTTGCCGGAGGAGAGACGCTCTTCGTTGAGACTCAGGCGCTCCTTGATCCGGTTCAGATCGACGAGCGTCTGGCGACTGGCGTATGGGTTGGGGGTGCGAATGGTCATGGCCCGCCTCCACTATGAGCCGAACTGGTTGATCAGCTGATTGGTCAGCTGGTCGATGACATTGATGAAGCGCGCCGAAGCCTGGTATGCGCGCTGGAAGGCCATGAGGTTGGTGGCCTCCTCATCCAGATCCACGCCGGAGAGGCTGGCCCGCTGGTTCTGCAGTGCGGTGCCCAGGTTCGTGTAGTTGGTGGCACTGGTGGAATAGCGCTGGGCATCAGTGCCGATGGTATTCACCAGGCTGGAGACCGCACTGGAGAAGGGACCGCTGTCACCCACGCCGTCCCCGTTGGTATCCACGGTGCCGGTGGCATTCATGAGGTTGTAGATGGCCTGGGCCTGGGTGTTGTCACCCGGCTCCCCTGCAGCCGCCGCGGCTGCGATCAGGCTTGAATCACTCATGATGGCTGAATTGACACTGAGGGCGTTGACCATTCCAGCGTAGTTGTTGGCCGCGGTGATCCCGGTCGGCAGGCCATTGGCCTGGTTCCCCGCCCCGCCCTGGAAGAAGTCCAGCCCCGTGGTGGTGCCATCGAGGGCGTAGCCCGAGCGGTGCAGGAGGTTGACGCCCCCGGCTATACCCGCAGCCAACTGATCCATCTGCCCCTGGTAGCCGGGGAGGATGTTGTCCCTCAGGTCCAGATAGGCCCCCAGCTTGCCCTCCTGGATATCCCCGGTGACATCCTGGGTGAAGCCCGAGGGACTCACCACATCGACCCTGTAGTAGTTGCCCAGCGTGGGGTCAGCCGTGGCGGTCAGGGTGTTGGCGGTCCCGCCCGCCACGAGGACGCCTCCGCCGGAATCGAGCATGATCTGCAGCCGCCCGCTCTCGTCCTCGTAGCTCTGGATGCCGGTGAGCTGGGACAGCTTGTCCACCAGGGCCGCCCGCTGGTCCCGGGCAGAGTTGTTGGAGCCATAGGTGACCTCGGTGGCGATGGAGGTGTTCAGCTTGGCGATCTGATCCGTCAGGGTGTTGATCTCAGAGACCACGCTCCCGACGGCCATGTTGGCGGAATTCCGCTGATCCGTCAGGGCCTGGTACTGGGTCTGCATGCCCTCCACCAGGGTCTGGGCAAGCCCCACCAGGTTGGTGCGCAGGGAGTCGCTCTCAGGGTTGGCCGCCAGGGCCTGGAAGCCCTGGAAGAACTGGTCAACCTGGAGGCTCAGACCGGAATCACTGGTCTCCTGGAACATGGAGGACACCGCCTCAATGACATCATCGCGGCTCTGGGCCCCGGCCTCCCGGCTGGTGGTCTGGTTGATCTGCAGATCCAGGAAGCGGTTCCTGAGGGCCTGCACGCTCTCCAGGGTGACACCCTGACCAAAGCTGAGGTTCCCGTAGGAAACCGAACCCGCATTGGAAAGATTCACCCGCTGCCGGCTGTACCCGTCGGTGTTGATGTTGGAGATGTTGTTGCCGACCACATTGAGGGCGGCCTGGGAGGCGGTGAGACCCGAAAGGCCGATGTTCAGGCTGGAGGTGAGACCCGGCATGATGACCCCCTACACGCTCTTGTGAAAGCGCATGGAAATGGCTCCAGGCAAGGGGATCTCCCCCTTGCGCTGATAGGAGGCGTCCTGGCTCAAGCCCATGAGCGTGGCCCGCAAGGGCGCCTGCAGGCCCTGGATGAGGGCGTTCAGGCCAGCCAGTCTCTGTCGCAGCCGAAGGGCCTCCTCGCGGCTCCGGGGCCAGTCCACCAGCTCAGGCCAGCGCACATTTCCCAGCAGGGGCAGCGGGTCCTCACCGGCGATCAGACGGCGCTCCAGATCCGCCAAGACACTCGGCAACGATTGCAGCATGAACAGCCTCCCTGCTGTCCATGCGCAAGGTTCAGGCCAGGAAGTCGAGCCGACCTTCCATGGGGGGAAGTTCAACGGCGGCCTCGCCTTCGGCCTGCCCTTCCCGCTCCTCCCCGGCCTCCCCGCCGCCCTCCTGGCCCCCTCGTCCCTGGCGCTCCTCGGCACGCATGGACTCAGCCCGGCCAATTTCGTGGACATTGGCCTGATCCTCAGCCAGGTGGTCCTCAGCCGCCTTCCGGCGGGAGGCCTCCCGCTGGATCTGCTCACTCAGCTCCATGGACATGCGCACCGCCTCGACGTTGGCGGTCTGGAAAACCTGGCGCTGACCGAGGGGAGTGATCATGACCGGACCTCAAGGTTCCCTTTTGGGGGGTGTGCAGTCCTTGACCATGCCGTCGGCGACCTCCTCCCCATCCGGGTGGTAGTCGTCCGACTCGAGCTTGGCCTTGAGCGCCTTGACCTTGGCCTCGCGGATATCCGGAATCCTGGCGATCCGGGCCTTGGCCACACTGACGAAGGCAGCCGTGGCCGATACGCTCAAGGCATCGCCGACTCCGGTCACCGCGGCCTTGGCACCAGCAGCCGCACCACCGGCAGGTCCCGCCTGACCCACACTCTGGGTCGCCCCGATCCCGCCTGACTTGCCGCTGACCCGCATCCTGCACCTCACCTGATACCTGTATCGGCATGCACCTATAAGATATCAAGAGGCGAGGTGTGGAATTTTCATATGTTCTGCTTGGCCTTCCACTGCTCAGCCAGACGCTGGGCCAGCCCCCACCCGGTTCCACCGCTGATGGCGTGCTCCACCACGGCCTGGTCCAGGAGATACTCGTAGGTGCTCCGGGCCACCGCCGACTCCCCGAAGAGCCCGGAGTGGTCCACCGTCTTGCGCATGGTCTGGAAGATCTGGGCCATGAGCATGCCCTCGAACTGGCGGGCGGCCTTGTCCGGGTCGGTCTTGCCGTTCACCTTGGGCACATCTTGCACCAGGAGATCCGTCGGGTTGGCCACCCCGCTGCCGATGACGCTGCTCACAGGACCCTCAGCTCGGCATTGAGGGCACCGGCATCCTTGATGGCCTGGAGGATCGCCACCAGGTCGCGGGGGGTGACCCCCAGACCATTCAGCATCTCCACCATCCGGCCCACGGTGACCCCGGGCTCCAGACTGGCGATCTTGCCCTTCTCCTCGGTGGCCGTCACCTCAGTCTTGGTTGTCGCCACGGTCTTTCCCTGGCTCTTGGCCTCGGGCTGGGAGACCAGAGGGGTGGAGCTGACCACGATGGAGAGCCCGCCCTGGACAATGCTCACGGCGCCCACCTTGACATCCGAGCCCAGGATGACGGTCCCGGTCTTCTCGTTCACCACCACCCGGGCCTTGGGCTGGAGCTGGACATTGAGGTTCTCGAGCCTCGCCACCAGCTCCACCACATGGCCCTGGAAGGCCTCGGGCACCAGGATCTCCACGGTCCTGCCATCCAGGGGCTTCGCCGCCTCCACACCCAGCTCCTCGTTGATGCTGTTGACCACCCGAACCGCCGTGGTGAAGTCCTCCTCGTTGAGGCTGTACCGGAGCAGGTGCTTGTCGTTGAAGCTCCCGGCGATCTCCCGTTCCACCAGGGCCCCATCCGGAATCCGGCCCACGGTGGGATGGTTCTTGGTGGTGGATGCACCCCCGCCCCCTGCGGCGAAGCCCCCCACCAGAATCGAACCCTGTCCCACCGCATAGGTCTGGCCATCCGCCCCCTGGAGCGGAGCCATCAGGAGGGTGCCCCCAGCCAGGGAAGTGGCATCACCCGTGGAGCTCACCGTGATGTCAATGCGCTGGCCAGGCTTGGCGAAGGCCGGCAGATCCGCCGTCACCATCACAGCCGCCACATTCTTGACCTTCACGGAACTCGCTGAGATGGCGATCCCCTGCCGGGCCATGAGGTTGGTCAGGGACTGGACGGTGAACTTGGTCTGGTCCTTGTCGCCGGTGCCATTGAGACCGACCACCACGCCATAGCCCAGCAGCTGGTTGCTCCGGACCCCCTGGAGCCGGGCCACATCCTTGAGGTGGGCCTCCACCTTCTTCTCCGCAGCCTGGAGCCCGACCGAGCAGCAGGCCATGAGAAGGAGCTTGAGCAGAGTCTTGCGCATGGTATCCCCGGATCAGAAGGGCCAGATGAAGTTCAGGAGGCGGCTGATGTAGCCGGGCTTGAGGGTCTCGTCCACCACGCCCTGCCCACCGTAGCCGATGCGGAGCTCAGCCACCTGCCCGCTGCTGATGGTGTTGCTGTTGTCCAGGCGGGTGGGATCCAGGAGTCCCGCCACATAGAGTCGCTGGGTCTCGTTGTTGAGCTGGATGTCCCGGAACCCCTCGAAGATGAGGTTGCCATTCCCCATGACCTTGACCACCCGCGCAGTGACCGTCGTCGTGAAGGTCGCACTGCGGCCCGTGGTGCCGGTGCCTTTGTATTTGTTGGTCGTGGTGGTGCTCTTGGCTTCCTTGAGGAGCTGGGTGGGGGTGGTCCACTTGTTGGAGCCCTCACGCCCGGTGGTCAGGTCGGCCTTGGAGATGGCGCTGGTGGCCTCACTGATCTTGATGGTCACCAGATCATTCAGGTGAGCGGCCCGCAGATCGGCCACCAGAGAGCGGTCCCGCCAGAGGGAACCGTCGGAGATGGGCATCTGCCCCATTCCGTCCTCCACATAGGGGATCCGGTTCTTCTTGGTGAGGGTTGTGTCGTGGCGCTTGGGGAGTGAACAACCCACCCCCAGGAGCACCAGAACGATGGGCAACAATTTCCGCATGGCCTGACTCCACGCCAGGAAGTCTGCAGGGCCCGTGCCAGACTACCCGATGGCCACAAGGACCCGGTCGTGTCCTGCAAAGTCACGGTGGACCAGCACCCGCTTCCAGCCCATGGCACTGGCCCTGGTCTTCAGCTCATCCCCCTGTCCGGCACCGATCTCCAGCACACAGCCGGGACAGGAGCGGACCCGGGCCTGGCTCATCAGTTCCGTCGCCAGAGCCAGGCCCCGCTCCGGGGCGTACAGGGCCATCTCGGGCTCGAAATCCAACTCCCGCTGCAACTTCGGTCGATCCGCCGGATCAATGTAGGGGGGATTGGAGATCACCAGCCCCACGGGATCCGGCACGGGTCCCAGGAGGCTCCCCTTGCAGAAGCGGAGCTGTGCCCCCAGGTCCCGGGCGTTGCGCTGGGCAAGGGCCAGGGCCTTGGGGCTCAGGTCCGAGGCCGTCACCTCCCAGTCTGTCTCCAACGCCAGGGTGATGCCCAGGATCCCGGTTCCCGTGCCCACATCCGTGGCATGGAGCACCCCGAGGCGCCTGCCGACCTCCAGCGCAGCCTCCAGGACCAGCTCGGTCTCGGGGCGAGGGATGAGGGCATCGGAGCAGGTCGAGAAGCGGCGCCCGCGCCACTGGGTCCAGCCCAGAATGTAAGCCCAGGGCTCGCCCTTCTCCCGCCGCTCGAGCCAGGCTCCGATCTGGTGCCGCTCGGCATCGGGGACGGGGTCGAGCCCATGGGCATGGAACCAGGCAGACTCGCGCCCCAGCCCCTCGCTGAACCAGCGGGAGGCCTCGGCACTGGCCTCCTCCGGCGGCAGAAAGGCGGCCAGGGAGCTGCGGAGGAACTGCCGGAGATCGGCGTAGGTGGTCATCAGGCGCTGAGGATCTTGGCCTGGGCCAAGCTCGCCGCCAGGACCTCTTCATGGAGACTGCCACCGTGACTGTCCATGGTGACCACCAGGGGGAAGTCCTCCACCTCCACGACCCAGAAGGCCTCGGGGCTACCGAATTCCTCCAGCATCTTCACATCCACCACTCGCTTCACCCGCTCTGCAATCAGGGCCCCGGCTCCGCCTGTGGCGTGGAAGTAGCAGGCGCCCACCTTCTGCAGACCGGCACTGGTCCGGGAACCCATGCCCCCCTTCCCGATGACGCCGCGCACCCGGTAGGTCTCCAGCACCTCGGCCTGGTAGGGCTCCTCCCGGATGCTGGTGGTGGGACCTGAGGAGACAAAGCTCCAGGTGCCGTCCTCCTCCCTCCGGACCACGGGGCCGCAGTGGTAGATCACGGCATCCTCCAGGAGGGGGCGCAGCCACTCGGGCTTCTGCTCCACCATGAACTTGTGTCCCATGTCCCGGCTCAGGACCACGCGGCCACTGAGCAGGACCTCATCGCCCACCTGGAGGGCTCGGATGTCGGCATCCTGGATGGGTGTGGTCAATCGGATCATGGCGCACCTACTCGAAGATCGCGGGGCTGGCGTCCCGCAGGCGGAGCACCATGCGGCGGCTGCTCCAGCACATGTAGCTGATGCTCACATAAAAACTGGCGGGGTGGCGGAACATCTCCTCCACCGCCGCGCCCAGCACCGTGGTGCGCCCCCCGAAGCCCATGGGACCGATGCCCAGGGTGTTCAGATCCGCCACCAGGGCCTTCTCGAAGGCTGCCATGGCGGGGTCGGGATTGGGCTCGTCCAGGCGGCGCAGGAGCAACTCCTTGCTCTTTTCATACCCCGTCACCCGGTCCCCGCCGATGGCCACGCCGAGGATGCCAGGGGCACAGCCCTGCCCCTGGGCCTTGACCACGGCATCGATGATGCACTTGCGAACCCCCTTGAGGTCCCGGCCGGCACCGAGGGTCACCTCGGGGAGACGGTACTGGGCGCCGACGTTCTCGCAGCCTCCGCCCTTCAACATGACGCTGATCTCCACCTCGGGATTTTCCCACTCCTCGAAGTGGATGACGGGATGCCCCTCGCGGAAGGGGTCCAGGTTGTCCCCTCCGTTCTTGCCGGAGAGGGCGGCCACGCAGTTGGGACGCAGCCAGCTCCGGCGGGTCGCCTCCACCACCACCTCCCGGATCTGGCGCTTGAGGGCCACCTGGGAGGCCCCGTAGGGATGGCGGACCCAGAAGATCACCGTGCCGGTGTCCTGACAGAGGGGCGCCATATGGGCATCGGCCAGGATGATGTTCTCCAGCATGGTGTCCAGGGTGTTGGAGGCCCGGGTCGCGTCGGTCTCCCGACTGCGCCCCTCGGCCAGGGCCTGGATCACATCCTGGGGGAGCCGGGAGGTAGTGCGCCGGATGAGCTCCAGCAGGGGGGCCTTCAGGTCCAGGGTCCTGAGGTCGCCCAGGTCCGCCCGCCACGACTCCGGCAGCAGGGACTTGTCTTCGACGGGGGTGAGTTTCGGGATAGGACAATCGGCCATGGGTGCCTCGCAGGTACCAACATGACCTCTCCGGCCCGCGGACTCAAGCCCCTGGAGAAGTCGATTTATTATCGATTCATTATTATCGAAACCCTCAGCCGCCCCAGGCACGGCAGAGGGCCAGGGTGAGCCCCAGGAGGGGGCCATCCGGCGCGAGAGTCATGCCCTTGAGGTCGAGGTCAGTCTGGACAACCCGGTCCAGCAGCTGCCTCGCCCCCTCGGGACGCACCCGGTCCAGGGTGCGGACGTAGCCGTCCAGCAGGAAGCCCTGTTTGGGACTGAGCCCCAGGGCTCCCATGAGATCCTGGGACCCCTGGAGTCCCTCCGCACGGGCCTCCACCAGGCGACAGAGGCGCTCCACCTCGCGTCGGGCCTGCCCCAGGAGCATCAGGGGGGCGGAAGCAGGATCGTCCTCCAGGGCCACCCGCAGGCAATCCAGGGCCTGGGCCTGCTGCCCCTTCTGCCAAGCCTGGGACCAGGCAAAGGCCCCCTGCTCGCCCAAGCGGAAGGTCGCCTGATCGATCATGGCCGCCGTCACCTTCCGATCCTCCGCCAGGAGATCCAGCACCTCCAGGGTCCGGCGCAGGATGCCCGGATGCCCACCCATGCGCCCTGCCAGGCGCTGGGCCAGACCCGGTTCCAGCTGCAGGCCCAGGGAACGGGCCTGGCTCTCCAGGTAGCCCACCGCCTCCTTCAGCTCCAGCGCACCGACCTTGTGGACCCTCCCCTGCTGGACCCACTCGCTGAAGGGCTTCGTCCCGAGCACCCGGCCCGCCCCAGCCTGAAGGGCCGTGCGGGAGACCAGCAGCAGCCGGGTCTCCGACACCGGGGACTGCAGGAGCTGCTTGATGGCAGGTGGGATTTCTTTGGCCTTGGCCAGGAGGTTGTCGGCCTGGGGAACGATGACCACCCGATTGGCCCCCAGGGGAGCGGACTCCAGGAGGGCGTTCTGGACCTCGGCCCAGGGGCACCCCTCCGAGCAGACCGACAGTGAGAACTCCGCCCACTCAGGATCGACATGGCGGGCCTTCCAGGCCTCCAGGGCCTCCAGACGGCCCTCACCATCCTCTCCATGGAGGAGGGCATACTCGGCCCGGCTCCAGGCCTCGGGCACACTCATCCGCGCCCCCCCTCGAGGAGCTGGGTCAGGAAGCTCTCCGCGAAGTCGTCTGCCAGGGTTTCGAGCACCCGGAGCTCGCGGTTCTCGAAGCTGGCGAAGTTCTGGTCCACCCGGTACTGGTTGGAGAAGGTGAGCTGGGGCCTGGAGGCCACCACCTCCCCCGTGCGCCCGTCCAGGAGCTGCACCGAGGCCACCACCACCACCTCCACCCGGCTGGCGGTACCCGCAGAACCTTTGACACTGGAGGAGCCCAGGGAGAGCCCCAGCACCTTCACGTCATAGCGCAGGAGCGTGCACTGCAGTACCCAGCGGCTGGAGCTGCCAGGGGGCACCAGCTCCCAAGGGGTCGCCGCGACGATACGGTTCTCCAGGGCTCGCCGGAAGGTCTCCTCTGCCCCCAGCCGGGTGGTACGGTTCTGGAAACTGGCGATGCGGATGGTGCCCGGCTGCATCCAGCTGGCAGAGTGGGGGCGACGGTCCAGGCGCTGATACCCGCAGGCGCTGAGCCCCAGGAGGAGGGGAAGAAACAGTGCGCGGCGCATCAGGCGGGATTGTAGATGCCCACGTAGGGCAGGTTGCGGTATTTGCCGTCCAGGTCCAGACCGAAGCCCACCACGAAGTGGTCTTCGATGGAGTAGCCGACATAATCCACAGGCACCTCCACCCTGCGACGACTGGGCTTGTCCAGCAACGACACGATCTTGAGGCTCAGAGGTCCCCGATCCATGAGGAGATTGCGGACTTTCTGGAGGGTGAGCCCGGTATCCACGATGTCCTCGACGATCAGGGCGTGGCGCCCCTGGATGGACTTGTCGAGGTCGTGGATGATCTTCACCTCGCCGGTGCTGTCGGTCCCCCCGCCGTAGCTGGAGACCCGCATGAAGCTGATGTCCATGTCCAGGTCCATGGCCCGGGTGAGATCCGCAAAGAAGGGGAAGACCCCGTTGAGCAGCCCGATCACCACGGGATGGGTGCCGGCGTAGTCCTTGGTGAGCTGCTCACCCAGCTCGCGGATCCTCACCCGCAGCTGATCTTCGGTGAACAGGGGGTAGATGCGGCTTCGGGACATGGCCATGGGGGACTCCATTCGGACAATCTCCATTCAACCCCAGGCCTCCCCATCCGGTCTACCTGGATGAGGGGTTGCCTTTGCCCCGGGACGCTCCGATGATGACCCTTTCCGCCATTTTGCCCATGCAGCCCGCCGACACGGACAATCCACTGCACGCCCCAGAGGTCCTGGAATGGGTGAAGTCCGCCCAGACCGGAGACCAGGCGGCCTTCGCCAACCTGGTCCGACGCTTCCAGCGGGATGTCTATGGCAAGGCCTTCTCCATCCTGAAGAGCCACAGTGACACGGACGATGTGGTCCAGGAGACTTTCATCCGTGCCTACCGCGCCCTCCCAGGCTTCCGCTTCGAGGCCAGCTTCCGCACCTGGATCATCACCATCGCCACCCGCCAGGCCCTGGGGTACCGGGAGCGTCTGCGCCACCAGCACGATCCCCTGGAGGACGAGGAGAGCGGGCGGGAACACCCTGCCCTGCGAGTGGAGGAGCCCCAGCTCAGCGCCCTTCTGGACGAAGAGTCCCGCCGTCTCCTCCGGGAGGCCATGCCCCGCCTGCCGGAGCGCCAGAAGGAGGCCCTGAGCCTCAAGATCCACAAGGACTGGAAGTATGAGCAGATCGCCCAGGCCATGGGGATCTCGGTGGGCAGCGTCAAGGCCCACATTTTCCACGCCATCCAGAACCTGAGCCGCCAACTGAAAGGGGGTCTCTCATGAAGGACATGCTGCCCGAGACCTGTCAGCGCACCCTGGAGGCCATCCAGGCCGACCCCCTTGAGCTGTCGTCCGCACTCGAGGAGCACTGCGCCCAGTGCCCCTCCTGCCAGGAAGCCCGCGTCCAGTGGCTGGCCATGGAAGATGCCCCCTCGCCCCTGGTACCCGCCTCGTACTACGAGGCCCTGCCGGACCGGATCCTCCGCAAGCTCCCCGCCCGGACGGCACGCCGCTTCCGGGGACGCCCCCTCCTGGTCGCCGCCGCAGCCCTCCTGGTTCTGGCGGCGGGCGTCGGCGGGTACTGGGCCGGCCGAACGACCCCCCAGGCGGCTCCCGCCACGGCCGCCCTTCCGGACACTGAAGTCATCGAGGCCCTCCCCGTCGCCCCCTTCGAAGAATCCGACGATCCCCTCGCCCAGGTCGGCAACCTGAGCTCCCAGGAAGCCGCCACAGTGGCCCGCAAGCTGGCCGAACAGCAGCACCTTTCCCGCATCTCCAATGAGACTCAGCCATGATCCGCACCACCCTGCTCTGCCTCTGCATCGCCTCCTCCCTGCCCGCCCAGCACGGCCCGGGCTGGCGGGGTGGCCGTACCATGGGCATGCGCCAGGGTCCGATCCTCACCCAGCTCTATAGCATGCGCGTTGAGCGCATCCAGCAGAGCCTGGGGGTCTCAGCCGAGCAGGCCCGCATCATGGCGGATCGCTGGAGCCGCTTCGACCGGGACTTCCTGGCCAAGAACCGCCAGGCGCGCCTGCTCCGGGCCCAGATCAATGACATCGTGGTGGGCCCCGGGGGGGACCCAGAGAAGAACACCCTGCTCCGCCCCCTCATCCACCAGTACACCGTCCTGCGCCGGGAACAGCACGACCTCCGGGATGACTTCGAGCGGGACCTCCTCAATGGGCTGACGCCCCTGCAGCAGGGGCGTCTGGTCTTCCTGGTGGATGACATCCAGCGCAGCCTGAGACAGGCCCTGGCCGACAGTCGCTGATCAGTCCCGGTCGCCGGCCTGGCCCTCCAGGATCATGGGCACCACCATGGGGCGCGTCTGGGTGGTCTTGCGGATCAGACGCCGGAGGGTCTGCCGGATCAGCTCGATGAGCAGATCCTTGTCCTTGCGGACCTCCAGAGGAGCCTCATCGAAGGCCTTGCGGGCCGCGCTCCGGAGCAGGGTGCCGTAGGCCTGGTCGTCGGAGAGGACCACAAAGCCCCGGCTCAGGATGGCGGGATCCGCAGCCAGCTCCCGGGTCTCGGGATCCACCAGCAGAGTCACCAGAACGATTCCGTCCTCCTGGAGGATCAGTCGGTCATGGATGACCTTGGCATCCACCATGTGGGATACCCCCTGATCCACGAAGCACTTGCCCACGGGGACGCTGCCCACCAGCTTGGCCTGACCGGCGGTGTCCAGCTGGAGACACTCCCCCCCTTCGAGGAGCAGGACCTTGCGCGGATCCCAGCCCAGGCTTTCGGCCAGGCGACCGTGGGCCACCAGGTTCCGGAAGGTGCCGTGCACCGGGACCATGTAGGTGGGCTTGGCCATGTCGATCATGGCCGCCGCATCCTCCCGGTAACCGTGCCCGGTTGCGTGGATGGGCCCCAGCTCGTCCGAGAGGGTCTCGGCTCCCTGGCGGGCGGCCACATCCAGCATGCGGGAGATGCCCACCTCATTGCCGGGGATGGCGCGGCTGCTGAGGACCAGGCGGTCCCCCAGCTCGATGCGGATGCCCTTGACCTCACCCCGGAGGATGCGGGTGAGGGCGCTCATCTCCTCACCCTGGGTGCCGGTGCAGATGATCAGCACCTGCTCGGGAGGGAAGAGGTGCACATCCCGCTGGTCGATGAAGACATCGTCCCGCAGTTTGAGCCGCCCCAGGCTCCGGGCCAGGGCGACGTTCTTGTCCATGGAGCGCCCCACCAGGCAGACCTTGCGGTGCTCCTCGCAGGCGAGGTCGAGCAGGGTCTGCACGCGATGAATATTGGAGCTGAAGGTGGCCACCACCAGCTTGCCCGGGGTACGCCGGAAGGCCTCCCGCAGGCCGTCCCGGCAGATGACCTCGGAAGGGGTCTTGCCGGGCTTGAGGGTGTTGGTGGAGTCGGAGAGGAGGACCTGGATGCCCTTCTCGCCCAGTTCCTTGATGCGGGCGATGCCGGTGACCCGGCCATCCACAGGGGTTTCGTCGAGCTTGAAGTCACCGGTGTGCAGGATCACCCCCTGGGGGGTGTGGAGGGCAATGGCGCAGGCATCGGGAATGCTGTGGGTGACAGGGATCCACTCTGCCTCGACTTCACCCTTTCCGATGCGGATGCGGTCGAAGTCCCGGACCACATGCATGCGCCGACCGTCCCAGAGCTCGTGCTCCCGCAGCTTTCCCTCCAGGAGGCCCATGGTGTAGGCCGAGCCGTAGACCGGCACGGGCCAACGCTCCAGGAAGTAGGGCAGCGCCCCCAGGTGGTCCTCGTGGCCGTGGGTGAGGAGGACAGCCTCCACCTGGTCCGCGAAGGGCTCCAGATAGGCGAAGTCCGGCACAATGCTGTCGATACCGGGCTGGTCATCGGACGGGAAGAGCTGACCGCAGTCCACCAGGAAGAGGCTCTTCCGGGTGTGGACCACCATGCAGTTCATGCCGAACTCGCCCAGGCCCCCGATGGGGACGAGACGCAACTCGCCCTCCGCGGGGGGCTCGGACCAGGCTTCGAAGGGTTTGGCGTGGGGAATCATGGAACCTCTATTCAGACGAGATGAGCGGGAGTTTGGGGAAATAGGTGCGGCGGCGGGGGACATGCCGGATCAGCAGCCTGAACCTGGCGAGGGCAGCGTGGCCACCGATGCAGAGATCCGGAAGGGGCACATGCAGGCCTCCACCGCGGCGGCGGTGATCCAGGAAGCACTTGCCTGCCGGGAAGACCACCTCCCAAGGGCGGGTATCCCGGCGAAAGAGGGCCAGCGGAAGGGGCTCTGCCCAGGACTCGATGAAGCCGAAGCCCCCGGAGACCTCGGCATAGATGATCCGGGTTGATGACCAGCACTGCCCGGTCCCCCTCCTCCCTCAGACAATCGGCCGACCATGCCGACCACACAGGGTCAGCCGTCGCCACATCCAGGATGACACCGCTGTCCACAAGAATGGGGGTCATGCGTCACGGGTCAGGGCGAGAATTTCGTCCGTGCTCAAGGAGACGGCACCCCGCCCCGCCCAGTGCCGCAGCATGGCCTGCTCCCGAGTCTCACCCTTCGGCCTCTCCACGGGGAAGATACAGGCAGCCGTGCCGTCGAGCACGGGGCTTACTTCGGTATGGGGCAGCGGGCCCGCCTTTTCGCGGACCTCCACGGGGAGGGTGGCCTGTCCTTTGGAGGTGATCCGCATGACCTGACCTCAGAAAGCTTGGAGAAAGTTACTCGGGTGCCCGCAATGGAGCATCTTCTTACGGGTAAGCGTAGGACATCGGGCTCACGAGGCAAGCCGCTGCAGGAGAGAGACCCAGGTCTTCACCGGCACCGCTTCGGCGCGGACCGAAGGGGAGAGCCCTTCGGCCCCCAGCAGGGCCTGGATCCGCTCCGCTTCGAGCCAGCCGTGCCAGTTGTTGGCCAGGGTCTTCCGCCGCTGGGCGAAGCTGCGGTGGAGGAGGTCCAGCAGGGCTCCCCGCTGCTTCAAGGGCAGCGGCTCAGGCAGGGGATCGAAGCGCAGGATGATGGAGTCCACCTTGGGCGCGGGGCGGAAGGAGCCCGGCCCCAGCTTCATGATCCGGCTGACCCGGGCCATGGACTGGGTCAGGACCGAGAGGGGGCCATAGTCCTTGGAGCCGGGCACCCCCTGGATCTTCAGCCCCACCTCCAGCTGGAACATCAGAACCATGCGCTTCCATGGGATCCCCTCCAGCAGGAAGCGGGTCAGGATGGGAGTCGCTGCATTGTAGGGAAGGTTGCCCACCACCACCAGTGAGGTGGCCTCGGGCAGCGGGGCATGCACCGCATCCCCCAGGAGCAGGTGGAAGTGTTCGCGGCCGGCGTACCGGCGCTCCAGGAGGCCGATGGCCTCGGGATCCAGATCCATGGCCCAGAGGGGACGCCCATCCGCCAACAGCCCTTCCGTCAAAGTCCCGGGACCAGGGCCGATCTCCAGGATCATCTCGGCATCCGAGTCCAGCGTGTACTCCAGGATGGCCCGGATGGCCCCCTCGTTGACCAGGAAGTTCTGGCCGAAGGACTTCTTCGCCTTGAGCCGCTCAGGCTCCGTCATGACACCCCCAAAGGAAACCGGGACCCCGAAGGGCCCCGGTGCTTCAAGCATACCCGCCAAGGGGCATCGGCATCAGTGGACGGTCCGCCACACCCGGGGCTTGGGATAGATATCCGAGCTGCCCGTGGAGATGTTCTGGACCTGGAGGTTCTGGGCCGATCCGGAGGCACGGTCAGTCCCGGAGCCACCACTCATGCCGGACTGGGAGACGGTGGCCAGTGAGCGGACCGCCAGGGGACTGGCCACACCCGTCCAGGAGAGCACCCAGCCGGAGGAGTAGGTGTTGGGTGCAGCGGTCGCCACCGGGGTCGGAAGCATGACATTGGAGATCCGGAAGGTATCCGTGACACCGGTGCCCCCGGAGCAGGGGTCAGCCGAAGTGGGGGTGAAGTAGCTGTAGAAGAGACGCCCGCCCAGGATAAGCGGGGAGGTGATGCCCTTGGGCACGAAACCACCGGAGGGGGCGGGGAAGTTGATGTAGTAGCCGTAGTAGTTCTTCAGGTAGAACTGGGTCTTGGTGGGATTGAGCTCATCCGAGCTGGAGGTCAGCCCTGAGGCGTTGATGAGCTGGGTCGCCGAGATCCCCGCAGTGTCCAGGCTGAGGAGGTAGCTGTCCTGGCGGTCGAAGATCACGTTGATCCGGTGCCGGGTGGGCTTGATCCAGTCCGTGGTGTTGTACGAAGTGTCCAGGGGATTGTTCCTGTCCCCAGTGGAGAGGGCGATCCCGACGGCAGAGGGGTATACCTTGGGGGTTGTGGTCCGCTGGGGCATGGCCGGGACATCAAAGGTGGCCGGCAGGGTGCTGATCAGGCCGTTGGTCGGATCCTGCTTGTAGACCTTCCGCGGGGTTGTGCTCCAATCGTCCAGCCAGGAGGAGTCCATCCTGAGGTTGTTGGCATCCCGGGTGGTGTAACCCAGGGCCCACAGGCCACCCCAGTAGTCGGCGAAGTAGGCCCGCTGGGTCAGACCGGATCCCTTGAAGAAGGTGTGGGGGGCGACGCCGGCCACCACTGGGCCAACCGTCGTATCGGCAGTCAGGTCCCAGACCCCCAGGATATCGCCCCGCTTGGTCTCAACCGCCACCACACTCCGCCCCAGCTTGGTCCCCGTGACAGGAGCAGGGCTGCTGGGCAAGTTGGCCTCGATTTCCGGTCGACTGAAACCACCCCCGAGGAAGATCAGGTCCTTGACCAGCTTGCTGCTGGTGGCCACCACCCTGGCCTGCGCGGGAACCGAGGTGCTCAGCCCCATCCGGGTGATGACCGCCTGGGAACTGGAGCTGGCTGGAGCCACAAAGCGGGTGGTGGGGTAGTTGTTGGTCTCATCGGGGCAGAGGGACCAGCCCATTCCCTCACCATAAGTGGCATTGGTCTCCCGGAAGACCGGGTTGTAGGGGTCCCGAACATCAATGGCGTAGTAGCTGCGCCCTCCTTTGCCCAGACCGAAGATGACGAGGGCCCGTTCTGTGGACGAACCCACATCAAAGCGCCCGTCGCCCACGGCCGCACCGGAGGCAGGGAGGTCCAGGAGGTAGACCGTAGGGGAGCCATCCACGCCAAAGCGGTGTGCGTTGCCAGAGTTGCGGTAGTAGTCGATGTAGGGCAGAAGATCCGTGGGTGCAAAGGCCCACAGCTCATCGGCCACGCCGGTCCGCTGTTTCATGCCGGCAACCGTGACATCCCAGCTGACCTCCCCGAAGGCATGGAGGAAGCCCTGGTTGGTGCCCACAAAGACCACCGAGAAGCCCCGATTGTCCCCGGAGTGGTCCGCCCAGGCCGTGGTCAAGGTGCCGCTCGTCACCGTGGAGGGCAGGGTATTGAAGTCCAGGATGCCAGGGGTACTGTCGATGACATCCCCCATGATATCGGCGCGGGTGGGCTTGACTGTGGCAGTACTGGTCAGGTCGGCTCCCACGAAGAAGCGCCAGTTGTCGAATTTTTCAGAGTCTGTGCTCCCCGGCAGCAGGGACTTGATCGAGTTGTAGCCCGAGTCACTGATGGAGGTGGCCGTATCGCTGGTGGTGAGGGTCACCTTAAGCATGGAGGGGTGAGGCGTGCCGGAAGTGGCCTGGAGCCGAGTGTAGATCCGCCGATTCGCCCAACCCTTGGTAGCGAGAACCTTGGAGGCGGCCCACTGGGCATTGTCGGGATCAGAGAGATCGGACCCGCTGAGGGAGTTGCCGCTGCCATCCAGAAGGTGGGTGACCCCGCTGGAGTCCTCGCGGATGGGAAACATCATGAGATCCCCAGGCCAGACCGGGCCACCGGCGGCGGGAGGTTCGAACTTGCCCAGATAGAGGGTGCTTCCAAGACCGGAGCCATAGGTGGGGATGACCGGAGAGGAGGTGGCGTTGGTATTGGACATGGCCGAGGCCTCGGCAAAGGCCCGCGACAGGCCGTTCTCCATGGACTCCGCGTCAGTAGCGTCGAAGAAGTAGATGCTGCTCGGATCCTTGGCGCTGGTCAGGTCGCTGGGATTGACCAGGGCAAAAGGCTTCAGGCTGTTGATGTCCCAGGTCTTGACCTGGGGATCCCCCATGGCGGCAGCCTTGAAGAGGCGTCCCTTGGAGCCGCTGAGGTAGGTCCCGCCCAGACTGACCCCAAAGGTCATGGTCTGGATGGCCGCATACTCACCCGAAAAGGTGACCGAACCGCGACTCTTGACCGCAAAGGGCAGGAAGTCACTGACCGTTTTGGTTGTCACCGTATTGGCTGGATAACTCGAAGGCGGATTCATGTATGCCGCCAAGGAAGAGTCATTCAGATGGGCAGCGGCAGCAGCGAGGGTGGGAAGTCCCCAGTAGGTGCTACCAGGGTCTGCACTGGTTGGATGAGCGACCATGTAGGTGTTACCCACCAAGGCACTTCCCACGCCTGAGGAATCATAGGGAGAATTGGTGGTCGAACTGGACTCGCTGTTGGGGTTGCCATCGGTGAAGAGGATCACGAAGCGCCTCATGCACTCCTTGGGACGGAAGTCCTTGGCAGCACTCCAGGTAGGCGTCCCTTCGGCCACCGTATTGTAGTCCAGCTCAACATCCGAAAATGCGTTGTTGGTGTCATTCATCTGGGCATAGGTGTTGGCCAAGGCAAGGGTCAATGGCGTGGAACCCGTGGAGCAGGTGGCAGCCAAGCGCCTGATGCCGTTCGAAGTGTTCTGGTTCATGACCGTCCAGGTGCGTTCCCGGCCCGCCTTCGCCCAGTTCGAGTCCGTGCCATCCCAGGGGGCGTCGCAAAAGTAGTCATTGCTGCTGTTCCAGGGGTTGTACCGGGAATTGCTGTTGATAACCGTACGGTTGCTCTCACCACGATTGGGGGAACTATCACTGTCATAGCTCAGAAATCGGTATGCAAAGATGATCTTGCCCTGGTTGGCCAGCCAGGCACGGATGGCCGCTGCCTTCACCGACTGGGTGCGGTTGACCGCAGGGAGTCCGTTGGCGAAGGCCGCTGCTGTTTCGGCCGCTGCGATGTTCGTCCCTGTGAAGACCCATTGCATGTAGTCAGCCCGATAATCCAGGCACTGTCGGCAGTTGGTGCTGGTTGATCCGGGGATGCTCACATCCGTGGAACTGTTGGCGCTGAAGGATCCATAGTTGATGAGATAGCCCGTATCCAGGGGATAACGAACAGCGGGAGAAACCGAAGTGTCCTCTCCATATGCCGGGCTCAGGGGATAACCCGTACTGGTGGTATCGAGGATGGTCCAGTTGATAGGAACATCAATGTTGCGGTTGTTGACCCTGAACCGCACATGGGAAGCAGCCCGGACCCAGTTGCGGATATCCTGCTCCTGTTTGTTGGTTCCGGTCGTGTAGGAGGCATTGCAAGGCAGGTTCACCGAACCCCAAGGCGTGGTGACGGTGTTGTTGGTCGTACGGATATTGGTCCGGGCGGCGAGGAGAATGGCGCCATCCCCGGTGGAATTGGCGGGAGCAGTATCGGGCGAGGGAGAAGTCCCGAACATCCCGATGAGGACCGTACCATCAGGCCGGACAAAGGTATAGCTGGTCCGGGATGAGGAAGTCCCGCTGCTGTCGGGAATGGTGAGGGTGGCGTAGGGATAGTAATAAGTTGTCCCTGAAACACTTCGACTGGTCAACCGGAACCGGATCGTATTATCGGTCCCGCCATCCGAAGAAGGCGCCGGGTAATCCTTGTGGTAGACGATGCAGTCCATGGATGTCGAGAAGTCAAAGACAGCCACGATCTCCGGCTTGATGGAGGCGGAATTCGACTGTTGGTAGAGATCCAGGAAGTCCGGTGCTCCGCTGGCTTGCCACTTGGGATTGAGCTGGGCCATCAATGGAAAGGACACCAGGATCAGGAGGCAGCGGAGGAGGGCATTCAGTTTCAACATGGCTACACCTCTGATCACTTGGGAAGGTAGGTCACCCAGGCCTCGCGGCGGTGGATGAAGTCCGTCCCCCCGGCATAGGTCACGTGGCCTTCGGAGCGGATGGACATGAGCTGCAGCTTGGAGGCGCTGGTGGCCCCGAAGTTCTGCTGGACATTGCTGCTGGTGCCGAGGAGGGCGATCTGCCCCATGTAGGTGAGCGTGAGGTTGAAGTCCCGATCCAGAGTGGCGTCGTGGGACACGGTCGTCTCCCCACCGGAGTAGGACAGGGCCGTGGGGACACCCCGGAGAGTGGCGTCCTGGTAGAGCGTCGATTGGAGGGTCCGCAGGGCCTCGGCAGCGCTACCGGAACTGGGGGCCGGTCGGGTGCCGGTGTAGTCCTCCGCCAGCCAGTTGATGGACCAGCCCAGTCCGGTGTCCGCCACATTGCGGACATCCTCACCCTGGCGACTGGTGCCGGTGATGACGATCTCCCGGAAGGAGTTCTTGGCCATCCCCACCGAAACGAGGGTCATGAGGACCAGCAGCATGAGGACCACCAGGATGGTCACGCCACCGCACTCACCGTACCGGTCAGGGCGCCGTGGTTCGACATGGGTGTTCACTGCCGCCTCCTCAGAGAAGACCAGAGTTGTAGGAAAGGCCGAAGTGCCTGGGGACGATCACCAGGGACTGGGTGGTGATCTTGTAGGGCACTCCCCCTGTGCCATTGATGATCGTGCTGGGGACGTTCTGGAGGTACTCCGCCCTGGGCACGGCCACCCGGGTGGCCACATCGATCCGCACCAGCATCGGGATGTCCTTGAACCAGAACTTGTCATCCGAGATCACATTGTTCGGTGAGGGGCGGGTGGTGATCGCCGAGCTGGCATTGAGGAGGTTCCGGATCTCGGCCCAAGTGGTCCACTTGGTGTGGGACAGGCCGGGCGTGGATGCACTCGGGGCGGCCCCGCTGCGCTGTGTGGCGTCATTGGGGTCGTTCATCCAGGTGGCCCCGCCATCGGGGCTGACCATGACCTGGAAGCCCACCACGTTCTCCGACAGGATCGCCGTGACATCCGGCGTGGGAAGCGTCGTGGAAGAGGCCACCGAGGAATAGGTCCACTCATCCCTTACCAGACAGGGAACCGCCTGGGTCGGGTTGGCCGGATCCAGGGCCCGCCCCTGAATGGAGTAGCGGACATAGCGCCCGGGACGTACAAACAGGGTCTGGGAACCAGAGGGGATGGCCGTCTCAGAGGTGGACCCCACGCTGGTCAGACTGGTGTCCAGGGAGAGGTTGACCTGACTGCCGGTCGTCGTCAGGGAGGCGATGGCCTTGGGGTGAGCGGCATCTGCCCGCCTCACCAGGACCAGGGGAGAAGCCGTGGTCGCCTGGGAAAAGGCTGTGGCCACCTGAGCAGCCTGCTGCGAGTCCTGGAGGGCGACCACATAGGTGGAGCCTGTGGTGTAGACGGCATCCACAGCCTGACTGGTGCTGCTGCCCCCACTGTTGACCACCCCCTCAAAGGGCAGGGGATCATCGTAGTAGAGGAAGAGCTGGTCGCTCACATTGTTCGGCGAGGCCACATCCGTGCTGGCGTAAGCCACGTTGGGCACGATGCAGAAACCCGGGTTGGTCGTGTTCAGGGTGAGGGTGCCGTCCATGCCGGAGTAATCCGACAAAGAGGTGAGCAGCATGCCAGCTGAGTTCAGGTCATCCACCAGCATGTCCACCGACATGCGGTTCCGGCGTGCCGCCGACAGCTTCTCCCCGCTGATGGAGAAGTTGTTGATGCTCGCCCTGAAGACCGAGGCCATGCCGGCCATCAGGAGCATGGTGAAAACCAGAGCCACCAGGAGCTCGACCAGGGAGAAGCCCCGCCCTTCCCTGTCCTTCCGGGACCTCAGACTAACTGGTCGCATACGCAATCCTCCTGGACAGCAGCACCTGCCGGGGCCCGGCAGCCGCGTCCTCAACCCACTGCACGACGATCTGGACGTTGGCCACCCCACCCAGTCCTGGGGCGGGCGTGATGATGCCGCTGTGGGAAGCATCGGTATCAGGCTGGATATAAACCGAGAAGTAGGGGTTGGCATCAATCGGATCGCCAGTGTTCAGACGACCGGCGTGGTTATAGGTCAGACTGGGCACGGCCGGGGGCGAAACGGATGCAGTGGTGAAAGAACTGGTCATCCAGGTCGGCGGCGTCGAAGAGGGCTGGGACTGGACAAAGAGGAGACTGTTCCGCCCATTGGACTCGATCTGGTCCATCACCTGCTCAGCCACCATGAGGGCCGTGGTCAGGCTCTTGCTGCCTGCCCCTGCCCGGACGGACATGGCCTGCAGCATGGTCAGGCCCAGGATGCCGATGGCCATCACAAAGGCGGCCATGAGCAGCTCCACCATGCTGAAGCCGGCCTGCCTCACACGGCCGGATGAGGTCCGGTGACTCATAGCTTCCTCCACTCAGCACTGCTTGCCGACTTGTAGAACTTGTAGACCGAGGCGCTGTTCTGGGGAACGACGATGACCCCGATGGGACCACCCGGGACCGGTTGTCCGTCCCTCAAGCCCACCACCACGACACTGAACCCAGTGGCGAAGCGCTTGGTTAGGCCGTTGATCACGATGGTGTTGGCCGCTCCCGTGAAGAGCGGATTTCCCAGTGCCGCGACGAAGTCGGCCTGAGTGTTGATCGGTGCCGTATCCGCGAGACCCGGCCCCCCCGCCAGGGCGGCGGCGTACCATCCGTTGCCGGTCTCGATCCCGGCATAGCTGTGATCCCGATCTTTGGGACTCCGGGAGCGGAAGCACTCGTTGTTGCCCCCCACCCGCTTGTTGTCAGCCCCCGCCACCAGATCCGCTGCCGTGAGCGGATCGGCAAGCGTAGAGAGGAGGGGCCGGCCATCCAGCACCAGCGTCCCGGAAACCCAATCCCCACTTGAGGAAAGGAAGATGTCCCGGGAAGTGGTCATCGTGCTCTTCTGCGCGGCGACGAGGGTTCCCTCTACCTCATCGAGGACGGACCTGACGGACACCGAGGGCCTGGGGGTGAGTGTGGTCACCCCCACGATCGCCAGCACGCCCACGATGACCAGGACGACCAGCAGCTCGATCAGGGTGAAACCTTGAGAGAGGGGTTTTCGTCGCATGGAGACTCCGTGTATAGAGAATCGGAATTAGGGACCCTGAAGGAATACCTTTTCAAAGCCTTCGTAGTCATCAATTTGGGAATCACGACAACAAGACAGAGACGAAACCATCCCCCATTCGACTATTTTTTTTACACATTGCCCCTTCAGCCTACGCCAATCAGCGGAGGACATCCATGGGCGGAATGCACAGGGGAGGGGTCGGAATGCTGCGGAAGCCCGCCCATCAACCGGCGAAGCTGACGGGATCCCGGTCCAGGGTGATGGCCCCACCCGGCGCAAGGGGAGCCGTGGCCATGGCCTGGCTGAGGGGCCCCCGGGCGGCGGCCTTGAGGAGGAGCTGCATGCGGAAGCGATCCTTGATCCGGGGCACCGGGGCCTCCAGGGGCCCCAGGATCCGCAAGCCCGGCACGGTCTCCAGGCGGCTGCGGAGCTGCCGCAGGACCTCCATGGCCTCCACCGGGGTGTCCGCTTCCGAGCGGTAGAGGGAGAGGGCCGCGAAAGGCGGATAGCCCATGCCCTGGCGGTAGGGCAGCTCATCCTGGGCGAAGCCCTCGAAGTTCTGGGCCACGGCATGGACGATGGCCGGATGGTCCGGGCTATAGGTCTGCAGCACCACCCGTCCCGGGAGTTCGGCCCGGCCGGCGCGCCCCGCCACCTGAGTCAGGAGGTGGAAGGTCCGCTCGGCGGCCCGGAAGTCCGCCACCTTGAGACCCTGGTCCGCGTTGAGGATCCCCACCAGGGTGAGGCGCGGAAAGGTGTGCCCCTTGGCCAGCATCTGGGTGCCCACCAGGATGTCCACCTCCCCCTGCTCCGCCGCCAGGAGCCCCGCCTCCAGGGCCCCTCGGCGAGCCGTGGTGTCCCGGTCCAGGCGCAGGATCCGAGCCGCGGGGAAGAGGGCCTGGAGCTGGTCCTCGATCTGCTCGGTGCCCTCCCCCACCCCCCGGAGGTGTTCCGAGTGGCATGTGGGGCAGGTCTCAGGCGGCACGGCCTCGAAGCCGCAGAGGTGACACCGCAGGCGATAGGCCCCCTTGTGGTAGGTCAAGCTGATGTCACAGTGGGGGCACTCCAGGGTCTTGCCGCAGGCCCGGCACATCCAGAAGTTCTCGAAACCCCGCCGGTTCAGCAGCAGCATGGCCTGCTCCCCCTTTTCCAGGGTCCGCCCCAGGGCCTCCAGCAGCCGGGGCGAAAAGACCACCTTCTTCCGCGTGGTCTTGTAGCACTCCCGCAGATCCACCACCTCCACCTGGGGCAGCGAGCTGCCGGCGGGACGCTCCCGCAGACGGAGCAGGCGGTAACGCCCCGCCTGAGCGGCGTGCCAGCTCTCCAGCGAAGGGGTGGCGCTGCCCAGGATCACCGGGCAGCCCTCGATCTGGGCCCGCTTGATGGCGAGATCTCGGGCATGGATGCGGGGGTGCTCCTCGCTCTTGTACGAACCCTCCTGCTCCTCGTCCACAATAATGAGCCCGATGTCCCGCAGGGGGGCCAGCACCGCATTGCGGACCCCCACGAAGAGGGGGCACTCGTTCTGCAGCAGACGCAGCACATCCGCCTGTTTCTCCGTGGCGTTGAGCCCCGCGTGCCCCACGGCCACCTGCCCTGGGAAGCGCCCCTCCAGACGGGCCAGAAGGCGTGGCGTGAGCCCGATCTCAGGCACCAGCCAGAGCACCCGCCGCCGCCGCGCCAGGGTCCGCTCCGCCAGCTCCAGGTAGACCTCGGTCTTGCCCGAGCCGGTGACCCCGTAGAGAAGGTAGGAGGCGAAGTCCTCCAGGTCCACCGCATCAGCGGCCCGCAGCTGCTCGACATTCAGCTCCACCTGCTTGTGGACGACATCCACCCGCCGCTGGGCCAGCAGGTCCAGACGCTTGACCCGCTCGATGAGCCCCTGGCGCTCCAGGGTGCCGAGCACCGACACACTGACCTTGACCTGCTCCAGCAGCTCGACCTCCAGGATGGCCCCTCCCGCCTCCTCAAGGGCACTCAGCACCCTGCCCTGGGTGGGGGTCACCTTCAGGGGATGGGGCAGTTCTGTCCTCCGGACCTCCGTCAGCCCTGCCCCCCGGAGCTTCCTGCGGTGGAAGAGCGTGGGGAGGGCCTGCTCGCCCCGGTGCCAAGCCTCCCCAAGGCTGGCCAGCTCAGCCAGGGCCCCCGCCTCCCGCAGCTCCATCAGGCGGCGCCCGTCCGGGAGTGCGGTCTGCCAATCGGCCTGAACGCCCTGGGGCAGACAGAGCTGCATGAGGTGGGCCACTCCGCACCCGTAGTAGCGCCCGGCGAAGTCCAGCAGCTCGCGCAGCCTCGGCGGCAGGAGGGGGAAGGGGTCCAGCGGCCCTTCGATGGGACGCAGCTTGGCAGGGGGCTCGGGATCGGGCCCCAGCACCACGCCCAGGGCCCGACTGTTCCGCACCCGCACCTCTACGCGGGTCCCGGGCGCAAGCCCTTCGGGAGCCAAGTAGGTCAGGGGTGGCAGGGGGCGCGCCAGCTCGATGCGGGTGGGTACCATGGGGTTCCCAGCATAACCCGATCCCGGTGCTGGCATTCTGGAGGAGCGAGCCCCCCCATGAAGACTCCCCTGCTGTGCATGGCCCTGTCCCTGTCGCTCTCCGCCGCACCCCTAGGCTGGCCGGAGGCCTCCCGGATCCTCCTGGAGGCCTACGACCAGGACCACCCCCTCCCGCGGCTGGAGGTGACCCGCGTGGACCAGCCTCAGCTGCGGTGGCTGCGGGCCTGCGCCAGCGGCATCCGGCCCATGGACCCCTTCCGCCGGGGCAGCGCGAGCTGGCGGGAGGCCGAGGCCATCCGGGCCCTGCTGCAGGCCCCTCCGGCCCTTGAGAGCCTCCACGCCGTCCCCCTGGACCTGACGGGCTCCCGCATGGCCTTCTGGCGCTGGGGCCAGGCACTGGTCCGGCATAAGGCCATGAGCCGGGAGCAGCGCCGGGCCTGGGAGGACCGCCTCATGGACGGCCCTGCGGATCTCCTGCGGACCTACGGTTTGAGGCATGCCCTCTGCTTCGCCCTTGCGGAGGGGGACCTGGACCGATTCCAGGCCATCCAGGCCCGGACCCTCCCCGAGGACCAGGACTTCCTGGCGCTGTTCCAGGGCGCCTTCCCCCTCATCGGAGGCCCCTGCCCTGCCCTGCGCCTCTGGACCCTCCCAGGGCTGGAGGCGGTGGAGCAGCCCCTCCCGGAACTCGCCCCCAAGGGGGCCTGGATCGCGCCCCTGGCGGTCTTCCCCACCCCACCACCGGAGGGCTGGCTCTGGATCATTCCTACCCGGAGCGGACACCAGCCCCACGAGGAGTGGGAGCTGGACGGCCCCAGCCGCGAAGAGGGGGTGGCCCTGGCCCGCCAGCTCAAGGGACGGAAGGCCTTCCTGGCCCCCAGTGGCCAGGAGCTGGAGTCCCTGGTCCCCTCCCTCTTCCCCATACGACTGGACTTCGGCGACGACGGCACCCTCAAGGCCATCACCCTGGGGGACGCCGCCCGGGTGGAGGGCGGCACCCCCCACCGAGGTCTTGCAAGATGAATGCGTCAATATAGAATCCATTCATCTTACAAGGAGCCCCCATGACCGCCCGACGCAGCAGCTCCCCCCGCTATGGCTGGGTCCCCGACCTCCCCGACCACCGCGACTTCCGCTACGCCCTGAGGCGCATGCCCGTGGAGGCCCCCAAGCGGCTCCCCTCCAGGGTGGACCTGAGCGGCGAGCCCATGGCCACCCCTTATGACCAGGGCGAGCTGGGCAGCTGCACGGCCAACGCCCTGGCCGGGGCCTTCCAGTTCGACCACCGGCGGCAGGGCCTCGGTGACCTCATGCCCAGCCGCCTCTTCATCTACTATGGCGAGCGGGAGCTGGAGGGGAGCATCGACAGCGATTCGGGCGCCATGATCCGGGATGGCATCAAGGTACTGGCCAGCCAGGGCACGCCTCCTGAAGAACTCTGGCCCTACCGCATCGACCGCTTCGCCAAGCGCCCCAGCCCCAAGGTCTATGATGCCGCCAGGGAGAATCTGGCCCTCAGCTACTTCCGCCTGGACAACACCCAGCTGAACGAGCTGCTCACCTGTCTGGCGGCGGGCTATCCCTTCGTCTTCGGCTTCACGGTCTACGACAGCTTCGAGTCTCCCAGGACCACCCAGGAGGGGATCCTGGACATGCCCGGCGAGGGGGAACGGGTGCTGGGGGGCCATGCCGTGGTGGCCGTGGGCTACGACCGCAAGGCCAAGCGTTTCCTGGTGCGGAACTCCTACGGCCCCCAGTGGGGCGACAAGGGGCACTTCACCATCCCCTTCGACTACCTCACCAGTGAGGACCTCGCCGCGGACTTCTGGACCATCCGCACCGTCAGCTGAAGGCCTTTTGACACGAGGTATGCAGGTATGGTCCGTTAGGGGGAGCCCCTGTCGAGGTCCCATGCCGTCGTCCGCCTTCCCCTCCAGCTTCTGGAACGCCAACCTCACCGAGCTCTTCGAGCGCGCCGCCTACTACGCCATGGCGAGCTTCGTGGTGATCTATCTGGGCCAGCTGGGCTTCGGTGATACCTGGCCCAGCGTCATCAACGGCTCGGTGCTCTGGTTCCTGGTGTACTTCCTGCCGATCCTCTCGGGTGCGGTGGCGGACCAGGTGGGCTTCAAGCGCTCCCTCCTGGTGGCCTGCGTGCTGCTGGCCCTGGGCTACTTCCTCATGGGCTACCCGGTCTGGTTCGGGGGGCGCCAGCTCCAGCCGGCCATGTCCAGGATGGTGACCGTGGACTGGGGCACCACCCTCACCATCCTGTCGGCGGTGCTGCTCATCGGGGTGGGCGGGAGCATCGTCAAGCCCTGCATCGCCGGCACAGTCCAGAAGACCGCGGGGAAGCGCAGCACCCTGGGCTTCGGCATCTTCTACATGATCATCAACATCGGCAGTCTGGTGGGACGCCTGGTGGCCTACCGGGTGCGCCACGCGCCGGGCACCGGGCTGAGCGTCATCTTCGCCGTCAGCGCCGTCGCCTCGGGCGTGGCCTTCCTGGTGGTGCTCCTGCTCTACCGGGAACCTGACCTGGAGATGGGTGAAAGCCAGGCCAAGCCCCGCAAGTCCGTGGGGGAGATCCTCTCAGGCATGGTGCTGGCCCTGAAGAGCCCGCGCTTCCTGGTCTTCATCCTGGTCTCCAGCGGCTTCTTCTTCATCTACAACCAGGTCTACAACCTCCTGCCCATCTACACGAAGCGGACCATCGAGCTGAGCCCGGCCATGGACCTCTACACCGCCGCCAATCCGCTGGTGATCGTCCTCTTCCAGCTCCTCATCACCAAAGCCTTCGGCAAGCTGCCCCCCATCAAGTCCATCGTGGTGGGCATCATCCTCATCGGCCTCTCCATGCTGGTGAATCTGGTACCCCTCTTCATGCCCGGCGGGGTCACCCGCGACGTGGCCCTGGGCCATCTGGCCCTCCCCATGGGTAGCCTCTTCATCACCCTCACGGTGGGCCTCATCGCCTTCGGCGAGCTCTTCAACTCCAGCCGTCTCTACGAGTACCTGGGCTCCCTCAGCCCCAAGGGGCAGGAGGGCCTCTACCTGGGCTACGCCAACCTCCCCCTGGCCATCGGGAGCCTGGTGGGGGGCTGGGGCGGGGCCTGGATCTTCAACCGGATCATGGCCCGGGGGGCGGTGGAGCTGCCCAACGGCCTGTTGAAGCTCGATACCGCCGCCGCCACCCTAGGCTGGGTCATCCTGGCGGGGCTGGGCCTCCTCAGCGCCCTGAGCATGGCCCTCTACAACCGGTGGCTCCAGAGGCAGGTCGTCCAGGGCGCCTAGCCGCCTGCCCGGGCCCACACCGCGACCGTCAGCAGACGGAGCGGGGCGAGTCAGGCCGATCACCAGGAAGCATTGAGCCCGAAGGAACGGGATAGCCGGGATCCGGGCTCAGCCCTCCGCCTCCAGCATCCCGAAGCGCGCCACGATACGCTTCTCGCCGGCCTCGGCGAAGCGGATGGTGTAGGTGAGCATGTCTCCGCTGCCGGTGACCGAGGTGATAACGCCCCGGCCGAAGCGGGGGCTGCGGACCCGCGCCCCCCGGGCGAAGACAGTGCCAGGGGTGGCAGGAACATCCTGGGGCTCGTCCAGACCGGAGGCGGGTGGGGCTGGGGACTCCGCTGCGGCTTCGGGGACCGGACGGTCTTCCCCGGCCCCCGATGCAGCCTTCACCTTGTCGAAGAAGCCCCGGATGCGGCTGAGCTCGCTGGCCACCGAGGCTCCGCCCCCACCCCGAGGGGCCATGCGAGAGGCGCTCACCCCCTGCCCTGCCTGGTAGAGCTCTGTTCCCCAGCGGATGGGGTTCTCCAGCACCTCCGGGGGCAGTTCCCGCAGGAAACGGCTGGGCATACCCAGGACCTCCTGCCCGAAGATCCGGCGGCGGCGGGCGGCGGTGAGGTATAGCCGCTGCTGGGCGCGGGTGATGGCCACATAGAAGAGCCGCCGCTCCTCCTCCAGCCCGTCGTCGGTGTCCCGGGCGTTGCGGTTGGGGAAGACATCCTCCTCCATGCCCACCAGGAACACCACCGGGAACTCCAAGCCCTTGGCGCAGTGGATGGTCATGAGGGAGAGCTGGGCAGCCTCCTCCACCTGGTCAGCATCGGAGGCCAGGCTCACCCGATCCAGGAACTCCGCCAGGCGCAGGCCCTGGCCTTCCGAGTCGGCGGCGGCGGAAACAAACTCTTCCAGGTTGCGCAGGCGCCCCTCGGACTCCAGGGTCGCCTCCTCCTCCAGCATCTGCACATAGCCGGACTCCACCAGCATCCAGCGGACAAAGGAGCTCAGCCCCTGGGCCGTGAGTTCCGTGGCCGCCCGGCGGAAGAGTTCCACAAACCGGGTCATCTCCCGCTGGGCCCGCCCCTTGAGCTCCCCGGCCTTCAGAAGGGCGATGGTACCCTCCAGAGCCGTACCCATCTCGGGGATGGCTGCCTCGATTTTGGCAAGAGTGGTGGGCCCCACCCCCCGGCTGGGGGCGGCGATGGCCCGCCGGAAGCTCACCAGATCAAAGGGGTTGCAGGCCAGACGCAGGTAGGCCAGCAGGTCCTTGACCTCCTGGCGCTCGTAGAACTTGGTGCCCCCCACCAGCTTGTAGGGGACATTGACCGCTCGCAGGGCCTCTTCCAGCTGCCGGGACTGCCAGTTGGCACGATAGAGCACTGCGATCTTGCCCCCGGGGGCCTGGGCCCGGTGGGACAGGATCTTCTGCACCACCCACTCAGCCTCCAGGCGCCCCTCCTGGGCCAGGTTGAAACTCAGGTGCTCGCCGTGCCCCAGGTCGGTCCAGAGGGTCTTGCCCAGTCGCTGGGAGTTGTTGGCGATGACGGTGCTGGCGGCATCCAGGATCTTCTGGGTGGAGCGGTAGTTCTGCTCCAGCTTGATCTGGACGGCCTCGGGGAAGTCCCGCTGGAAGTCCAGGATGTTGCGGATGTCGGCCCCTCGCCAGCCATAGATCGACTGATCCTCATCCCCCACAACACATAGATTGTGGTGGCGTTCCGCCAGATGCCTCACCAAGAGGTACTGAGCCTTGTTGGTGTCCTGATACTCGTCCACCAGGAGGTATTTGAAGCGCTCGGCGTAGACCTCCTGCATCACGGGCTCCCGGAAGAGGCGCTCCGTGTAGAGCAGCAGGTCATCGAAGTCAGAGGCCTTCTGCTGACGGAGCCCCTTCTGATAGAGGGCATAGGCCTCCACCAGCTTGCGGGTCCAGGGATCCACGGCCTCCTCCCGGGCCTCTTCGGGGAGCAGGCATCGGTTCTTGAAGTCGGAGATCATCTCCAGGACCTTCCGGGGATGGAACTGCTTCTCCGGCAGCTTCAGCTCTGTGAGCACCTGCTTGACCAGACTCCGCTGGTCCGAGGGATCGAAGATGACGAAGTCCCGGCCGATGGGGGTACGCTCCCCCTCCCGGCGAAGGATCCGGGTGCAGAAGCTGTGGAATGTGCTCACCCAGAGCTGCTCGACCGGCACCGAGACCAGCTTCTGGACACGCTCCCGCATTTCCTCGGCGGCCTTGTTGGTGAAAGTCACGGCAAGGATGGAGGAGGGCCGCACCCCCACCTCCTCGACCAGCCAGGCGATGCGCCGGGTGATCACCGTCGTCTTGCCCGAACCGGCCCCCGCCAGGATCAGCAGCGGTCCTTGGGCATGCTGGACGGCTTCCTGCTGTTGGGGGTTCAGGTTCTGGAGGAGAGGGTGCCCGGATGGATGCATCCTCCGAGTCTACCCATTTGGGGGCCACTCGGGACCATGGGTCGCCATGGCCCCGTCTTCTTGCCCTCCGACCTCACTTCCCCGGGAGGATGACCGCCCGGATCGCCGCCAGGATGGTATCCACATCCTCCTCCCGGATCCGCCTCCGCGCGTTGGAGAAGGTCTGCTTCTTCTTGTCATAGGCATAGTAGCCGAGCTTGGTCAGCTGCCCTTTGATGGCCCGGGTCTGAGCCTCGGTGAGCCTCGAGAAGAGCTGCCTCTCAAGGCAGACGTTCCACTCGAAGATGTTCGACCAGGTGACATCGTCCCACCCCTTCCCCCGCTTCTGGAGGCAGACCCGGCTCTCCTCCAGGAGCGCCAGGGCCTCGGCCTCCGGCAGGGCGGGTCCCAGGTCGGCAGCAGGGGCGGAGGTGGCCGCCGTGGGGAGGGGCGGAGCACCCTGCCCGAGGGGCGGAGCCATCAGGGAATCACCCCGCCCTGGCAGGATCGCCTCACTCAGGAGGGCGAGGATGCGCTCCACATCCTCCTCCTGGATCTTCTTCTGGGCCGAGGCATAGGTATGCCGGTCCGGGTCAGACACGTAATACCCCAGTTGCGCCATGGAGGCCTTGAAAGCCTCCTTCCGGGCCTCTGGGAGCCGCGTCAGGACCTGCGCCTCCAGGCTGGTGTCCCACTCATAGATGTTCATCCACCGGCGCTCGTCCCAGGTCTTCCCGGTTCTCTGCAGGCACTGTCTGGCCGTGTCGACGAGGGTCCGGGCCTCGCTCTCCGACATGGCCGGCCCTGTGGGAACAGGGGGCCTGGGCGGAGGCACCGGCTGCGGTGGGACCGGTTTGGGATCCGGAGACGGTGCGCAGCGCTCCCCGGCGAGGACCACCGAGCGGATGACGGAGAGGATGGATTCCATGTCCCCGGGCTGGATGCGCTTCCGCGCATTGGAGAAGGTCTTCCTCTTGGCGTCGTAGCGATAATAGCCCAGCTTCGCCAGATGGGCCTTGATGACCTGCTTCTGGTCCTCCGTGAGCTTGCTGAAGAGCCGCTCCTCCAGGCAGACGTTCCACGCGAAGACATTCGACCAAGTGTTGTCGTCCCAGCTCTGACCATCCATCTGCAGGCAGTGTGCGCTCTCCTCCACGAGAGCCTTGGCCACGGCATCAGAGGGTGCCGAGCCAGAACCGGGAGCAGCGCAAAGCAGGGACAGCGAGAGGACCCAAGGGCTTAGCATGCTGACAACTCCTTCAGGGATGTTCCGTGAGTGGTTTTGACCTCCAGCTTAGCCCAAGGCGCAAGGGCACACCCGACGCAAAGCAGCCTGGGAGGCCAGGTGCCTCTCTTTCGGGGGCGAAACGCCTCCTGCCAGGTTGCGACAGCTAGGCTGAACCTCCCGTCCCCGCTATGCTGGGGAGCACGTGCCGGTGTGGCGGAATGGCAGACGCAGCGGACTTAAAATCCGCCGGGCAACCGTGCGGGTTCGACCCCCGCCACCGGCACCATTGAGTTTCAGGCTGGTCGCACAAGCGCGTCTTGAGTCTTCGGGTACAACAGGTGTAAAAAGCGGATCACACCGCAAAGTCGATACACCCCCTCGCACTGTTTCTCTTAGTAATGGTTCCCATAATGGAACCATGGGACGTCGTTTCTGTATTTGGAATTCCCGTTGGGAGCTACCGCCGCACGCCAACAGTTCGTTCCGGCTGAGGTGGTGTATGCCGGTGGCCGAACCGTGGAGGCTGTGTCAGGGGCACAGGGCGTGAGCCCGCACTGGATGCCAATGCTGACCATACGGGAGGGCCGAGGTGGTCCAGGACTTGCCAAGGGCTCAGGTGGACCGGGTAGATTAGGGGGCTGGCGGGGGGGCGGATCGGGGGACGCATGAAGGTGCCTGTGCAGACGGATTGGATAAGGACCCGGGGGGAGTTCTCGGCCATCGCCTTCCTGGAGTCCCTTCTGGCGGAGGCGGCGCCGAAGTGGACCGAGGGCTTACAACGAAGCCTGGCGGAGATCCGCACGTTGGCAGACTTCTCGGTGCTGGCGGACTACCTCCATGACGGGGTCCAGATTCTGGATGGCCAGGGGCGATTGACCTATGTGAACGAGCCCTTCGTCAGGCTGACCGGGATCGCTCGGGAGGAGTGCATCGGCAAGGGGGCCCTGGCCCTGGTGAAGGGGGGGCTGCTCAGTGATGCCGCAGTCCCGGGCGTCCTGAAGAGCCGCGCCAAGGGCAATGCCATGGTGGACTGCCCCCGGACGGGCCGGAAGCTTCTCAGTACGGCCAATCCCATATTCGACCCGAGCGGCGCCATCGAGGCGGTGGTGGTGGTGGACCGGGATATGACGGAGCTCGCCTCGGTGAAGGCGGAGCTGGAGGCCAACAACCGGAAGAAGGCCCTGATGCTGGATCACCTCAAGCGGAGCCACCAGTCCCAGGGCTTCATCGGGGAGAGTGCCCCGGTGCGGGAGATGCTGCGCCTGGTTCAGCAGGTGGCGCCCCTGGATGCCACCGTGCTCATCACCGGGGAGACGGGGACCGGCAAGGAGGTGATCGCCAACGCGATCTACACCCAGAGTCGGCGCCAGGACGGCCCCTTCATCAAGGTCAACTGCGCGGCGATTCCCGCCAACCTCCTGGAGGCGGAGCTCTTCGGCTACGAAAAGGGCGCCTTCACCGGGGCCGTCTCCACGGGGCGGATCGGGCTCTTCGAACTGGCGGACAAGGGCGCCCTGCTGCTGGACGAGATCGGGGAGATGCCCCTGGAGCTCCAGCCCAAGCTGCTGCGCGCCCTGCAGGACCGGGAGATCACCCGGGTCGGGGGCGGAAGGCCCATCAAGCTGGACGTGCGCCTGCTGGCGGCCACCCACTGCCAGCTGCTGGAGCTGGTGAGGCAGGGGCGCTTCCGGGAGGACCTCTACTACCGATTGGCGGTGTTCCCCATCCAGATTCCCCCGCTGCGGAGCCGGGAGGGGGATGTGGAGCTCCTGGTGCGTCACTTCCTGGAGACCTACGGGGCGAAGTACGGAAAGGAACTGTCGCTGTCCGAGGGGGGCATGGCCCTGCTGCGGGCCTATGGCTGGCCGGGCAATGTGCGCGAGCTGATCAATGTGGTCGAGCGGCTCGTCATCGTGGGGGAAGGGGGCTCCACGGTGGAGGAGGAGCGCATCCGGGCCCTGGTGGATGTGGGGGGTGGACGGGTGGAGGCGAGCAAGGGAGGTCTCCGGGCCTCCCTGGACCTCCTGGAGGGGGAGCTGTTGAGGCAGGCCCTCGCCAAGGGGGGAAGCACCCGGGCTGCGGCCGAGCTGCTGGACATCGACCAGGCCTCGGTGGTGCGGAAGGCCCGCAAGCATGGGATCCGCTTGAAGCCCCATTGATGATAAAATGCATCAATCGATGCAATTTATCATCAAATCGCCTATCTGGTGGAAAACCCAAGGGATGAGGGGCTCCCCTTGGGCTTGGTCTGATGCAATCCGTCATCAGTGTGGTGTGGGAGTGATCCACTAAGCGCTTTGCTGACAGGTGGTTGAAGTTTGGCACGCTTGGTGCGGTCTGGGGTCTGTCACCCATCCGCCATCCCCTTCCGGCCCTGGAGCACCCTGGGTGCCTGAGCCTGGAGGGTGGCTTCCACCAGCGTCCTGAGGTTCGGCCCCTTCCGGCCGGTCTGCCTTCGGCTTGTCCCGGCCATGAGCCCATGGCCCATTCCCCTTGGAGGTTTTCCATGCCCATCAAACTGATGGCTGCGTCCCGGCGCCGCCCGGGCCTGACCCGGGCGGAGTATTTCCGCTACATCGAGCAGTACCACGGCACGGTGGCGCGCCTCGAGCCCTTCCGGATCGCCAAGTACATCCAGAACCATGTGATCGATGGGGCCTTCGGCCTCCTCTCGGATCGCAAGCACCAGTGCAAGACCCAGGACCGGGAGGCGGTGGTGGACCTCCACTTCAACTGCTTCCCCGACCTGGTGGCGAGCCTGGATACCGGCGGCGATAAGCCCTCCCGGGCGGCCATGGATGGTCAGTACTTCGCCGATGAGCCCACCAACATCCTGGTGATGGCCGAAGAGTTCGAGATGCCCGTCACCAACCCCATGCCGACCTTCAACCCCGGCCTCGGGGAGCCCGGCTACGGTGCGGTCCGGGTCCTCCACTACGTCATGCGGCGCCCTGAGGTGTTCCCCCAGGATTTCCATCGCCTCTGGGAGCAGGCCCACGCCGAGGCCTATGCGAAGTCTCCCTATGCCCAGGAGATGTTCCGGAAGGTGGTGGCCAACCGCCGCTGCCGGGTCAATGACAACGACGGGCCCGCCCGCAAGCACTTCGGCATGATCGACCCCCCGATTTATGACCTGGTCACCGCCATCACCCTGGACTCCATGGAGCAGGCCGGAGCCTTCCGCCAGTACCTCGAGGCGCTGCAGGCCTCCACCCTTGGCTTCGCCAACTGGTCCGAGTCGTTTTTCCTCTACACCCGCCCGGTCCGGATCATCGACAACACGCCCCTCAACGTCTGAATCCCTGCGACACATCGCCCATAGGTGAATCCATGAACAAGAACCTCCCTGAGTGGAAGGCCCAGAAGGCCTACGACCAGAACTTCGCCGACACGAAGATCAAGGCCACCCGCCCCGATCTCACTGCAGAGGAGAAGGCCCGCCCCTTCGCGAAGTACTACTACGAAGACATCAAGCAGCCCGATCCCGCCCACTATGCAGCCATGGACCAGCCCATGGATCCCGCCCAGTCCTTCGGCCCCGAAGACATCAACCGTCTCCTGGATGTCGAGGCGCTGGAGAAGGGGGTCGAGGTGGGCTGGTGCTGGCGGCCGGATGGCTCCGGCTACATCGCCAACAAGATCTTCTACCCCGGCGTCACCGCCGAGATGGTGGACTGGTGGTTCGCCTGGCACCCCCTGGAGGACCTCCGCTACCGCATCTGGTACCCCCCTCAGCACGGGGGCATCCACCTGAGCCCCATCGACCGGGCCCGGATCCTGGACCCCCAGGTGCCCAACCGGGAGAAGAACTGGGGCGTCACCCACCATGTGACCGAGAACTGCGACAACGGCATGGACAACATCGACATCATCTTCTCCTCCCCGGAGCAGATGGGCTTCGACATGACCCGCTTCCCCAAGGTCATCGCCACCATGGCCGGTGGGATGGGGTGGCAGTGCCCGGTGGAGAAGGATGACCTGACCATCACCGCCCCCGCCACCATGTGCCACGTCTTCTACGAGGTGCCCGGGGGGATCATCCACCGCACCCGCTTCTGGATGGGGGTGCGTCCCCTCCCCGGCGGCGGTTACGAGTGCATCCTGCCCGCTGGCATCAAGGTCCCCCAGGAGGCCGTGCAGGGGCTGGCCCGGCACAACGTCAAGGAATTCTCCCGGTTCGGGGACATGCTGCCCCGCATCTACAAGGAGTTCGGCCACAGCATGTTCTGCTGATGGCCCGCTGAGCGCCCGGTGTGCCGCCTGCCTGTGCCCATTTGGCCAGGCAGGCGGTTCTGCATTCATGCCAATCCTCGGAGAGCGTATGACCCAATTCGGCCAAGAGTTGCGGGCAATGACGGAGCCTGGGCGCTTCACCCTGATGGTCCGAGCCATCCTGAGCCAAGCGGAGCCCATCAACCACGCGCGGGCGGATTGGGTTGCTGGGCATTGCGGGATCTCCGCCAGGGGACTCAGGACCTGCCTCGCCCGGGAGGGGACCTCCTTCCGGACACTCCTTCAGGCCGAACTCCTCTGCCGAAGTGAAGCCCTCCTCCGCTATACGGATTGGAGCATTCAGGGGATCGCAATGGCCTTGGGTTATGCTCAGTCTTCGAATTTCGTCCGGGTCTTCCAGATGCGTTTCGTTGACACGCCAGGACACTACAGAAGCCGGGAGAGGAAGCGCCGTTGACCCGAACCATGGCCTTGCCCCCAGGCGGAATCGGACTAGTTTCAGATGCATCTTCCGTCCCTTTCCCAAGGAGCATCCATGTCCATGTTCTGCTTTCAGTGCCAGGAGACGGCCCGGAATACCGGCTGCTCGGTCAGAGGGGTCTGCGGCAAGAAGCCCGATACCGCCAACCTCCAGGACCTCCTGGTCTACAACCTGAAGGGCATTGCGGTGCTGGAGGAGCTGGCCATGGCCCAGCGGCCCCTGCACAAGGCCACGGGGCTCTTCCTGGTCCAGTCCCTCTTCATCACCATCACCAACGCAAACTTCGATAACGTGCGCATCACAGCCCAGATCACCGAGGCCCTCAGGCTCAAGAAGGCCCTGTTGGAGGAGCTGGGCGTCGAGGCGGGCCTTCCCGACGCGGCCACCTGGCTCGGGCCCGAGTCGGAGTACGCCACCAAGGCTGAGGGGGTGGGGGTGCTGCAAGATACCCACGAGGACATCCGCTCGCTGAAGGCCCTGGTGACTTACGGCGTGAAGGGGGTGGCGGCCTACGCCGACCACGCCGCCATGCTGGACCGGGAGGACGAGGGCATCTACGGCTTCGTGGTCAAGGCCCTGGCTGCCCTCACCAAGGACCTGGGGGCCGACGAGCTGGTGGGCCTCACCCTGAAGACCGGCGAGTGCGCGGTGAACACCATGGCCCTGCTGGATGCGGCCAACACCGGCACCTACGGCAAGCCCGAGGCCACCCAGGTGGCCCTGGGGGTGCGGAAGAATCCGGGCATCCTGGTGTCCGGACATGACCTGCGCGACCTCTCGGACCTCCTGGAGCAGACCCAGGGCACCGGGGTGGATGTCTACACCCACAGCGAGATGCTCCCGGCCCACGCCTACCCGGCCTTCAAGAAGTATTCGAACCTGGCGGGCAACTACGGCAGCTCCTGGTGGCTCCAGGACAAGGAGTTCGGGACCTTCAACGGCCCCATCCTCATGACCACCAACTGCATCGTGCCCGTGCGTCCCAGCTACCAGAACCGGATCTTCACCTCGGGCATGGCGGGCTATGAGGGCATTCCCCACATCGCGGATCGCCCCGCCGGGGGGCGCAAAGACTTCAGCGCCATCATCGCCCTGGCCAAGACCTGCCCGCCTCCCACAGAGCTGGAGACCGGCACCCTCACCGTGGGCTTCGCCCATGACCAGATCCTGGCCCTGGCGGACAAGGTCGTGGAGGCGGTGAAGAGCGGAGCCGTGAAGCGCTTCGTGGTGATGGGGGGCTGCGATGCCCGCCAGAGCGCCCGCACCTACTTCACGGATGTGGCCAAGGCCCTGCCACAGGACAGCATCATCCTCACCGCGGGCTGCGCCAAGTACCGCTACAACAAGCTGCCCCTGGGCGACATCGGAGGCATTCCCAGGGTTCTGGATGCCGGGCAGTGCAACGACAGCTACTCCCTGGCCCTGGTGGCCCTCAAGCTCAAGGAGGTCTTCGGGCTGGAGGACATCAACCAGCTGCCCATCTCCTTCGACATCGCCTGGTACGAGCAGAAGGCCGTGGCGGTGCTGCTGGCCCTGCTCTTCCTGGGGGTGAAGGGCATCCGCCTGGGGCCCACGCTTCCGGGCTTCCTCTCCCCCAACGTCGCCAAGGTGCTGGTGGAGAAGTTTGATCTGAAGCTGATCGGGACGCCTGAAGGGGATGTGGCAGCCATCGTGGCAGGCAGCTAAACGTGTGTATTTCTCGGTGAGGCGTCCATTGATGGGGGCGCCTCGTAATTCCCTGTTCAGGTTGAAACCCTCAGTGACGTGCCAACGGGGTCGCAATGCAGTGGACAGGATATTGTTCCCGAAGCGGACGCATTTTATGAGTCACAACACAGACTTGCGGCAGGAAAGTCTTGATTTTCAAGGTTTCTCCTGCGCTTGGCATTGCCGGGCGAAGGCCTGAGGTTATGTTGCCCTGGTAAAGCCGCTCCAGCTCCGCCCCGGGAGAAAAGCCCATGTGCCCCAGCCCTGTCCGCATCCCCCAGCCCGATCCCGGCGCCATGGACCCGGATGCCATCATCCAGTCCTTCGCTCACCAGATGATGTACGGCGTCGCCAAGGACCAGTACAACGCCCAGCCACTGGATGCCTACCATGCCCTGGCCCTGGCGGTGCGGGACCGGCTCATGGAGCGTTGGTTCCGGACCCAGAACGCCTACTATCACCAGAACGTGAAGCGGGTGTACTACCTCTCTCTGGAGTTCCTCATGGGACGGACCCTGCGGAACAACATCCTGAACCTGGGAGCGGAGGGGGCCTATGCCGAAGCCATGCAGGCCCTGGGCTTCCGACTGGAGGACCTGGAGCAGCAGGAGCGGGATGCCGGCCTGGGCAACGGCGGTCTGGGGCGTCTGGCTGCCTGCATCCTGGATGCGGCGGCCACCCTGCAGCTCCCCTTTTATGGATACGGAATCCGCTACGAGTTCGGCATCTTCCAGCAGAGGATCGTGGACGGCCACCAGGTGGAATCCCCGGATCCCTGGCTGCGCTATGGGAATCCCTGGGAGATCCCACGCCCCGACGCCATCTTCCCGGTCCACTTCTACGGCCACACCCACGGGCACATCGACGGGGATGGCAATTACCACGTCGAGTGGCGGGACACTCAGGATGTCTGGGCCATGGCCTACGACACCCCCATCGCCGGGTTCCGCAACGGCACCGTGAACACCCTCCGCCTCTGGTCGGCCAAGTCGAGCAGAGAGTTCGACCTGGGGCTCTTCAATGCCGGGGACTACGCCCGTTCAGTGGAGGACAAGACCCGCTCCGAGAACATCTCCAAGGTCCTGTATCCCGCCGATGACCAGAGCGCCGGCAAGGAACTCCGGCTCAAGCAGCAGTATTTCTTCGTCTCGGCGACCCTTCAGGATGTCGTGCGGCGATTCAAGAAGCGCACCCGGTCCCGCTGGGAGGAGCTGCCCGACCGGGTGGCCATCCAGCTCAACGACACCCATCCTGCCTTGGCGGTCCCGGAGCTCATGCGCGTACTGGTGGACCAGGAGGGCCTGGACTGGGAGCTGGCCTGGTCCATCACCCAGGCGGTCTGTGCTTACACCAACCACACGGTACTGCCGGAGGCCCTGGAGGTCTGGCCCATGGAGCTCTGGCGCCGCCTGCTCCCCCGCCACGCTGAGATCGTAGAGGAGATCGACCGCCGTTTCCGTCTGACGGTGCGCCAACGCTACCCCTTCGATGATGCCAAGCTCCAGCGTCTCGCCATCGTGGAGGATGGGCACAGCGTGCGCATGGCCAACCTCGCCATTGTGGGCAGCCACTCGGTGAACGGCGTGGCCGGACTCCATACGGAGATCCTCAAGTCCTCCACCTTCGCCGAGATGGATGCGCTCTTCCCCGGGCGCATCAACAACAAGACCAACGGCATCACGCCGCGCCGCTGGCTCCACCAGTGCAATCCACGCCTCTCGGCCCTGATCACGGAAGCCATCGGGGAAGGTTGGGTCACCCACCTGGAGGAGCTGCACCGACTGGCTCCCTTCGCCGGGGACGCCGGCTTCCGGGACCGCTGGCGGGCTGCCAAGCTGGCCGCCAAGGCCGATCTGGCGCAGACCGGCGAGCGGGACGGCAGCTTCCGCCTGGATCCAGAGCGGCTCTTCGATGTGCAGGTCAAACGGATCCACGAGTACAAGCGCCAGCTCCTGAACCTCCTCCATGTGGCCGTCCTCTGGAACCGACTGAGGGATGGGGTGGACATCGGGGCGCCCCGCAGCGTCATCCTGGCGGGCAAGGCGGCTCCGGCCTACTGGGTTGCCAAGCAGATCATCCACCTCACCTGCGTCCTGTCCCGTGCCATCCAGGCGGATCCCCGGGCCTGCGGACATTTGGAGGTCGCCTTCGTTCCCAACTACGGGGTCTCCCTGGCAGAGCGGATCTTCCCGGCCAGTGAGCTCTCCCAGCAGATCTCCACCGCCGGCATGGAGGCCTCCGGCACGGGGAACATGAAGGCCGCCCTCAACGGGGCCATCACCCTGGGCACCCTTGATGGGGCCAACATTGAGATCCTGGAGGAGGTGGGCGGGGAGAACATGCTCATCTTCGGCCACAAGGCCCATGAGATCGTGGCCCTGCGCGACGCCGGCTACCAGCCCTGGACCTGGATCCATGCGAACCCCGAGCTGGCAGGCGCCATCCGGACCCTGGAGACCCTGGAGGGTGGCATCTTCTCCGACCTCGCCAGGATGCTCCGCGGCTCCGATCATTACTGCCATTGCGCAGACTTCCCCTCCTACCTGGAAGCCCAGGCGGAGGCCTCCCGCCGTTACACCCAGCCCGAGGTATGGACTGCCCAGTCCATCCTCAATGTGGCGGGCATGGGCAGGTTCTCCATCGACCGCACTGTGGCGGAATACGCACGGGAGATCTGGCAGGTCGACCCCGTCAGGATCCCTTCGCCCGGGGCCTGAGAGCGATCCGCCCTGCGTCGGCTCAGCCGCCGCTGACAGGGGGCATGAGGGCCACCTCATCGCCCTCGTTGAGTTCCTTTGTGCGGTCCGCAAAAGCACGGTTCACCGCCAGGAGCGCATCCTTGGGCAGAGCGGCGAAACGGGCGTCATCCAGCAAGGTCCCCAGGGTCCGGGCGGTCCCCAGGGAGAACTCACAGCGGTCGAAGCCCAGGAGTTCGCGATATCGGGCAAAGCAGAGCACAGTCACCATGGGTCTACCCTAGTGCAGGCCGTCCGGAATACAAGAGGCAAATCATCCCTCCGTCATGAACCCGGCGGAGGGAGCCCATGCACGGAGGTGGCAGGCGGTCTCAGAGATCGATCTCGCCCATGCCCAGGTCGTCGGCCAGATCGTCCACCCCCTCCTCGGTCTCACGGATCGCCGGGGAGATGTCCAGGTCGTTCTCAAGACCCAGGATCTCGCTGGCGGAGGCATACATCTGCCCAATGGTCTGCTTGCGGGTCTCGTAGGTCTGGATCAGCTCCTGAACCCGCTTGATCTCCTCATTGAGGTGCTGCCACTCCACCCGCAGGGTGCGGTTCATCTGCTCGACATCCTGGCGGCAGCGTTCGCGGGCCTGCTGGTAGAAAGCCTGCTGCTCCTGGTTCATGTCCATGGGGGACTCCGTGGCTGGGGGTTTCGACATTCAGGTTGAGAAGAAGGGGATCAGAGCAGGACCCAGAGGAGGAAGCCGACGATGGCCAGGATCACGACCACCAGCAGCACGATCATCCAACGGGGTCCACCCTGCCGGTCCCCCGGCAGGGTGGGGGCAGGCGCAGGAGAGGGCACCGGAGCGGGTAATCGGGGCGCTGGCGCGACCGGCCCCTGGGAGAAGACCTCCGGCTTGGCCACTGGAGCGAAGCGGGAGGCGATGAGGCGCTGCAGGGGTTCCTGGGCCCCCCTGAGCAGGAGGCTCATGAATTCGGCCACCTCATGTTCCGTGGGTTCCCCTCCCTGGGAGAGGCAGAGGTCCTTGAGCTCGATCTCCAGGGCCCTGGCCGAGGTGTAGCGGAAGTCGAGGTTCTTCTGGAGGGCCTTGTCGAGAATCGCCACCATCCCCGCGGAGATGTCGGGATTGATGGCACGGATGTCCGTCACCTTGCCGAGGCGGACCTTCTCAAGGACTCCCAGTTCGCTGTCGGCCTGGAAGCAGCGCTCGCCGGTGAGGAGTTCGAAGAGCACCAACCCCAGGCTGTAAATGTCGGATCGGCTGTCCAGGGACTGGCCGAGGGCCTGCTCAGGGCTCATGTAGAGCAGCTTGCCCTTGAGGGCTCCGGCCATGGTCTGGGTGCTCTTGGTGGCAGCCTTGGCAATGCCGAAGTCCACCAGCTTCACCGCCCCCTCGCTGGAGATCAGGATGTTCTGGGGGCTCACATCACGATGGACGAGGCGCAGTTCCTTGTCATCCATGCCCCGCTTGCGGTGAGCATAGTCGAGGGCATTGGCCACCCGCATCACGACGTAGGCCGCCACCCGCTCAGGAAGGGGAAGGTGGAACTCCCGAACCTTCCGAAGGATGCTCCGGAGGTCCTTGCCGTCCACATATTCCATGGCGATGTAGTAGAAGCCCCCGGCCCGCCCCAGGTCGAAGATCTGGACGATGTTCGGGTGGGTGAGCTGGGCAGCCAGCTTGGCCTCATCGATGAACATCCGGACGAACTCGTCGTTGTCCGATAGGTGGGGCAGGATCCGCTTGATGGCGACGATCTTCTGGAAGTCGTGGACGCCCCGCTGACGGGCCTTGAAGAGCTCAGCCATGCCCCCAACGGCGATCTTCTCGAGAAGGTAGTAGTTGCCGAACTCTTCGGGATTCCCCGGCTCCCCGGAGGGCGGGACCAGGGTTGGAGCGGGGTGGGGGCTGCCGGGCGCATGGGCGGGCATGCCGGGGCGCTCAGCCTCGGGCATGGCGAAGGGATCGCGGATTCCCGAGAAGCCGCTCAGGGTGAAGTCGTCCGAGAGCGGGGCGGCCTTGGGTGCCACCTGATCGGGGGGGCCCAGCAGGGACTCGAAGAGGTCCGGCAGCCCCTGGGCCTCGGGGACCCCGACCGGCAGGGGGGCCGGGGAGGTCTGAGGGGGGGCCGGAGTGGGGGTGGCCCGGAGGAAGTCCGGCTCGTCCCCGGCTTCAAGATCGGCCACGATATCCCCGAAGAGGTCCTCGGAGGTGAACTTGGTGTCTTCCATGGGTACCGGGCCCCGATGGGGCTTCAGGCTCTGGACCCAGCGTTCGGGGCCCGCAAAGGGATCCAGGCGGCCAGCGGGGCTCCCCAGATCCGGTGCGAGGAGCCCGGGCCCCACCACTAGGTAGGGCAAGCGGGGATCCCGCCCCCTCAGGGTCCGCATGCGGGCGCTGGCGGCAGGATTGGCCGGAACGGCCACCAGGACGGTATCGGGACGGGAATCCAAGGCGTGCCCGTCCAGGGAACGGCTCTCCACCCATGCCACCTCCCAGCCTGCAGAGGCGAAGGCCGACTCGAAGGCTGGCGTCCGGAGGGTTCCTCCATCCAGGACCATCAACAGGGGGCGTGGCATGGCGTCTCTTTTAAGAAATATCGATGATACCAACAGGTTGCCCGCAAGGGGACCTCTCCCGCAAGGGCGTAGGCCCTGCGCGGAACCCTGCAAAACGAAGGCTGGCCATTCCGTGCGGATTGTCGTAGTCTGGCAGACGGCTCCTGAAGAGGAGCGAGATCACGACGAAGGGGGGGATACCTAACATGCCTTTGGTTAAAGTCAAAGAAGACGAGACGTTCGAGAACGCGCTCCGTCGCTTCAAGCGCAAGTGCGAGAAGTCTGGCATCATGAGCGAGCTCAAGAAGCGCCAGCACTACGAGAAGCCGAGCGCCAAGCGCAAGCGGAAGATGCTTGCCGCCCGCAAGAAGACCCTCAAGCGCCTGGCCCAAGAGCGCCGGGTGATGGGTTGATCCCTGTCGTCTAGTAGTCGGGGCCCGCTTCTGCGGGCCCTTTTTGCTTATCAGGTTGCAGAATCCAGACATGAGCCCCGATCTCTCCAGCGAGCTTGAAGCCATCGAGTTTCCCACCCTGTGCAGGCTGGTGGCGGGAGGAGCCCGGACCCGGCAGGGGCGGGATGTCCTCGGCAGGCTGGGTCCCTGGGATGGCCGTGCGCCCCTCCGCCGTCTCCGGCAGCGGGAGCTGGGGCCCCTCTGGGAGCAGCATCCGGCCAGCCTGCCCGTGGTGGCCTTCGACGAGGCGGCGGACGAGCTGCTCAGTCCCGCGGGCTGGCCCCAGCCCGAACACTGGCGCCAGCTCCGGGAAGGTCTGGCCGCCATGGACCGGCTGTTGAAGGCCACCGCGGCCCTGGTCTGGCCGATGGAGACCCCGGTGGAACCCGGGACCCATCCCGAGATCGACCTTCTCCAGATCACGGCCGCCGTGCTGCCGGACCCAGGCCCCATCCAGGAACAGCTGGCACGCTGTTTCACCGAAGAGGGCGTCCTGGACCCCCTGCGGGTCCCGGCCCTGGCGGAACTCCACCGAAACCGCCAGCGCTGCTACCAAGCGGTCCAACAGAGGCTCCAGAAGCTGCTGCGGGAGGTGCCCGAGGCCTTCCAGGAGATGAACATCGTGGAGCGGAACGGGCGCTTCTGCCTGCCGGTGCGGACCGAACGGCGGGGCTCGGTGCCGGGGCTGGTGCTGGACCGCTCCTCCAGCGGGGCCACGGTCTTCCTGGAACCCTTCGAAGTGGTCCAGGCCAACAACGATCTGGTGGAAGCCGAGGCCGAATATGCCCAGGCCGTGACAGCATTCCTCCGGGAGCTGCTGGAGCAGCTCAGGGCCCGCCGTCCGGACTTCATCGCCTGGCAGGCCTTCCAGGGCGAGGTGGACGAGATCCTGGCTCTGCTCCGCTGGCAGCGCCTCTGCGAGGGTCTGCTGCCCGACCTGGGTGAGTCCCGCTTCCACCTGCTGGAGGGACGCCACCCCCTGCTCCTTCCGGCGGTCCGCTCCGCCCTGGACCTGGAGGCCCTGGGCCACGACGCGGTCCCCCTCAGCCTGGAGCTGGACCAGACCCGGCCTGGCTTGGTGATCTCCGGGTCCAACACCGGTGGCAAGACCGTGGTGCTGAAGACCGTGGGGCTTCTGGCCACCCTGGCCCAGTCCGGCTGCGCCATCCCCGCCCGTCCGGGTACCGAAATCCCGCGCCTCTCGACCCTCCACGCCGACATCGGCGACCACCAGACCCTGATCGGGAGCCTGAGCACCTTCTCCAGCCACATCCTCCACCTGAAGCGGATCCTCGGGCAGGCCAAGAGCGGCGGTCTGGTGCTCCTGGATGAGCTGGGCACCGGCACCGACCCCCGGGAGGGCGCAGCCCTGGGCATCGCCCTGCTCCAGGCCCTCTCGCGCCGGAAGTGCTGGGTCCTCTGCTCCACCCACCTGGGCGATATCAGCCAGTGGGCCCTGCGCCACGAGCGCTTCCAGAACGCCTCGGTGCAGTTCGACGAGGAGCGGCTCGCCCCCACCTACCGGCTGTTGGTGGGTATGCCGGGTCAGAGCCGGGCCCTGACCATCGCCTCCAAGTTGGGCCTGCCCGCCTTCATCCTGGAACACGCAGAGAAGGTGCTGGGGCGCCGCGAGCAGGACTGGCGGGACTTCCTGCGCCAGCTGGAGGCCGAGCGCACCCGCCTCCTGGAGGAGTCCGACGAGCTGGCCCGCCAGCAGGCGGCCATGGAGAAGGACCGGCGGATCCTCGCAGAGCGGGAGGAGGCCCTGCGGAACCAGCAGGAGAAGTTCCAACGGGACTCGAAAGAGAAGCTGCAGCGCGTTCTCGACTTCGTGGACCACGAATCCAGGCGCCTGGTGAAGGAGCTGAAGGAGAAGCAACGGCAGACGGAGATCCAGAACCCGGACCGGATCGGTACGGAGACCCGCGAACGGGTGAAGACCATCGAGCAGATCGCCCGGACGGAGATGGCCCCCCTGGCCGCCCCCATCCGGCCCCGGACCGAGGTGGCCGAGCTCAGGGTCGGCGGCTGGGCCCGCCATCGGGGGTTGGGGGTGGAGGGCCGGGTGCTCACGCTCAAGGGGGACCGGGTCACCCTCCAGAGCGCCCAGGGCCGCCGGCTGGAGGCCAGGGCCGGAGAGCTGGAGCCGATCTTCCGGGCCGAGGCGGAACAGGCCCAACGTCAGGGCAAGGTCCGGGTGAGGGCCGAGAGCCTCTCCATCGAGAGCGAGCTGAACCTCATCGGTCGGGCCTCCGACGACATCGACTACGAGGTGCACCGATTCGTGGAGGAGGCCCTGGCCTCCGGGGCCCGCTTCATCCGGATCGTGCACGGTCAGGGAACCGGCAGGCTCAAGGCAGCGGTGCGCTCAGCCCTCGGGGGCCATCCCTCCATCGCGAGGGTCGAAGACGCCCCCCAGGCCCAGGGGGGCTCGGGCGCGACGGTCATCACCCTCAAGTAGGGGGGAGGATCCCCGCCAGGAGCCCGGCCAGAGCACGGATATCCACGGGCTTGTGGAGCAGGGCCGCTGGTCCGTCGGCGTGCTCTCCCAGCCCGTCCATGTCCTGGCAGAAACCAGTCATGAGGATCACCGGAATCTCATTGCCCGTCTCCCGCAGGTTCTGCAGCAGCTCCAGCCCGGTGAGTTCGGGCATCGTCATGTCCGAGATCACCAGATCGAAGCCGTGCCCGCTCAGGGAGAGGGCGTCCAGGGCCATGGGGCTGGAGTTGAACACGGCGGCCTCATAGCCGAGGCTCTCCAGGATCTCCCGCATGAGTTCCCCCACGGCCACTTCGTCATCCACCACCAGGATCCGCCCTCTCCCCGGGGCGGGCGGCCCCGCAGCCATGGGAGCATCCACCACCTGACTCTCCAGGGCAGGCACCAGGACGATGAAGGTGGTGCCGCGCCCCTGCCTGCTCTCCACTTCGATGGCCCCGCCCATGCCATGGACGATCCCATGGACGATAGAGAGGCCCAGACCGGTCCCCTCCCCAGGCCTCCGGGTGGTGAAGAAAGGGAGGAAGGCCCGCTTCAGGGTCTGGGCATCCATGCCGCAGCCCGTGTCCGACACCTGGAGGCGGAGGTAGGGCCCCGGCGGGAGCTGACGGCCTTGGATGCAGACCGTGGCCGTCAGCTCCATCCGGTCCAGGGAGATCTCCAGGTTCCCCCCCTTCTCCCGCATGGCCTGGAAGGCGTTGGTGCAGAGATTCATCACCACTTGGTGGAGTTGCCCTGGGTCCGCCCACACCAGGGTGTCGCCGGGCTGGATCCGGCTGCGGATGGCGATGGTCCTGGGAATGCCGGCCCGCAGGAGCTTGAGGGCCTCCTTCGCGATGGCACCGAAGGGTACCGGCCGCCTGGGCTGCTCCCCCCGCCGACTGAAGGCCAGGATCTGCTCCACCAAACCGGCCGCCCGACGCCCCGCCGCCATGACCTCCTGGAGGTATCTCTCGATCTTCTCGTTCCCGGAGCTGCTCATCATGGCCATCTCGGCATAACCCAGGAGGGGCGTCAGGAGGTTGTTGAAGTCATGGGCGATGCCCCCGGCGAGCACACCGATGGCCTCCATGCGCTGGGAGTGCCGGAGCTGGGCCTCCAGCTCCATCTCCCGGCTCACATCCTTGGAGTCGATGACCGCGTAGAGCACCCGTCCCTCCTCATCCCGGACGGGAGAGAAGGTCGAAAGGACTTCGCAGGTGCCCCCGTCGGCCCGACGGTACTGGATGTTCCCTTTCCAGACCTCGCCAGCCAGGAGGCGGCGCCAGAGGTCCTTGTAGAAGACCCTGTCCTGCTCCGGGCTGCCCAGGCAGGCAATGTGGGAGCCGAGGAGAGACTCAAGGCTGTAGCCCGTGAGCTCCCGGGTTGCGGGGTTGGCGTAGAGGATCCGACCCTGGACATCGACCATGATGATGGAGTCAAAGGACTGCTCGATGGCCACCGAGAGCCGCCCGGAGTCGAGCTCGGTCCGCCGCCAGTCCGTGACATCCCGGAAGACCCCGAGGGTGCCCTGCCGGGTGCCCTCGGGCCCCAGACAGGGGGAGGTCCTGAGGAGGAGATGCCGGGACTTGCCCCCCGGACACCGGATCTGCAGTTCGTGGACACCGCGCTGCTCCAGGAGCTCCCAGGCCTCAAGATCCTCATCGGAAGAGCGGCGCCCAGGGAGCAGGAAGTCCTGTAACCTCCGTCCATGCAAGGTCCCGGGCTGGACTCCGAAGAGTGCCTCCAACTCGGGAGAAACGGCCAGGAAGCCCCCCGCGCCGTCGAAGTGGGCCATACCCTCCGAAGGCATGCCCAGCAGAGAAAGCAGCCCCCGCTCCGGACTGAAGCGACGATTGCCAGTCCGGGGGACCCGGAGCAGATTCAGGACGTCATCCACAGCGATGCCTCTGGACAGGACCGGAAGACAAGGATGGAAAGCGAAGCGGACCCAGGGGACCCGGAATGTGTCCTTCACAATAGGTCCGGCGCCCCATGCCGCAAGGGGCAGCTGGAGGGCGCCTGCTCCGTCCGGAGATCCAAGCGGCTTGAGCCGTTGACTTTCCCCCCGGACATGTAAACTTGGGTTAGTCCAGCCAGGGGCCATCGCCCCATAGAGCGTCAAGAGGTGCCTCGGGCACCTTTACTGTTGATGGATGCATTCGATACCAGAATATCGATTCCCCCTTCACATTTGTACCGACCCTGGAGCCAAGATGCCGAACCCCGTGATGGACTTCTTCGATGCCCTCACCCAACGGACCCAGGCCACCCTGGAGGAGAGAGGGGATGCCCGCAAGACCGTGATCCAGATCGGCTCAGCCACCTGTGAGCACGCTGCGGGCTCCATGGAGGTGATGGAAGAGTTCGGCAAGCATATCCAGGCCTCCGGACGGGATGATGTGGTCATCCACAAGACGGGCTGTACCGGGCGCTGCAGCAAGGAGCCCATCGTGGGCGTCTCGGTCCCCGGACTGCCCCCCGTCAAATACGAGCGAGTCAATCGGGAGATCGTCCACAAGATCTTCACCCAGCACATTCAGAAGGGCGCCCCCTTGACCGAGCACGCCCTGGACCACTCCCTGGACCGGGCCTACACCTATGAGTTCGTCTTCTGCGAGGGCGTCCGCTGCTCCCGGGTAAAGGGGCTCAAGGCACAGTTCGAGGAGCTGCTGCCGACCTATACATCCCCAGAACGCCCGGTCCGCATCAGCACCCACGGCTGCTTCGGCACCTGTGCAGAGGGCGGGCAGGAGCACAGCGCCTTCGTCCTGGTCCGCCCCTCCAAGGTGGTCTACCGGGTCAAGGGGCGCGAGGACTTGGAGTTGATCCTGAAAGAGCACCTCCAGGCTGGAAGGATCGTCGAGTCCCTGCGGGTGGCCCGCAAGCCCATCTCCCAGGACTTCTTTGACCTCTATGCCGATGTGAACTTCTTCAGTGCCCAGAACCGCATCGCCATGCGGAACAGCGGCATCGTCAACCCCGAGAGCCTGGAGGACTACATCAGCCTGGGGGGCTTCAAGGCCCTGGCCACTGTCCTCTCCAAGGGCGATCCCGAGTGGGTCATCAATGAAGTCCTCAAGGCCAGGCTCCGGGGGCGCGGAGGTGGCGGCTTCATGACAGGCCTGAAATGGCGCGCCGCCACCCAGAACGCGGAGACGACCCGGTACCTCATCTGCAACGGGGATGAAGGCGATCCGGGGGCCTTCATGGACCGGGGCATGCTTGAATCCGATCCCTTCAGTGTCATGGAGGGCATGATCATCGGCGCCTACGCCATCCAGGCCTGCAGGGGCTTCTACTACATCCGCGCCGAGTACCCGCTGGCCATCCGGCGCATCCAGAACGCCATCGATCTTTGCCGGCAGGCTGGCCTGCTGGGCGAGGACATCATGGGCTCAGGCTGGAGCTTCGACTTGGAGATCCGCCTGGGTGCAGGCGCTTTCGTCTGCGGTGAGGAGACCGCCCTGATCCGCTCCATCGAAGGCGAGCGCGGCCAACCCAAGGTCCGCCCCCCCTTCCCCACCACCCGGGGCCTCTGGGGCAAACCCACCTGCATCAACAACGTGGAGACCTTCGCCAACATCACCGCCATCATCAACTACGGTGGCGACTGGTTCGCCCAGGTGGGCACGGAGGAGTCCGGCGGAACCAAGGTCTTCGCGTTGGCAGGCAAGGTCAAGCACACCGGCTTGGTGGAGGTGCCCCTGGGCACCCCCCTGAAGGAGGTTGTCTTCGGCATCGGTGGCGGCGTCCAAGACGACAAGGCCCTCAAAGCCATCCAGACGGGTGGCCCGGCGGGGGGCTTCATCCCCGCCTCCATGGAGAACCTGCCGGTGGACTTCGGTCCCCTGGCCAAGGAAGGCTCCATCATGGGCTCCGGTGGCATGATCGTCCTCTCGGAAGAGGACTGCATGGTGGACATCTCCAAGTTCTACCTCTCCTTCACCCAGGAAGAGAGCTGCGGCAAGTGCACCCCCTGCCGGGAGGGCACAACCCGCATGCTGGAGATCCTGGAGAAGATCACCAGCGGCAAGGCCACCCTGGAGGATCTGGACAAACTGGAGCGGCTCGCCAAGCTCTGCCAGCGCACGGCCCTCTGCGGCCTCGGCCGGGCGGCGCCGAACCCCATCCTCAGCTCCCTGAAGCACTTCCGGGACGAGTACGTCGAACACATCGTGGACAAGACCTGCCGCGCCAAGAAGTGCGTCGCCCTGGTCCACTACGAGATCGACCCGGGACTCTGCATTGGCTGCACCGTCTGCGCCCGCAATTGCCCCACAGAGGCCATCAGCGGGAACCGGAAGGAGCCCCATGTCATCGACCAGAACCGCTGCGTGAAGTGCGGCCAGTGTTTCGAGGTCTGCCGCTTCGATGCCGTCGAACGCAAGTAGTCCGAACCCAGAGCCCAGGAAGAGACCGATGACCAGCCAGATGATCCAGCTCACCATCGACGGGGCCACCCTGAGGGTTCCGGCAGGCACCACCGTCATGAAGGCCGCAGAGAAGCTCGGCATCCACATCCCCCGCCTCTGCTACCACCCCAACCTCAGCCTGGAGGGTGCCTGCCGGGTCTGTGTGGTGCAGGTGAAGGGCTTCAACCACTTCCTGACCTCGTGCAGCCAGGCGGTCTGGGAGGGCATGGAGGTCCAGACCAACAGCCCCGAGATCCGCCAGGCCCGCCGCGACATCGTGGAGCTGCTCCTGGACAATCACCCCCAGGACTGCCAGACCTGCGAACGGGACGGCAACTGCGAGCTGCAGCGCCAGGCCTACCGCCTTGGGGTACGGGAGCGCCTCTTCGAGGGCAAGCGGAAGAGCTATCCCATCGATGACAGCAGCAAGTCTGTGGTCCGGACCCCCGAGAAGTGCATCCTCTGCGGCCGTTGCGTCCGAGTCTGCGCCGAGGTCCAGGGCGTGGGCAATCTCAGCCAGCACGGCCGCGGCTTCCACACCGTTGTGGGCCCGGCCAACCTCTGCAGGATGGACGACTCGGTCTGCATCCAGTGCGGCCAGTGCGTCGCCGTCTGCCCCACCGCCGCGCTGGTGGAGCAGGATCACACCGAGCGGGTCTGGGAGGCGCTCTCCATGCCCCGGGACGTCAAGCACGTCGTGGTCCAGGTGGCCCCGGCCATCCGCGCCACCCTGGGCGAGATGTTCGATCTCCCCATGGGCACCCCCGTCACAGGCAAGCTCGTCACCGCCCTGCGCCGTCTGGGTTTCGACGAGGTCTTCGACACCAACTTCGGAGCCGACCTCACCGTTGTCGAGGAGGCCTCGGAGTTCCTAGACCGGGTCGCCAAGGGGGAGAACCTGCCCCTGCTGACCTCCTGCAGCCCCGGCTGGGTCAGCTTCCTGGAGAAGTTCTATCCAGAGATGATCCCCTACACCTCCAGCTGCAAGTCCCCCATGCAGATGACCAGCACCCTCATCAAGACTTACTACGCGGCGAAACGGGGTTGGGATCCCAGGGACATCTACGTGGTGGCCATCATGCCCTGCGTGGCCAAGAAGTTCGAGGCCGGGCGCCCCGAACATGTCCTGGAGGACGGCACCCCCACTACCGATGCGGTCCTCACCACCCGCGAGCTGGGCTGGATGATCAAGTCCTACGGCATCGACTTCAACGCCCTGCCTGAAGGTGAGTTCGACCGTCCTCTGGGGATCTCGTCGGGTGCCGCCGACATCTTCGGCGCCACCGGGGGCGTCATGGAGGCGGCTCTCCGCACGGCTGCGGTCAAGCTCACCGGAAAGGAGCTGGGCCCCCTGGAGTTCGATGAGGTCCGGGGCGTCACCGGCATCAAGGAGGCCACCATCACCGTGGCTGGCAGGGAGATCAACATCGCGGTCTCCAACGGCCTCAATAACGCCAAGAAGCTGCTGGACGCCATCAAGTCCGGCGAAAAGGCCTATCACCTGGTGGAGATCATGGCCTGTCCCGGCGGCTGCATCATGGGGGGCGGCCAGCCCTACCCCATGGCGGACCACGACCCCCTGGATCCCGAGACTGCCCGTCTCCGGGCCAGCGCCCTCTACGCCATCGACACCCACAAGCAGCTCCGCCGCTCCCATGAGAATCCGGCCATCGAACATCTCTATGCGGATTTCCTGGGCGATCCCAATGGGGAGAAGGCCCACCGGCTGCTCCACACCCACTACCAGGCCCGCACGCCAAGGGGGATCCGGTGAACAACCCCACGACGAACACCGACAACTGGGAGGCCATCCGCGCCACCTGCAGCGAGGCCCTCCCCGCGCACATCATCGACTACATCGACCAGAACCGGGAGAAGGCCCACGCAGAGAGCCAACTCATCGCCATCCTCCACATGGTCCAGGCCCACTTCGGCTTCCTGGCCGAGGACAAGATGCACGCCGTGGCCCAGCTGGCCCAGGTGCCCCTGGCCAAGGTCACCGGCGTAGCGACCTTCTACCACTACTTCCGCCTGCAGCCCCGGGGCAAACACATCATCAATGTGTGCCTGGGCACCGCCTGCTATGTGAAGGGTGCCGAGAAGCTCGGTCAGCGGCTCATGGACGAGCTGGGCATCCACTTCGGGGAGACCACCAAGGACGGACTCTTCTCCCTGGAGAGCACCCGCTGCCTGGGCACCTGTGGGCTCGCACCGGTGATCATGGTGGGCGAGGAGGTCTACGGCCCGGTCTCGCCGAACGAAATACCCATCATCCTGGAGAAGTACGCGCGCAAGGATAGGGCTGCGAAGAGCTGAAAGTCTGCGCCTCAGGGGAAGCCGAGTCCTATGATGGGAACATACGGTCGCCTTCACCCCCCAAGGAGTCCCCATGTCCCTCAAAGACGAATTCAAGGCCTTCATCATGAAGGGCAACGTGATCGATCTCGCCGTGGCGGTGGTCATCGGCGGCGCCTTCGGGAAAATCGTCACGGCCTTCGTATCGGGCATCATCATGCCCCTGGTCAGCTACGTCCTGCCCAAGGGGGACTGGCAGTCCTGGGCCCTGGGCAAGCTCGAGATCGGCAAGGTGCTGGGCGCAGCCGTGGACTTCCTGATCATCGCCCTGGTGATCTTCCTGGTCCTGGTCAAGGGCCTCGGTGCCCTGGGCAGGCTCAAGAAGAAGGAAGAGGAGCCCCCCCCCGCCCCCAGCACCAAGGAGTGCCCCTACTGCCTGGAGCAGATCCCCTTGGCCGCCCGGAAGTGCAAGCACTGCGCCAGCGAAGTCTGAGCCTGAATACAGCATCCCCCCGGATGGGCCTGAGGTCCTGACCGGGGGGATGCTGTATTCAGGCGGAGACGGCGTGCCGGATACCCTGGAGCTGGGCGCCCATCTTCTGCAGCTCAGCACTCTCCCAGGTCCAGGCCCCGGGCTCATCCAGGATCGCCTTGGCCAGGGCTACGTGCATGGCATGGCCAGCGGCGTGGGCAGAGACCAGACCCATGAGGGGAGCACCCACCAGGGCGAGGTCTCCGACCAGATCCAGCATCTTGTGGCGCACCGCCTCATCCTGGAATCGGAGGCTCTCGTTGAGGGGTCCCTGTTCCCCGAAGACCACCGCGTTGTCGAGACTGCCGCCGAGGGCCAGACCCTTGGAGCGCATGAACTCGATGTCCCGTTCCATGCAGAAGGTCCGGGCGGTGGCGAGCTCCTTCCGGTATTTGTCGGGGCTGAGGGTCAGCTCCCGGGACTGCCGTCCGATGGAGGGGTGCGCAAAGTCGATGGTGTAACGCAGGCGGAAGCCGGGGTAGGGTTCGACCCGGACCCACTTGTCCCCCTGCCGGACCTCGAGGGGCTTGAGGATACGGATGCTGCGGCGGAAGACGCCCGGAAGGGGGACGAGTCCGGCGCTCAGGATCGCCTCGACCCATGGAGCTGCACTCCCATCCAGGATGGGGAGTTCGGCCCCATCAGCTTCGATGAGGGCATGGTCGACCCCCAGGCCGCACAAGGCGGAGAGCAGATGCTCAACTGTGGCGAAACGGACCCCCTCCCCCTGCAGCGTCGTCGCCAGGCTGAGATCCCCGACCTGATCAGCCAGGGCACGGACCTCCGCACCGGAGCCGGCATGGCGGAAGCGCAGACCGGTGGGCTCGGCGGAAGGATGGAGGGTGACGCGGCAGGGACGACCACTGTGGAGCCCGATGCCTTCAAGGGTCACGGCATGCTGCAGGGTCTGGGCGGAAGAAAGCATAAGGTCCTCTGGCGCCCATTTACGCAAATAATGCACCAAACACACAAATAGTGTTATCACAATTCTTACACCACACAACCGTCATCACCATGCGTTGTGATGGCTACCACACCCTGTGGTCATCCCCGCGGAGCCCGCTCCCAGTCCGCCGGAGTGGTGATCTTGAGATTGGTGGAGGGTGAGGGCACCAGCTTTACCCGGAGCCCCAGTGCCTCCAACAGGGAGACGTCATCGGTCCCCTGGAAACCCGACTCCACGGCCCAGGCGAAGGCCCGCCTCCAGACCCCGAGCGTGGCCACCTGGGGTGTCTGGGCCCGGAAGATCTCCTCTCGGGGGAGGGTGGCCAGGATCCGTCCCGTGCTGTCCACCCGCTTCAAGGTATCGGTCGAAGGCTCGGCCAGTACAGCCCCATCCCAATACCCCAGCGCTTGAATGGCTTCCAGCACGGGCGCGGCGGGAGGAAAGGGGCGTACGCCGTCATGCACCAGCACCGGCGTCCCCTCCTCGGCACGGATCGCCTCCAGGGCAGCAGCAACCGATTCCTGACGGGTCGATCCGCCCTCCACCACCCAGGCAGGGAGCCCCAGATTCCAGCTCCGGACCTCCGCCAGCCGATCCGGAGGAACAGCCAGGGCCACAGCCCTGAGGGGAGGCATCTCCGGTGTGAGGAAGGCCTGGATCGTTGCGAGAAGCAGCGGAATGCCGCCCCAATCCCGGAACTGCTTGGGGATCCCTCCCCCCATCCGCAAACCCTTGCCTCCAGCAGGGATCAGCAGAATACTCTCAGGTACGCCTATATATAAATGGCTCATTTTTCGAAGAGGGACAGAAGGGGACATCCGGCATTCTCCCAGATTCGGAGAGTGGATGGAAAGCCCCAGCATGCACCCGCTTCATGCGTCGACCATCAGCACCGACCGAGCGCTGGTAATCCGAGGACCCCATCACCAGTTCGAGGGTCCGCTCCAGAAAACCGGAGCCGGAGGCTTGGTCCAGGGGATCCTCGACCTCAGGAGCGTCGGCAAGCTCAGCCAGCTTGGGCGTCACCTCATGGAAGACCACCCGTCCGCTACCAGCAGCCAGCAGGCCGAGCTGACGGGCCCCCTCCAGGGTCACGTCCAGCACTCGGCCCCGGATGTAGGGTCCCCGGTCATTGACCCGCAGGATCACCCGCTTGCCGGTGTCCATGTTCTCGACTTCGATGAGGGTATTGAAGGGGAGGGTCCGATGGGCACAGGTCAGTGCAGCGGGATCCAGTGGCTCACCGCTGGCAGTCACCTGACCCAGGAAGCCGTCCCCCTGCCCGCCGTACCAGCTGGCCATGCCGGATTCGGTGTAGACCAGGGCCGGAGGAGGGGCTGTCCGGCCCTGGGTGACCGGAACCTCGGTCCTGGGACGGCTGGCGCTGACGGTGGCATCTGGGCGGGAACAGTAGAGGCAGAAGAAGGGGAGCACCAGGACCGCCCCCAGCTTGGTGAAGGAACGGGCCCTGGCCAGCAGCCCTCCGTTCCCTGGCCGGATTCCCACGGAGGGCTGGAACTGGACCTGGATCCCCTCTATCCAGACGGAGAAGGCCCGGTTCCAGTTCTCTCCTACGAAATCCTGTAGATTCATGCAGCTCCCGAAGTACCCAAGTCAGGCCATTCCAGTCAACCAGTTTAGCCATTTTTGCCACTCTGTAAAGGTTTGGAGCAAAACAGCACCGGACACACCCCGGCGATCACTGAAAATCCGACGAAATTTACAAGTTTCCAGGCCCCTGCCGACTGCGCCACTCCGACAAGCCAAAACCCCCGTTTGCACCAATTCCGATGCAAACGGGGGTCACTTGGAGAGGCTGCGTCTACTGGCGTTCGGGAATGTTGTCCAAACGGAAGGGCTTGGGCTTGTTGCCACCCTGACGGAAGGCGGCCGGCAGCCTGGAGACCTCCTTTTCAGCAGCCGCAGCACTGGGGAAGCTCCCGAGGAAAATCTGGAAACAGCCACGGCCATCCCGCAGGACCATGGGCCGCACGAAGAGATCAGCCTTCCCGCCCGGGAAGAGCTCCACGGCCCGCTTCAGGGTGTCGGGCTGACAGGCCAGCTCCAGCCGGAGCGTCCAGCTCGTGGGTGGGCGCTCACTCAGGAGCCGTGCCCCCTGGGCCACCGCCCGTTCCATATCCCCCTTCTGCAGGGCAGAGATCCGGGCCTCCAGGCTGGCATCCAGGGGCTGGGGCCTGCTCTCGGGTGCGGAAGCCGTCGCCGGTGAAGGATCCTTGAGGGGCTCTGCCGCCTGTCCCCCGGTGGGGCCTTCCGCCTTGGGGACGGGTGCTGGAGGCGTGGCCTGGACGGGCTTGTCCAGCCCGAGGTCCTGGGGTGTGGTTGCCTTGCGGGAACGGCTGCGCACCCAGAAAAGCCCCCCGAGCACCACGAGGATCACCACGATGGCAAGACCCGCCAGGAGAGGTGTCCGCCGCTTGCTGGGCAGCTCCACCCCGCTCTCCTCCTCAACAGCGCCGGTGACCGACTCGGGCATGGAGACAGGGGCCAGGGTCTCGGGGGTCAAGTCCATGGCAGGTGCGACCGCTTCCTCCTCACTGGGTACGGACTTGAGGGGGAGGGCCTCCTCTGCGGCCTCGGGACCAGACTCCGCTTCGCCTACGCGAGACTCGGCATCCGGCTCAACGGGAGCCTCCAGGCTCAGATCTGCGGTTTCTTCGGGGATCTCAGGGAGCTCCATGCGGGGGGTCGGGAGAATGGCCTGCCCACTTTCCGCCGAGAAGCCCTGCGCATCCACCAGGGGCTCCAGGGGAGCCTCCGGCACCTGGGAGACCTCCGGAAGCTCCGTGACCTCGTCAAAGGCCTGGGAGAGGTGCTCCAGATTCGTGGTGGGACGGGCCGCATCCTCGATGGTGGAGAAAAGGGTGGGAGAGGCGTCTGCAGGGGGTGGCAGGGGCACCGTGACGGGAGGCGCCTCGCTGTCTTCAGCCAGGACCTCAGCCAGGGCCTGCCGGTCCACCGGTGGCATCTCGTGGAGACGGGCCCAACCCATCTCCCGGAGGAAGAGCGCAAAGGCCCCCAGACGCAGGGGCTCCGCCAGGCTCTCCCGGTTCAACTCCAGGAGGGTGTGGGTGCCGTCCAGGAAGGGGGGAAGCTTGGCCAGGTCAGCTGGAAGATTCATCTGGGAGAGCTGCCGCCCCTGCAGCAAGACGACTTGGTTGAGGGGACCCAGGGTCTCGAGGATCGCCTCCCGGTCCCTCAGGGCCAGCAGCCCGTTGAGGAGCAGCAGGGGCGTATCCAGAGGGAGGCGCACCACGGAACTCTCCAGTTCCCGGGCGCTGAAGCCGGGGACCTGATCGGGGGTCCCCAGGGAGCCCTGGACCACCCGCTCCACCTGCAGCCGGGCCATCTCGAGCAGATCCCGCTGGGTGATGAAGCCCATTTCAATGAGATTCTTCCCGATGCTCATGCCCTGCTTCAGGTTGCCCAGGGCATAGTCCATCTGGGTCTGGGTGAGCTTGCCCCGCTCGACGAGAAGGCTCGTGAGCCGATCCTCGGGATGGCTGCTCTGGGCGAAGACGATGTCTCCGGCGTCGAAGAAGATCGTCCGGAACGGCTCCTGCCCCAGTTTCCATACACCCGTCGCGCCTTCGCGCTGATGTCTGAAGAGATCCAGCAGGGCCGTCAGGGTCATCGCACCACCCACCGTTCGAGTTTGAGTTTGCCGGCCTTCACCAGCCGGGAATCACCGGATTTCAGGACCACCCGGAGCTGAGGATCGGTCACCTTCTCACCGTCCAGGCTCACGGCCCCCTGGGCGATGAGACGCTCGGCATCCCGACGGCTGCCCACCATGCCCCGCTCCACCAGCAGACGGGTCAGAGGAAGCCCCTCTGCCGCGGCGGCCAGCTCCACTTCGGGGGCGTCGTCGGTCTTCCGCTCCGAGAAGCGGCGCACCCAATGTTCCTGGGCCTGCCGGGCGGCATCATCGCCATGGAACTGGGCGACGATCTCCCGGGCCAGGGCCTTTTTGGCCTCCATGGGATGCCCCTCCTTGAGGGCCTCGATCTCCGCAGGGAGCTTGTCGGTGAGCAGCAGGTACCAGTCCCACATGAGGGTGTCGGAGATGCTCATGGCCTTGCCGAACTGGGTATCGGCATCCTCGAAGAAGCCGATGTAGTTGCCCAGGGACTTGGACATCTTCTCCACGCCATCGAGGCCGAGGAGCAGGGGCACCGTCAGGACGATCTGGGCAGGCTGCCCCAGGGACTCCTGCAGGTCCCGCCCCCGCATCAGGTTGAAGAGCTGGTCATTGCCCCCCAGCTCCACATCGGCCTTGAGGGCAACGGAGTCATAGGCCTGCATGAGGGGGTAGAGGAGCTCGTGGAAGCTGATGGGTTGATTCTCAGCCATCCGCTTCTGGAAGTCATTGCGCTCCAGCATCTGAGCCACGGTGAACTTGGAGGCCAGACGGATCCAATCGGGTCCGTGCAGCGGATCGGACCACTCGCTGTTGAAGCGGACCTCAGTCTTCTCGGGGTCGAGGATCTTGAAGACCTGGGACTTGTAGGTCTCGGCATTGGCGTTGATCTCGTCCCGGGTGAGGGGCGGGCGGGTGGCCTTCTTGCCCGTGGGATCGCCGATCATGGCGGTGAAGTCGCCGATGAGGAAGATCACGGTGTGGCCGAGCTTCTGGAACTGGGCCATCTTCCGCAGCAGCACCCCGTGCCCGAGGTGGAGATCCGGGGCCGTGGGATCAAAGCCCGCCTTGACCCTGAGGGGCCGCCCCTGGGCGAGTCTGGCCTTGAGGGCCTCCTGGGTGTGGCACGTCACCGTGCCCTTGAGGAGAAGGTCTAGGGAATCCTGGATCGAAGCGGAACTCATGAAAGCATCTTGGCTTAAATGGAGCGCTTCATCCAGAGCATTCCGGCCCCCCTAGTCCACGCGGAGGCTGGTCAGCTTTCCATCGGCGATCTCGATGACGATCCGGCCCCCACCCTGGGTGGCGTAGGTGATCCCGATCCCCTCCTTGACCCCGCCGCCATAATGGCGACGAAGATCCAGGGTGCCCTGGTTCTTGGGGTCCTGCATGGTCTCCATATCCGGAAGCTGGGAGGGAATGGATCCCAGCTTCGCCCGCCAGCCGCCGGCAGCCTCCAGGAAGCCCTCCTGAGTGGGGTAGTCCCGGGAGAGCGCAGGGTTTTCGGCATAGATCCTCCGGGCGCCCTCCTCGGTCTTCAGCTGCTCGGCCGTCTGGCGCATGATGTCCCACCCATGATGTACCGACCGGCTTGCCGTACGGTACATCCAGTACCCCGCCCCGAAACAGAGCCCCACGAACAGCACAAAGGCCGCGAGGAGCCCGATGCCCACCTTGGCCAGGGAGGACATGCCCTTCTTCTTCGGGGGAAGCCCCCCGCCATCCCAGCTCTGATCCACCAAGATGTTCTCCTAAAGCAGGTTGCTGGCGAGTTCCGCCAACTGGCTGCGCTCGCCTTTGAGCAGGGACACATGACCGGCCAGGGGCACCTGCTTGAAGTGCTCGGCCAGGAAGCTGAGCCCGTTGGTACTGGAGTCCACATAGGGATTGTCGATCTGGTAGGGATCGCCGGTCAGCACGATCTTGGTGCCCTCCCCCGCCCGGGTGAGGATGGTCTTGACCTCGTGGGGCGTGAGGTTCTGGGCCTCGTCCACAATGATGAACTGGTTCGGGATGCTGCGTCCGCGGATGTAGGTGAGGGGCTCCACCGCGAGGTAGCTGCCCTCCTCCAGCTGGGCTACGGTCATGCTGGTGCGTCGGCGCATCTCCGTATTGGCGCCGACGATGAAGTCCAGATTGTCGTAAATGGGCTGCATGTAAGGTCGGAGCTTCTCCTCCACATCCCCGGGCAGGAAACCCAGGTCCCTTCCCATGGGCATCACCGGACGGCTCACCAGGAGCTTATTGTAGCGTTCATCGTCCACCACCTGCTGGAGCCCGGCTGCGATGGCCAAGAGGGTCTTGCCTGTCCCTGCCTTGCCCAGGAGGGTCACCACCTGGATGGCATCATCCAGCAGAAGATCCAGCGCGAACTGCTGTTCCCGGTTCCGGGGCTTGATGCCCCAGGGGATGGATTCCAGGTGCTTGAGGGGGTGCAGGCGTCCGTCATCGGCCATGAAACGGGCCGCTGCGGTGTGATTGCCATCAGCCGCGTCCACCAGGGAGACGAACTGGTTGGGCAGGAAGCGCTCCCCCCCCTCCGGCAGGAGCCCGCCGTCATAGAGCATATCGATGAGGCTGGCGTCCACGGTCCAGCTCGCTGTCCCCGGATAGAGGTCCTCCACCTCCACCCGATCGGTGGTGTAGTCCTCGGCCAGGACCCCCGCGGCATCAGCCTTGATGCGGAGGTTGGTGTCCTTGGTCACCAGAACCACCTTCTCCTTGCGGACCTTGTACAGGTCCAGGGCACACCCCAGGATCTGATTGTCGGCCTTGTGCTTGTCCAGCACTGCGAGGGAGGACTCGGGTGAGTGTACAGCCACATCGACCTTCAGACTGCCCCCACCCTCCAGCGTCACCCCCTGGCTGAGGGTGCCCAGGCCCCGGAGCTTGTCGATCTGGCGCGAGACCATACGGGCGTTGCGCCCCTTCTCGGTCTGGTCCTTCTTGAAACTGTCGATCTCCTCGATGACCACGATGGGAATGACGATGTCATGTTCCTGGAAGTGGAAGATGGCCATCGGGTCGTGGAGCAGGACATTCGTGTCCAGGACAAAGACCTTCTTGCTGGATGCCACCATGTTGATTCTCCCGAATTTGCGTCGCTGCCTTGGCTGGAAGCCTACCAGAAACGCTGCCGTAGCATGAGATGCCGGGGGTGAAGTCCCTGCTTCATCGGGGACCTCATGGTCCCCATCCCCGCCTCCATGGCCAAACAGCTGATGCATACAGGGAAAAGAGGGGCATGCGGACGAGGATGGCGAAGAGCTTTCCCTGCCGAGCGGACTTCCCGATCCCACCCCCCTGAGCCGGCCGAGCCCTCTGGACCAGTCGAACCCACAGCCTCACGCCACCCAACGCGAAAGCGGGGCCCAAAGACCCCGCTTCCTTTAAATTACGCGTCAGCTTCAGCCCTGGGCCTTGACCTTCCGGAACTCCTCGATCATGAGGGGCAGCACCTCCACCGCATCACCAACAATCCCAAAGGTGGCGATGTCGAAGATGGGGGCGTGGGGATCCTTGTTCACCGCAATGATGAGATCAGAGGAGGACATGCCCGCCACGTGCTGGATGGCGCCGGAGATGCCGATGGCGAAGTAGATCTTCGGTCCCACGGTCTTGCCGGTCTGGCCCACCTGGTGCATGTGGGGGATCCAGCCTGCATCCACCGCGGCACGGGAGGCACCCACGGCCCCACCCAGGACATCAGCCAGCTCCTGGATCAGGGCGAAGTGCTCGGGCTTCTTGAGACCACGGCCACCGGAGACGATGACCTCGGCCTCCTCCAGGTTGCAGACGGCACCCTGCAGCTTCACCACTTCCAGCAGACGGGTGCGGATGTCCGCCGCATTGACCTTGCTGGGGACGCGGATGATCTCACCACTGCGGCTGTAGTCAGGGACAGGCTTCTTGAACACCGAAGGACGCACGGTGCCCATCTGGGGACGGTGATCAGGGCACAGGATGGTGGCCATGATGTTGCCCCCGAAGGCAGGACGGGTCCAGGCCACCAGACCGGTGGCCTCGTCGATGCCCAGGCCGGTGCAGTCGGCGGTGAGGCCGGTGCTCACACGGCAGGCCACCCTGGGACCGAGATCACGGCCGTCATTGGTAGCACCCAGGAGGATCACGGAGGGATGGTAGGTTTCGATGAGGTCAGACAGGGCGATGGTGAAGCCGTCGGTGCTGTAGTGCTGCAACTCAGGAGCGTCGACCAAGTAGACCTGGTCCACACCGCAGGCGAAGGCCTCCCTGGCGACGCCCTCGACGCCGGAACCGATGATCACGGCGGAGAGCTTCTCATCCAGCTCATCGGCGAGCTTGCGGCCCTCCCCGATGAGCTCGAGGCCCACGCTGCGGGGGGTGCCCTCATGGAGCTCCAGGTAGACCCACACGCCCTTGTAAGCGGTCTTGTCCACCGCGACCACCTTCTCCTCCACCTCACGGATGATGGCGGAGACGGGGCAGACCTCGACGCAGGCGCCGCACTGGGTGCAGGCGGGCCCGATCACCGCGGTGGGACCCTCCATGGAGATGGCATCAAAGGGGCAGGTGCTCACGCAGGCGGAGCAGCCTACGCATTTGTCTTCAAGAACCTTCACGGCCATTTTCTGGGTTCCTTCCTAGATGATCTTGGCTTCAGCGAGTTTCTGCATCAGTTCGGCGACGGACTCCCGAGCCGTGGCTTTCTGGATCTTGGTACCGTCCGAGCGCTTCTCAGGGCTGAAGATCCGGCGCACCTGGGTGGGGGAGCCCTTGAGTCCCAGCTTGGCCGCGTCCACAGCCAGATCCTCGACCGTGAAGGTGGTGATGGGGGTGCGCAGCGCCCGGAGCACGCCCCGGCAGGTGCTGTAGCGGGGTTCATTGATGGTCTTGACCACGGTGATGACCATGGGAAGGCTGCCCGTGAGGATCTCGAAGCACTCCTCCTGCTCTCGCTGGACCTTGACCGTGCCCTCCTCGATCTCGAGGCGGGAGACGTAGGTGAACTGGGGCAGGCCGAGGTGCTCAGCCATCTCGGGGCCCACCTGGGCCGTATCGCCATCGATGGCCTGCTTGCCACAGAGGATGAGGTCGAACTGGCCGATCTTGCGGACCGCAGCGGCCAGCGTGTAGCTGGTGGCCAGGGTGTCGGCACCGCCGAAGGCCCGGTCGCTCACCAGCACCGCCTCATCGGCACCCATGGCCAGGCACTCCTTGAGGGCTTCCTTGGCCTGGGGGGGGCCCATGGTGAGGACCGTGACCTTGCCGCCATGAAGCTCGCGCAGCTGGAGGGCGGCCTCCAGGGCGTGGGCATCGAAGGGATTCACGATGCTCGGGACGCCCTGCCTCACCAGGGTATTGGTCACGGGATCAATCCGGACCTCGGTGGTGTCGGGCACCTGTTTGATGCAGACGATGATATTCATTGGGTCCAATACCTCCAGAATGCTGTACCGAGTGGGGATTTGAAGGGTCTACTTTAGCAGATGGCCGGCGATGACCATGCGCTGGATCTGGTTGGTCCCCTCGAAGATCTGATGGACCTTGGCATCCCGCATCAGCTTCTCCACCGGGTATTCCCGACTGTAGCCATAACCACCGAAGATCTGCACCGCATCAGTCGTGACCTCCATGGCTGTGTCCGTGGCGAACTTCTTGGCCATGGCCGCCTCCTTGCCGAAGGGCAGGCCCCTCTGCTTGAGACAGGCGGCCCGGTAGGTGAGGAGTCGGGAGGCCTCCACCTTGGTGGCCATGTCCGCCAGCATGAAGGACACGCCCTGGTTGGCGGCGACGGGCTTGCCGAACTGCTGGCGCTCCTTGGCGTAGCGGATGGAGTGATCCAGGGCGGCCTGGGCGATGCCGAGCGCCTGGGCCGCACAGCCAATGCGGCCGACATCCAGGGTCTGCATGCAGTATTTGAAGGCACCCCCCTCCTTGCCCAGGAGATTGGCCTTGGGGACCCGCACATCCTGCAGGATGATCTCGGTCGTTACCGCGGAGCGCAGGCCCATCTTGTGCTCCTTCTTGCCCATGGAGAAGCCCGGGGTACCCTTCTCGACGATGAAGCAGCTCAGCCCTTTGAGCCCCTTGCTGCGGTCGGTCACGGCGATGACCAGGTAGATATCGGCATAATTGCTGATGAAGCACTTGGTGCCGTTGATAACCCAGCAGTCACCGTCCAGGACAGCAGTGGTCTGCTGGGCGGAAGCATCGCTCCCCGCCCCGGGTTCCGTGAGGGCGAAGCCGCCCAGGGCGCTGCCCTCCACCAGGGGACGGAGGTACTTCTGCTTCTGTTCCTCGGTGCCATGCATGGAGATGGGGAAGCCCCCCAGTCCACCTCCCCCGATGGAGATACAGAGGGAGACATCCACCCGGGCGATCTCCTCCGTGGCGATGATGTAGCTCAGGTAGTCACCCCCGGCCCCGCCGTACTGGTCAGGGTAATGGACACCCTGGAGCCCGTAGCTGGCCACCTTGTCAAAGAGGGCGCGGTCGAAACGCTCCTCTTCGTCGCGCTCCTGGACACTGGGGGCGATGAAGGTCTCGGCGACCTGCCTGGCCAGCTTCTGGACCATCCTGTTCTCTTCTGAAAGCTCGAATTGCATCCGCAATCTCCTGGCTGCTGCCTGCGCCCGGGAAGGCGCGCGTGTTCAGGGGAAACCCGTGGAGGGGATCAGGCGATCCGCTCCACACCTTTCGTGATGAGTTCCTTCAACCCGCCCCAGGCGGGGTTGAAGAGTTCCGCGGGCATGAGACGGAGTTCCCTGGCGATCCTGGGCCTGAAGGCCATGTGGGCCAGGATGTCCTTCTCCAGGTCCACTCCGGGTGCGATCTCGACCAGGGTCAGCTCCCCCTGCTCCAGACTGAAGACCGCCCGCTCGGTCACGTAGAGCACGGGCTGGTGGATCTGGGCGGCGTACCGGCCGCTGAAGGTGATCTGCTCGACCTCACGGCAGAACTTGGTGCTCTTGCCCTCCTGGAGGATCACCAGCCTCCCGTTGCGGGCCTCCACCTTGAGCCCCCCTGCCGTGAAAGACCCGCAGAAGACGATCTTCTTGGAGCTCTGGGTGATGTTGATGAAGCCCCCGCAGCCATTGGGCCTGCCCCTGAAGCGGCTGACATTCACGTTTCCGTCGGGATCGGTCTGGGCGAAGCCGAGAAAGGCCACATCCAGCCCGCCGCCATCGTAGAAGTCGAACTGGGCATGGTGCTCAATGATCGCCTCGGCATTGTAGGCATGACCGAAGTTGGGCTGGCTGGCGGGCACCCCGCCGATTCCGCCCCCCTCCGTGGTCAGGGTGATCAGCTCGGAGGCCCCTTCCTCAGCGGCCACGGCCGCCACATCCGTGGGTATCCCGATCCCCAGGTTCACGACATTCCCTTCCGAGAGCTCCATGGCCGCCCGCCGGGCGATGATCTTCCGCTCATCCAGCGCCAGCTCTGGAAGAGAGCCCAGGGGAACCTTGATGTCCCCGGCGAAGGCCGGGCTGTAGTAGAGTCCTTCCGTCTGCCAGGAACAGTCCTGGGAAGAGGCCTGGACCACGTGATCCACCAGGATCCCTGGGACTTTCACATCCTTGGGATGGAGGGTGCCGTTCTTGACGAGGTGCTCCACCTGCGCGATGACGATCCCGCCGGAATTCCGGGCGGCCTGGGCCAGGGGCAGCGCCTCCAGGAGCATCCCCTCGTTGGACATGGTGATGTTCCCGTTCTCGTCGGCGCAGGTGCCGCGGATCAGGGCGACATCCACCGGAAAGGACCTGTAGAAGAGGTATTCCTCCCCCTCGAAGTCCACCACCTTCACGATGTCCTCTGTGGCGGCGGCGTTCATGCGACCGCCCTCCACCCTCGGATCCACGAAGGTGCCCAGCCCCACCTTGGTCAACAGCCCCGGGCGTCCAGCGGCGATCTCACGCCAAAGCTGGATGATCACACCCTGGGGAAGGCAGTAGCCCTCGAGCTGATTCTCCACCAGGAGCTTCGAGAGTCCAGCGGAGGAACCCAGGATGCCCCCGATCCAGCGCTTGATCAGGCCGGCCTTCCCAAAGCGGGTCGTCCCCCGCTCCTTCCAGTCACCCACGGCCGAGCCATGGACCAGGGTGATCCCTCGGGGATGACCCCCAGCCAGGAATCGCTGCTCAATGGCCCGGGCCACCTCCTCGGCCCAGCCCGCCAGCCCCAGGGCACTCACCCCGACCGTGGCTCCGTCGGCGATCAGCCCCGCTGCGGATTCAGCTGTTATCAATTTTCTCATCACAACACCACCCATCACAGACATCGTGTTAATAATTTTTTTTATTACAAAATCAAGACAGAGGCACCCCACACAAGCCTAAACAAAAGACTATGAGGTGACCAGCAGACGCCAATCAAAAACCAAATCGTCTAATTACTCAATTTAATATGCAATCAAAAGCTCAACCCAAAACGATATGTATTTCACGAGAAAAGACTAGCACGGCCTGTCATCGATTTTTGGAATCCTAGCAATGATATGTTCCGATTGCAGAAATCGATAAGGTTGATTGCCAAACAGCATGCCCCCCCCAAGAGGGCCGATCCGGGGCGGTACGCTAGACTTTCCGGGTGCCCGGTGCGCTGGCAAGGAATCCGCATGCTCCTCCTCGGTCTCGAGTCCTCCTGTGATGACTGCTCCGCCGCAGTGGTCCGGGAAACCCCTGCCGGCCCGGAGATCCTCTCCCTGGTCCGGCGCAGCCAGGATGAGCTGCATGCCCCCTATGGGGGCGTGGTCCCGGAGCTGGCGGCCAGGGACCACCTTCTGAACGTCGGCGGCGTGGTCTCCGAAGCCCTCACCCAGGCTGGCCTCACCCTGGAGGCCCTGGACCGGATCGCAGTGACCCAAGGTCCCGGACTGGTGGGCAGTCTCCTGACCACCTTCAGCGCCTCCAAGGCCATGGCCTGGCGGAAGGGCATCCCCTGGCTGGGGGTCCACCACCTGCTGGGACACCTCAACGCCGCCCGCTTCGGCGCTCCGGACTTGGCCTTCCCCGCCCTGGTGCTGCTGGTCTCCGGTGGGCACACCCATCTCTACCGCGCCGAAGACTGGACCCACCTGGAGTTGCTGCAGAAGACCCGGGACGATGCCGCCGGCGAGGCCTTCGACAAAACCGCCAGGATGCTGGGACTCGGCTATCCCGGGGGACCCATCGTGGACCGCTGCGCTCAGCGCGCAGAGAAGGCCGCCCGGCCTTTCACCCCCCCCAAATTCCGGGATGGCCGACCCTCCTGGAGCTTCTCTGGCCTCAAGACGGCCATGAAGCTGCGGATCGCCGAGGAACCCGGCCTGGAAAGCGCCGGACCGGATGACCCCAGAGTCCAGGCCCTCTGCCGCAGCCTCAATGAGACCGTGGCCGCCTGGCTCCTCAAGCCCGTCCCGGAATGGGCCGCGGCCACGGGTGCCCGGAGCATGGCCATCTCCGGCGGCGTGGCCTGCAACTCCGAGCTCCGCGCCCGAGCCGCCAGGACGGCCCAAAAACTGGGACTCCAGCTGGCCATCCCCGAGCCGAGGCTGTGCACCGACAACGGGGCCATGGTCGCCGCAGCAGGAGCCCTGCTGCCCCTCTCCGGAGATCCCTGGGCCCTCAACGCCGATGCAGACCTGAAATTCTGAGACAGGAGACTCCCATGGCAGTCACCCGGGAAGATGTGCTGCGCTGCGCCCAGCTGACCCACCTGAGCCTCCGGGAGGAGGAGGTCGAGCCCATGCGGAAGGCCATGGCCCGCCTGCTGGAGCACGCCCAGAGCCTGGAGGCCCTGGACCTCGCGGCGGTCGAGCCCACCACCCATGGCCAAGCCCTGCCCTTACGCAGGCGGGAGGATCTCCCGGTGGAGGGCCTCACCCAGGCCGAGGCCCTTGGCAACGCGCCCTCAAGCGAACTCGGCTGCTTCAGGGTGCCGAAGGTGCTATAGCCCGGGCTGCCTGGTCCAGCGCCCTGCGGGATTCGGGACTCCAGCACCGCCCCTCCTCTTCCCGGAGGGCCCGGGCCAGCAGGACAGCAAAGTCACCCTCCCCCCCTCGGGCCCTGAGGGCCAGGTCCGGCAGCCAGGTGGAGTTCAGAGTCCGGTAGTAGCGCCGCCGGGCTGCAAAATCCGTCAGGAGATCATCCGGATGGGGATGGGAGAAGGCATAGGCCCTGAAGCAGGCCTCTGCCGCCTTGGCCCGGAGTTCCCTGCGATGGCGATCTGCATTGATCCACTCATGGGCTCCGGCCATGCGGGGGTCCTGGTTCCGCACGGAAGCCCATTCCCGGGCACTGAAGCCCTCCGGGGCGAGGTCCCTGGTGCCGCATCCGGGCGCCAGGGAGAGACAGAGCATGAAGCAGGCAGATCGTTGGAATGGCATCCGGGGGCTCCCCGGGTTTCATTCTAGGCCCAAAGCCCGAAGAACATCATGGATGATTCACACGAATCTACTTGAAATACCCGGGCTCGCTCCAGGCTGCCTTGACGTAGGCCAGGATGCCCTGAGCGATGACCTCTGCAGAGTTACGCTCATTGTTGAAGATTGCGTCATGGAACTTCAGATCGGAGATATCGACCCCGAGACAGTCGCTGATGAACTTCTCCCGGATCTTGGTGTTCTTCTTCACGATGTCCCGGGCCTCCTCCTGGGAAACACAGAGCCGGTCGGCCATGGACTGGATCCGCCAGAGGAGCCCCGCCTCGAGGCGGAAATGGAAGCAGTTCTTGAGGGCATGGCAGAGCACCGCTCCCCCGCGGCCGACGATGATGGCATTGCCCACAGCCGCAAGTCGGATGATGTGCTTGGCGATCTGCTCGAAGGCGGCATCATGGGTCACGTGATCGCTGGCATTCAGCCCCAGAGCCTCCAAAAGATGGGTCGTATCGCCAAGATTGCGGAGCAGCCTGAGGGAGATTCCCTCATCCTGGGCGACCCGCTCGATAAGAGCCTTGTCGAACAGCGTCCAGGACTCACCTGTGGAGGCCTCGAGCAGCACCTTGAGCTTCTCGGCCACCGGGTACCCCTCGCAACCGAACTCACGGGAGATGGTGATGGTGGGACGGAGCTTCCGCTCCGGAGTTGGATGGGCGCCTTCCTGGATCCGGGCCCAACCGGCAAGCCGGATCTCGACACTGGGGGGGAGGGAGGAGAGTGGCTTTGACATGGCGGACCTCATTTCCGCAGCAATAGACTGGGGTGGTTCCCAACGCGAAATGTAGGTTCAAAGCCCCTGGGCGGTAGGGGGAAAATGCCCGCCACGGACATTTCAACCAGGGCAGCTCCAACGCCTTGCGGCGTCACCACGATCGCACCACATTGGGTGCACACCCGAAAGGCAGAGCCCCATGTCAGAGACCCGACCTCTTCTCATCCCCAAGTCCCCGGAGGACCCCTCCATCCCTGAGCAGCTCCTGGTCCTCTTCTCCAAAGTGGCCCAGGAGAGCGGCGGCTATGTGGTGCCCCACCCCGAGGCGCACTGCATCAACATCGTCTTCGGAGCCCATCAGGTGGAAGTGATCATCAACCAGAGACGATGAGCGTACCCCCGGCTCCCTTCCAAGCATCCAATGGCGAGGGGCGAAATACCGTTGGGTGTCTGAAGGTTGGGTTGTTGGAGGGGATTCCCTCCGGTGTTCCGCCCTCCTCTCCCTGCAAGGGTGCCAGGGGGGTGACTCTGCGGCGGTGGCGTCGGTACACTGAGGCCATGAAACCAAGCACCCTGCGAGCCATCATGACCATCCTGCGGGACCCCGTGCGGGGCTGCCCCTGGGATGCCAAGCAGGACCACCAGACCCTGGCCGAGCACCTCCGCGAGGAGGCGGCGGAGACCTTGGACGCCATCGCCGCCCACCGACCCGGCGACCCGGAGCTGGAGCGCCACCTGTGCGAGGAACTGGGTGACCTCTGGCTCCAGATCGCCTTCCACGCCCAGCTCGCCCAGGAACGGGGCGCCTGGGACCTGCACGATGTTGAGCGGATGGGGGTGGAGAAGCTCGTACGGCGCCATCCGCATGTCTTCGCCGATGTCGATGTGGAGAGTGCCGAGGATGTCCTGGTCAACTGGGCGGCCATCAAGAAGCAGGAGAAGGCGGACCTGGGCCAGGAACAGCACAAGCGGCTCCTGGACGGCATGACCCCCAGCCTATCCCCCCTGGATGAGGCCTTTGAGATCGGCCACCGCTGCGCCAAGGTCGGCTTCGACTGGCCGGACCTGGAGGGCGTACTGGACAAGGTCCGGGAAGAGATTGGGGAACTCCAGGCGGAATCGGACATGGAAAGGGTCGAAGCCGAATTCGGGGATGTCCTCTTCAGCCTCGTCCAGTGGGCCCGGAAGAAGGGCCTGGACCCGGATCTCGCCCTCAGACGTCAGATCAGGCGCTTCCGGGGGCGTTTCACCGCCGTCGAGGACATGGCCATGGCAAAGGGGGGCTGGGAGGCCCAGGATCCAGGCAGCCTCGAGGCGGCCTGGCAGGCAGCCAAGCGGAGCGAAACCCGATGAGCACCCTCCCCTTCTACCTCGTGACCCTCTGCCAGCCCTCCTGGGATGAGGCCCTGGCCTGCGCGAGGACCCTGCCGCCCGAGGCCATGCCTGAGCTGCGTCTGGACCTCTTCCCGGGCCTGGATCTGGAGAACGCGATCCGCAGCCTGCGTCGGCGCTGCCTGGTCACCTGCCGCCGGGTCTCGGATGGCGGGCGCTGGCCCGATGCAGACGAGACAGGGCGCCAGGAGTTGATGAGGCTTGCCGCGGACTCCAAACCCACCTGGATGGACTGGGAGTGGGATCTGGAGGTCCCTGAATGGCTCCAGGAGAGCCGGACCCACATCCGGATCCTCCGCAGCGTCCATGTCTCTCCCGGGGTCTTCGATCTGGAAGAGCGGCTCAAAAATCTCCCCTCTGGGGATGCCTTCAAGTGGGTCGGCCATGCCGGGCGCCAGCCTGACAATGCTCTCCTCAAGCCCCTCCTCGCCTGGGCCAGAGACCACCAGATCCCGCTGACGGCCTTCCTCATGGGCGCCAAGGGCATCGCCAGCCGCTGCCTGCAGGGCGCCTGGGGCGGCATCTGCACCTATGCAGCCCCTGACGACCTACCCCCGGCCGCCCCTGGCCAGGTCCCCCTGAGCACCATGCGGACCTGGCGATGTCATCGGCTCACCCCCTCCTTCGGCCTCTGTGGCGTCCTGGGCTCTCCCGTCATGCACTCCAAAGGCCCCGCCTTTCATAATGAACGCTTCCAGCGGAGCCTGAAGGACCTGCTCTATCTCCCTCTGGAGTGCGGGGACGCCGAAGAGGCCCTGGAGGCCATGGAGGCCCTGGGCATGCTGGGGGCAAGCCTCACCATGCCCCTCAAGGAGACGGTCCCCGCCCTCCTGGGCCTCAAGGGCCCCCTCAACACCCTCTGGCGCAGATCCCCGGCAGAGACATTCCAGGCCGCCAATACCGATGCAGAGGCCCTGGAATCCAGCCTCTCCGAGCTTCCCAAGGGCCCGGTCCTCGTACTGGGGAGTGGAGGCGTTGCCCTCAGTTCCAAGGCGGTGGTGGAGGCCGCAGGACGCCCCGCCCTCCTGCTCTCCCGCCGGGAGCCCCTGAGCCCTGTCGAAATCGAGGCCTTCCAGCCGGTGGGCGTGATCCAGGCCACCAGTCTGGGCATGGCTCCAGAGGACCCCCTGCCCTTTCCCGAACACCTGGCCGCCGCCCTCCCGAGCCTCCGCTGGGGCATCGAGTGGATCTACAAGGAGGAGACGGCCTTTGCCGCCTGGGTGCGCCAGGAGCGCCTCCGCCTCGTGGAGGGCTCCCGGCTCTTCGAGCTGCAGGCCCTGGCCCAGTCACGGCGCTTCATCGAGCAGTGTGGGGGCTGAGATCTAGCCGGCCCAGGAAGGGAAAGGCCTCCCCCGCAGGAGAGGCCTTTCCCTTCCGGAGGACCTGGACTACTCGGCGGCTGCCGGCTCGTTGCTGATCCCGACCTTGTCGAAGATCCAGAAGGCCAGGCTCAGGACGATGGCCACCACCGTGCCCAGGGCCATGCCCTTGAGCTCCACCGTGCCGAGCTTCACCGCGGCACCGCTGATGCCGCTGACCAGGACCACGCTGGTGAGCACCAGGTTGCGGGGCTTGGTGTAGTCCACCTTCTGCTCCACCAGCATGCGAATGCCAGCGGCGGCGATGACGCCGAAGAGGAGGAGGCAGACTCCGCCCATGACCGGCACGGGGATGGCCCGGATGGCGGCGGCGATCTTGCCGCAGAAGCTCACCAGGACCGCGATGATAGCGGCGCCCCCGATGACCCAGACGCTGTAGACCTTGGTGATGGCCATGACGCCGATGTTCTCGCCGTAGGTCGTGTTGGGGGTGGCACCGGTGAGACCAGAGAGCACGTTCGAGATGCCGTCACCCAGGAGGGAGCGGTGGAGTCCAGGCTGCTTCATCAGGTCCCGGCCCACGATGTTGCCGGTCACCATCAGGTGGCCCACATGCTCGGCCAGTACCACCAGGGCAGCAGGCATGATCATCATGATGGCCTGGGTATGGAAGACGGGCTTGTAGAGGGTGGGCACCTGGAACCAGGGCGCTGCGGCGATGGAGGCCAGGTCCACCTTCCCCATGATCAGGGAGAGGACGGTGCCGCCCACCACGCCGAGGAGGACGGGGATGACCGCCAGAAAGCCCCGCAGGAGCACCGAACAGAGGATGGTGACCAGCAGGGTGACCATGGAGATGGTGACGGCCGAGCCCACGGTGAAGGTGGGGCCCACCTGGCCGGTGAGCCCGGCCATGTTGGCGGCGGCGGGGGCCAGCTCCAGGCCGATGATGGCGACGATGGCTCCCATGGCCGCAGGGGGGAAGATCACATCGATCCAGCGGGTACCGGCCACCCGGACCACCTGGCTGACAATGATGAAGAAGATGCCGAAGGCGATGAAGCCGGCCTGGGCCGCGGCGTAGCCCCCGAACTCAGGCTTGGCCATCACAGCGAAGACCGGGGCGATGAAGGCAAAGCTGGAGCCCAGATATGCGGGAATCTTGCCTTTGCAGATGAAGAGGTAGATCAGGGTGCCCACACCGTTCATCAGAAGGCAGGTGGCCGGGTTCACCTTGAAGAGAAAGGGGACCAGCACCGTGGCGCCGAACATGGCGAACAGATGCTGGAGGCTGAGCGGCAGCGTCTGGGAGAAGGGCAGTCGTTCGTCGACCTGGATCGTTCGGCGCAGCATGGGAACCTTTCGGCAAAGGAAAGTGGGGTGGACCGACCCTGTCGTCCCGGGACAACAGGACTCGCAACAAGAGGTATCGGCCCCATGATACGCGAGGGACTTCCGCCCGGAAACCAGGGAATCCCGGAAGAGGGAGGCCTGACCAATCACTGTAATGACGCCGGATTTGGGGGCACACAGGAGCGCAACCCCCGTGCTACACTGTCTGCCCTCCCGGCGTGGCGGAATGGCAGACGCAGCGGACTCAAAATCCGCCGACTTCACGGTCGTGTCGGTTCGACCCCGACCGCCGGGACCAGCAGGACCCCCTCACCGGGGGTCTCTCTTCATGGGACCATCCCCCCCGAGGCCCGACCTTGAACCGCCAAGAGAGCACCTGGCTCAGCCGGATCCGCACCCGGGGGGACAAGCTGCCCTCAGGCAGGGTTCTGGTGGCCTGCTCGGGTGGGGGGGACTCAGTGGCCCTCCTGGCCTTTCTGTGGGCCGTCCGGAAGAGCCTCGGCCTTGAGCTCGTGGTGGCCCATGCCGATCATGGCCTGCGGGAGGAGGCAGAAGGGGACGCGGCTCTGGTCCGGCAGCTCTGCCGACGCCTTGACCTGGATCTGGTGGAAGCCCGCCTGAACGTGCGGGCCCACGCGGAAAGGCAGCGGATGGGCCTGGAGATGGCCGCCCGGGAGCTCCGGTGGAACTGGCTGCGGGGCGAGGCAAGCTCAGCAGGAGCCTCCGCCGTGGCCACCGGGCACACCCTTGATGACCACACCGAAACCGTCTTCGTCCGGCTTGCCCGGGGGGGTGGCCTGGGTTCCCTGACGCCACTGCCCGCCCGGCAGGAGCTCCGCTGGTCCCCCCTCATTGAGTGCCCTCGGGCCGGACTCCGGGCCTATCTGAAGGCCAAAGGTCTGTCCTGGAGAGAGGACGCCACCAACGCCGAGCCCTTCACCCCCCGCAACCGATGGAGACAGCTCCTCCCTGCCCTCCGCCAGGAGGCCCCTGCCCTGGATAGGCACCTTCTGGAGACCCACGCCCAGGCGCGGGAGCTCATCGAATACCGCGACCACTTGGTGGAGAGCTGGCGGGGCGGAAGATGGCTCCCGGGTGGCGACACCAAGCCGGGCATCCTGTTCCGCGGGCCCTGGGCTCCGGTGGAGCTGCGTTGGGTCCTGGAGGCGGCCCTCCGGGAGCGGGGCCTTCGCAGGGAGGCGGAACACCTCAGGGATCTGGCCAGCTGGCTGACGCCCCATCTCAACCGTCGCCCTGGCAAGCCGAAGACATGGGGAGGATGGTGTCTTGATCCTGATCCAACCGGATGGTTCCTGCATTTGAGCTAGGCTAGACTGTCAACTCAGCCACAACGAGCTGGAGGTGATTTTGAACTCCATGATGAAAAGCGTACTTGTATGGGTCGGAATCATCCTCCTGGTGCTCCTGGCCTTGAAACAGATCCCGCAGAACGGGCATACCGCCGAGATCCCCTTCTCGACCTTCTACCAGGAGGGCACGGAGGGGCAGTACCGCACCATCACCCTCACGGGCCAGGACATCGAGGGGCAGTACAAGAGCCCCAAGAAGATGCCCAACGGCACCACGGTGGAGAAGTTCAAGACCATCGCCCCCCCGCTCCAGAACCTGGGCCAGGCCATTCTGGACTGGAAGACCGAGGGCAAGCTTGACGAATTCAAGGCCGCCAAGCCCAGCGAGAACAACTTCGTCTACATCCTGATGTTCTGGGGCCCCCTGCTGGTCTTCGTCATCCTCTGGTTCGTCTTCATGCGCCAGGCCCAGATGGGCGGCAACAAGGCCCTCTCCTTCGGGAAGGCCCGGGCCAAGGGCCTCGCGACCAACGCCAAGCGCATCACCTTCGCCGATGTGGCGGGCTGCGATGAGGCCAAGGCCGAGCTGCAGGAAGTGGTGGAGTTCCTCAAGGACCCCGCCAAGTTCGTGAAGTTGGGTGGCAAGATCCCCCGTGGCCTCCTGCTGATGGGCCCTCCGGGGACCGGCAAGACCCTGCTGGCCAAGGCCATCGCCGGCGAAGCCAAGGTGCAGTTCTTCAGCATCTCCGGTTCCGACTTCGTGGAGATGTTCGTGGGCGTCGGCGCCAGCCGTGTGCGTGACCTCTTCGAGCAGGGCAAGAAGAGCGCCCCCTGCATCATCTTCATCGACGAGATCGACGCCGTCGGTCGCCATCGCGGTGCCGGCCTGGGCGGTGGCCACGACGAGCGCGAGCAGACCCTCAACCAGCTGCTGGTCGAGATGGACGGCTTCGAAGGCAACGAGGGCATCATCCTCATCGCTGCCACCAACCGCCCCGATGTGCTGGACCCCGCCCTCCTCCGCCCCGGTCGCTTCGACCGCCGTGTGGTGGTGGACCGCCCCGACCTCAAGGGCCGCACCGAGATCCTGAAGGTCCACACCGCCGAAAAGATCCCTCTCGCCCCCGATGTCGATCTCGAGGTCATCGCCCGTGGCACCCCCGGCTTCGCCGGTGCCGACTTGGCCAACCTCTGCAATGAGGCCGCCCTCAATGCCGCCCGCATGAACAAGAAGTGGGTGGAGATGGTGGACTTCGAGAACGCCAAGGACAAGGTCTACATGGGCAGCGAGCGTCGCAGTCTGGTGATGACCGACGAGGACAAGAAGATCACCGCCTACCACGAAGCCGGGCACACGGTGATCGCCGCCGTGGTACCCCACAGCGACCCTGTACACAAGGTCACCATCATCCCCCGTGGCCGCGCCCTGGGCGTCACCTGGCAGCTCCCGGAGCGGGACCGCTACAACACCACCAAGGCCTACATGGAGAGCCGTATCGCCGTCTGCATGGGCGGGCGTCTTGCCGAAGAGCTCGTCTTCAGCCAGTTCTCCACGGGCGCAAGCAACGACATCCAACAGGCCACGGACATGGCTCGATCCATGGTCACCGAATACGGCATGAGCGAGAAGCTGGGCCCCTTGAAGTACGGCGGGGGCGGCCAGGAGATCTTCCTGGGCCGGGACTTCACCCAGCGCTCGGACATCAGCGAGGAGACCGCCAAGCTCATCGATTCCGAGATCCACCACATCGTCACCTCCAACTACGAGAAGGCCCGCACCATCCTCATCGAGCGCCGGGATGCCCTCGTCCGGATCGCCGAGGCCCTCCTGGACCGCGAGACCCTGGACGGCAACGATGTGACCACCCTGATGAACGGCGGGGCCCTGCCCCCCAAGGGTGGAGCTGCCCTCGACAGCCAGGCCTGAGATGGCCTGGACTCCTGGGGATGCCCCCGAGTTCCTGGGCATCCTCAACATCACACCGGACTCCTTCAGTGACGGCGGCCGGTACTTCGACCCCACAGCCGCCCTGGCCCAGGCCGGGCGGCTGGTCCGTTCCGGGGCCAGCTATCTGGACCTGGGTGCCGAGAGCACCCGTCCCGGTGCGGGCCGGGTCTCTCCCGAAGAGGAGTGGGGGCGGCTTCACCCGGTCCTGGCGGAGCTCACCCGCACCTTTCCGGCGACTCCCCTCAGCCTCGACACCCGCCACGCCAGCACGGCCAGGCAGGCCCTGGACCAGGGCGTCGCGATCCTGAATGATGTCTCCGGCTTCCGGGACCCGGCCATGCTCCAGCTCGCCTGCGAACAGGGCTGCGATGTGATCGCCATGCGGAGCCGCATGGTGGGCGACGGCTTCCACATGCCGCCCTACGATGACCCCACCCCCCGGGACGCCAGGCAGGCCGTCGCAGAGCTGGCCGAGGTCCGGGATCGCCTCCTGGCAGCCGGGATCCCCCGGGAACGCATCCTGCTGGACCCTGGCTTCGGCTTCGGCACCACCTATCTGGAGGACCGTGCCCTCTGGAAGGCCCTCCCTGCGCTTCCGGGCCTGCTGGACTGGCCAGCCTGGGGCTTCTGTGTCGCCATCTCCCGCAAGCGATTCCTCGCCCGCATGGCCAGCCATCCCGGACTGCCCCCGACCGAGCGGGATGGCCTGACCCGTGCAGCCCATCAGCAGGCCATGACATGGGGCTACCGCTACTTCCGAAGCCATACAGTGGTTGATGAAATCAACATATAATCTTACCATCCATATCTGATATCAAGGGAGGACCCAGTCCATGGCATTGCGCTACTTCGGCACCGACGGCGTTCGCGGGGAGGCCCTCAAGGCACCCCTCACCCTTGAGGACACCGTCCGTTGGGGAGCTGCCTGGGGCCAAGTGGCCCGGGCGCGGGGCATCGCCGAGCTGATCCTGGGCTGGGACCCCCGTTGCAGCTCGACGGCCCTGGCCGAGGCCTTCGTCCAGGGGCTGGCGGGACAGGTCCGCACCCTGGTCCTGGGCATGGTCCCCACCCCGGCTGTGGCCTGGGTCACCGCACGGCGTCCCCTATCCTGGGGCCTGATGATAAGCGCCAGTCACAACCCGCCTCAGGACAACGGCATCAAGGGCTTCAACCATCAGGGAGAGAAGCTCTCAGAGGAGGATGAGGAGGCCGTGGAGAGGGCCTTCGAGGCCACCCCGGTCACCCCTTTCCTCGGCGCCGCCCTCACCGCCGATGCCAGCCCGGTCCAGGAGTACCTCGCCCACCTCGGCCCCCTCACCCTGCCCCCGGACTTCCGCCTGGTGGTCGACTGCGCCCACGGGGCCACAGCCCCCTTCGCCCCGGCCCTCCTGCAGGGGCCCGGCCTCAGCTGGATCGGCATCCCCGCCGATGGCGAGAGGATCAATGTCGGAGTGGGAAGTACGCACCTCGATGGCCTCCGTCATCGCGTCCTGGCTGAAGGGGCGGCCCTGGGCATCGCCTTTGACGGAGACGGGGACCGCTGCCTTATGGTCGATGGCCAGGGCGACCTGGTGGATGGCGACCAGCTCCTCTGGCTCCTGGTCCAGGACCAAGTGGCCAGGGGGCGGGCCGTCCCGGGCGTCGTGGGCACCCTCATGAGCAATGGTGGCCTGGAGTCGGCCCTCCGCCACGCTGGGATCCCCTTCACCCGCACCCCGGTGGGGGACAAGTTCATGCTGCGGGAGCTCGCCCAGTGCGGGTGGGACCTGGCAGCCGAGGCCTCGGGACACCTGATCCAGAAGCACCTGGGCCCCTCCGGGGATGGCCTGGCCACGGCCCTGGCCGCCCTGCACGCCCTGTTGGCCCGTCCAGAGGGGGAACGCTGGTCCTGGCGATTCGAGCCCTGGCCCCTCAAACTCGTCAACCTCACCGCCCGGGACCGTCGCCCGGTGGAGCAGTGCCCCCTCCTGCTGAAGGCTATGAAACGAATGGAGACGGACTTCGGGGACACCCTGAGGGTCGTCGTCCGCTGGTCGGGGACCGAACCCAAACTGCGCCTCATGGTCGAAGCCCGGGAGACCCGGCTCATGGAGGACACCCTGGACCGCCTTGAGGAGGCCGCCCGGGCGGACCTGGGCATCTGAGGCCATCCCCTCCTCCAAACCTGTTAACCTTGCGATGACCACGAGATAGGACGGGAGAAGCCAGTTGAGCATGCGTCTTGGAGTGAACATCGATCATGTGGCCACCGTAAGGCAGGCGCGCGCCGGAAGGGAGCCGGAGCCCATTGCAGCCGCCCTCCTCGCCCAGAGCGCGGGTGCCCATGGCATCACAGTCCACCTCCGCGGTGATCGCCGACACATCCAAGAACGGGATGTCCGACTGCTGAGGGAGGTGCTGGCCATTCCCCTCAATGTGGAGTGCGCCGCCTCGGCCGAGACCCTGGAGACCCTCATCCCCCTCCGTCCCGACTGGATCACCCTGGTCCCTGAGACCCGCGAGGAACTCACCACCCAGGGCGGCCTGGACACCGTCTTCCTCCAGGGGCATCTGCGCTCCATCGTCCGCGAGCTGCGCGCTTCGGATATCCGGGTGAGCCTCTTCATCGATCCCGTGGCCGATCAGGTCACCATGGCAGGGCGCCTCGAAGCCGATGCCGTCGAATTCAATACAGGCGTCTACGCCGACCTCCCCCGCACCGCCGATCCAGCCCCGGAACTGGAGCGCCTGGCCAGGGCCTGCCGCCTGGCCGCGAAGCTGAATCTCCGGGTCCTGGCCGGACACGGACTGAACATGCAGAACGTGCAGCCCATCGCCTCCATCCCAGAAATCGAAGAGCTCAACATCGGTCACAGCATCATCGGCCGAGCCCTGATGGTGGGCATGGAAGGCGCCGTCAAGGAGATGCTGGGTGCCCTTGTCTCGGTCAGGGAGGGCCGGTAGATGTCCCATCTCCGGGGAAGTCTGCAGAGCATCGCACTGGCTGACGTGCTGCAACTGCTTCACTTCAACCGGAAGTCAGGCCGACTCTTCGTCTCCCAGGATAGGGTGAAGGGCATCCTCTTCGTCCGGAAGGGAGAGGTGGTCCATGCCGAGATGGGTTCCCTATCCGGGGAGCGGGCGGCCTTCGAGATCATCCAGTGGGAACAGGGCTTCTTCGAGTTCTCTACCCAGGCCTTCACCAGTCCCACCACCATCCAGAGATCCCTCACCGACCTTCTGATGGAGGGTGCCCGGACCACCGACACCCGGAAGCGCTTCAAGAGTCTCTTCCCCAACCTCGACGCCGTACCCTGGACCCCCTTGGCGGGGGATGCCCTGACCCGGGACCTCCGGCTCTTCCCCGAGGACCACCGGGTGATCCCCCATCTGGATGGGTTCAGGAGCTTCAATGACATCATCCGGAACTCGGGAGAAGGGGACGTCACGGTCTTCCAGACCTGCATGATCCTCAGGGAGGCTGGGCGCTTGGAGGTCATCGAACCCGAGCGCGAACTCAAGGTCATCCCACAGAAGACTTCCCTGTTCAGGAAGATCCAGCATGTCCTGCTCCCCGCAGACCTTGAAGCTTGGTGGTCCAGCCAGGGACCCTACCAGAACCGCCCCATCCAGAAGATCCGCCTTGAGTGGGAAGGGAAGCGATGGCAGATCCCCGCCCAGTTCGAGTGCATGGACGATGACAAGACAGTTGCCGTTCCCCGGGATGTCATGCAAGCTTGTGGAATAACTGAAGGCAGTGTTGTCAGAGTCTGTCCGGCCCCGTGAGAACGCCTGGGAGAGAGCCATGGAGAATATGGAACCCGTGGATGAGCTGAAGAGTGTACCGGCGGGAGAGGTCGAACCCGACACCCTGCTCAGGGAGTTCCGGGACTACAGCGATGCCCTGGACAACCGGCTCGACGCCCTCCTCGAGACCATCCAGACGATCCGCTCCGAACTCCAGAATTCCGCCCAGAACAATCTGGTCCGCTTGGCCCAGGCCGCCCAGGACATGATCAACGGACGGGTCTACCAGCAGATCGATCTCGAGGCCAAGGGGGAGGTCGGCACCCTGGTGACCAGCCTCAACCAGACCATGGCGAACCTGCAGCAACTGGACGCCTCCGTGAAGCAGCAGAGCACCCAGGTGCCGGAGCTGGCGGCCCAGCTCGACGCCATCACCGCCGACACCGAGACGGCCACTCAGGAGGTCATGAACCGCCTGGACACCCTCATGGCCGCTGCCGACAACGCCAGCCGCAGCTTCCGGGAGGCCACCAGGGCACTGGAGCAGACCCAGGCCGCCCAACAGCACTTCCAGACCCAGATCGATGGATTCCTGGAGCGTGCATCCCAGGGCGAGAACCCCACCGTCGTGGCCCAGGAGGTCCTGGACTTCCTCTTCGAACACCAGACCACCACCAAGCTGCCCCCTGTAGATCTGGAGGCCGGCCTCGCCCATCTGCAGAGCGTCTCCGACGAGTCCTTCGAGATTCTCAACACCCTCCAATTCCAGGACATCACCCGCCAGAAGGTCGAGAAGGTCGTCCTGCTCCTCAAGCAGTTCCGGGAAGGCCTCAACCGCCTGCTGGTCATCTTCAAGATCACCGAAGCGGAGCCCGGCCAGTCCGGGGAGATCTTCGAGCACCGGGTGGTGGCCACCCAGGAGAAGATCTTCGACACCTCCCTGGAAGCAGACGGAAAGAAGGAGTCCGTGGACGACATCATCGCCCAGTTCAAGAAGGCCCAGGGTTGAGCCTTCCTCTCAGGACAAGCTCCCGGCCAAGTAGCCGGTACTGAAGGCCGCCTGGAGGTTGTAGCCCCCGACCGGCCCATCCAGGTCCAGCAGCTCCCCGCAAACCCGGAGGTTGTCCCAGCCCTGCACAGCCATGGAGTGGGGGTCGACGGCGCCGAGCGCCAGTCCCCCTGCCGTGACCTCCCCCCTATCCAGCTCAATCGGTAGGGGGCGCCCCAGGGGGAACGCCGACACGGAGGCCACCAGAGCACGCCGCCCGGCCCGAGGAAGCTCCCCCATCCGCTGTCCCGGGGGCAGTCCGGCCTGCTCCAGGAGCCAGGGGACCATCCGCTGGGGCAGGTGACGCTGGGCCCAGGTGCTGGCCTGCAGCAGAGGCTGAGCCGCCTGGACGGCCAGGAGTTCGGCCTCCAGCTCCTGCTCCCCCTTCAGGGGCTGATAGCTCAGCCAGGCATCCCCCGCGCGGCGACGCAGCTCGATGGCTGCGGAGAGTTCCAGGACCGCTGGACCACTGACCCCCCTCCGGGTGAACACCAGGTCACCGGAGGCCGCTGCCAGGCGCTTCCCGCTCCGCCCGGCCCTCATCACCAGCATGCCCCCGCGGAGGGAGATCCCCTCCCACTGCGGCCTCGCCTCCTCCAGGGACACCGGAGCCAGGGCCGGGTGCCAGGGCACCACCGGCAGCCCAAGTCGCCTCAGCCAGGTGAGCCCCTCACCCGTCGACCCCGTACCCGGATAGCTCGCCCCACCGGTGGCCAGGATGAAGGCATCGGCGCACAAGCGCTCACCGGATGCCAGCACCAGCCCAGTCAGACGGGGAGCCGCCCCCTCGAGTCCGGTCACCCGGGTGCCCAGGTGCAGCTCTACTCCGGCCTGCCGGACCAGTCCCTCCAGGCAGGCCACCACCTCCGCAGCCCCCTGCTCGGCCCGGGCAGGGAAGACACGGCCGTCCTCCCGGGGGGCCGTCTCCAGCCCGAGGCGTCGGAAGAGGGCCCGCAGGTCCTCGCCGCTGAAGGCATGGAAGGCCGGTCTCAGAAAGCGGGACTGCCCCTTGGGGAAGGCGCTCAGGAGCTCGCGGGAAGCGCCGGCGTGAGTCAGGTTGCAGCGTCCCCCTCCCGTGATGAGGAGCTTGGCACCCAGGCCCCTGCCGCCCTCCACCAGACGCACCCGATGCCCCCCTACCGCAGCCCTCCAGGCTGCCACCAGGCCCGCAGCCCCGCCACCGACCACCACCACGTCCACTGGACCCCCGATCTGGAAGCCGACCGCCTCCGCCGCTAAGCTGGAGCAAGGCGGACAGGCCTGTTAGGGAGATAGTATGGCGGAACACCCCCTCGTCGGCATTCTGATGGGGTCCAAATCGGACTGGTCCACCATGCAGGAGTGCGCCCGCACCCTGCGGCAGCTGGAGATCCCCTTCGAGGCCCATGTGGCCTCTGCCCACCGGACCCCGGAGAAGGTGATCGAGTACTGCAAGAACGCCGAAGGACGTGGCCTGAAGTGCATCATCGCCGCAGCCGGTGGTGCGGCCCACCTGGCCGGCGTCTGCGCCAGCAAGACCCATCTCCCCATTCTGGGCGTCCCCATGAAGGGCTGGGCCACCGAGGGCATGGACGCCCTCCTCTCCACGGCCCAGATGCCCTCGGGCATCCCGGTGGCCACCCTGGCCATCGGCAAGGCCGGAGCCGTCAACTCCGCCATCCTGGCCGCCCAGATCATCGCCCTGGGCGACCCCGCAGTGCGCGAACGCCTCCTGGCCTTCAGGGATGCCCAGACCCGCAAGGCCCTGGCGGACGACAACCTCGAGCTGGAATAGGCCCGCCCCTCAGAAATACCAGCTGCAGCTGAGGCCCCCCTCGGTCCGTCGGAAGCCGAGAGTGTCCCTGCGGCTCAGTTCCAGCCCCAGGCGGAGTTGGTGGCCCAGCTGGATCCGGGCTTCGCCCCCGGCTTCACGATCCGTGCCCACGGGGCCCAGGAAGCGATACCCCGCCTTGAGGAAGAGACGGCCCCGGAGGCGGTCCCGCCAGTCCATCAACAGGCCCCCTTCGCCGTTCACGGCCAGGGTGGAGGCGCCGGGCACCCCCCGCCCCTCGCCACCGGCCAGAAGATAGGCTGAGATCCGCGAACCGCCCCAGGTGGCTCCGGCCGCCATATCCCCGGCCAGCACCCGCCGCGGTGCCCCTGTGGGCCCCAGGTGCTCCTCCCGCCAACCCAACCCAGCCGTCCATGAAGGTGGCTGGAAAAAGGCATCCACCGGACGGAAGGCCCGGACCCTCAGCAGGAGCACATCCCCCAGCCGGGGTCGGTCCTCGCCAGTGCGGAGGCGGAGCCCCACCTCGCCGAAGCTGACCTCTGACCCGGGCGCAAAGCCCGCCTGCGGATCCATCCAATCGTGAAGCGCAGGGCGCCAGCGCAGTTCCAACGCCTCCCGCCCGCCATCCCTGCTCCAGGCCAGGGACAGACGCTGGCTGCCGTGGGCCAGATGGGGTGCCACCGGCGGAACAGGGGTGGGCGGATCGGCCTCGGCCCCGAGCCTGGCCCGGGCCTGGAGCAACCCCATCTGCACCCGCTGGTAGGTGGGGAGATCGACCCGTAGACGGGCGCGCTCAGCCTGGAGCCACGCAGAGGCCAGATCGAGTTCCTGGGGGCTGGCCCCTTCCGGGGATGCCCCCCGCCCCAGGGCCAGGGCCCGGCTGGTCGAGTGCCGGTCCAGACCATCGGCCATGAGCCTGACCTGGTTGGCCAGGGAGGGCCTCCAGTGGACGGAACGGACCAGACCCGAGGCCTCCACCACGCGGAGGGTGTCCAGCGGGAGCACCCAGGGGGGCAGGTCCCGGAAGAAGTCCCGATCCGGGCAGGCCACCTGGAGCAAGTGCAGCACCTCGTACGAGCAGTTCCGGCTGAAGAAGTAATAGGGTGCCCCCATGCCCCGCACCTCCCAGAGGTGCAGCAGCAGGCGGCGCAGGCCCGCTGCGTCCAGGTTGAGTTCATATTCCCAGAGATCCCGGTGCTCGGTGTGAGTGTATTCCTCCAGCTTCTGGTGGTAGGGCATGAGGCTGTATGCACCGGGGTATTTCCCGAAGATGCCCCGGTAGGCGAAGCGAAGACCATTGGTCTCCTGGGTGGTCGCGGCATAGTTCACGGCCTGCTGAAGGGGATCGGCCCCGTGGGCGCCCCGGATGACCAGAAGGGTATGCCCGAACATGGAGGCGGGAGAGGCGATGTAGGCGTCGGCAAAGACAAAGACCGCACTCCTGGGCTGGAGCCTGGACCAGACTTCCTCGAAGGCCTCGCAGTGGGGGGCGGGGCGACCCATGCGCGCGGCCAGCCACTCCAATCTCCCGGGGAAGCGAGAGACCGTCTCCGGATCCTCGAAGTGCGCCAGGGTAGCCGCCAGCTCAGCAGCGGGGTCATGATGACCCTCGGGCGAAAGGAAAAAGGCCGGGGTATCCACCGAGGACTCCGCCGCCCCCGGGGCGAAGTGCAGCATGGCCCGCCAGATCGGATCCCGGGCCAGATCCTGGGGAGCCTGCGCCCTCAGGACGCCGAAGGCTCCCACAACAAAGAGGAGCGCCTTGAGGAGGCGCTCCGGACGGGAAGAAAGGCGGCTGGGTTTCACGCAGCCTTGACGGTGGCCATGATCCGCTCGGCCACCTGGTCATGGGTGGTGTCAGCCACCGGGTAGATCTCGGTGAAGTGGGCCTGGAGAGCTGAAGCCACCTGGGTGCGCCGCTCGGCGGGCACGGCCAGGATGTCCATCACCGCGTCCAGGGACTCGCCCCGGCCACGGGCGATGGCCCGGGCGGTGGTGTCCATGTTGTCCTTGAGGTAATCGGTCAGCTCATTGCGGACAATGTGGGAGGGCTGGTTGGCCCCCAGGGTGCCGGAGGAAACGGCAAAGGTCTGGTTGCCGCAGCTGCCATTGGTCGTGGCCGCCAGGATCTGGCAGAGCAGACCGTCACCCACATTGCCCCAGATGGTGGTGCCAAGGCCCACGCCCACATTCCGTCGGATGGCGGCTTCATGGGGACCGCTCTGAGCGCAAAGGGTTCCAGCCGCCAGAAGGCAGGCCAGGGAGGCAGAGATGGAACGGAAGTTCATGTGAGCTCCTTCATGGGTCCGGAAGGACCCCTTCATCTATCTCCTTGAACGGTCCATCTGTCAACCCTCAGCAGCCCAGGGCGACACCCTCCCGCCGATAGTCGCTGATGGCCAGACAGCCCTCGCCGTCCCTGAAGACTCCGTGGACATCCGAGACCAGCTCGTTCTTGTCCTTGACGGTGTAGCCCAGGTCAACCAGGGCCTCCAGGAGCTCCGGCCGGTCGAAGCCGGGCTCATGGGAGAGCTTGTCCGGCCAGGCCTGGTGGTGCATGCGGCTGAGACCCAGCACCTCCCGGGGATCCCGGCCATGCAACAGGAGTGCGGCCAGGATCTCACCCATGGTGGTGGGGATGGTGGGGCCCCCGGGGGTCCCCAGGACCGCCTCCACTTCACCGCCCGCGGTGACCAGAAGGGGCGCCATGTTGCTGGCGGGGCGCTTCCCGGGGGCGAAGAGGTTGGGGCGGCTGCCCACCACCCCGAAGTAGTTCTCCTTTCCCTCCGCAAAGGAGAAGGAATCGATGCTGCCGTTCAGGAGGAAGCCCGCCCCTGCCACGCTCCACTTGGACCCATACCGGAGGTTCATGGTGTAAGAACTGGAGACGGCGTTGCCCTCGGCGTCGATGACCGCAAAGTGGGTGGTGTTCCTCCCCTTGGCACCATCCTCTCCCTGCCCTGCTCCCATGAGGGCTGCCAGTTCATCGCTGGGGATGTCCCGGTGGGGGTTGATGAGGGAGAAGAGCCGCGCCCCGCTCTCCCGCTGCAAGAGTCCCTGGTAGACGGGATCGCCTGAGAGCGGGATGTCGCCGAGGTAGTCTCCTCGGTGGATGAAAGCCATCTTCCAGGCCTGGGCCACGTGGTGGTGATAGGCAGGGCTGCCCCACTCCAGGGCGCGGAAGCCGGGCTGGTCCAGGATGTTCAGGATCTCCAGCACCATCGCCCCGCCGCCCTCGGGGGGCACGGTCCAGACCTGGCGGCCACCCACTTCCAGGCCGATGGGGGCGGATTCACGAACCTCATACCCAGCCAAGTCCTCCCAGGAGAGGAGCCCGCCGTTGCGGGAGAGGTCATGGAGGATCTGCTCGGCGATGCGCCCACGGTAGAAGGCGTCCGGCCCCTCCTTGGCGAGTATCTCAAGGGTATCGGCCAGATTGGGGTTGAACATCAGCTCCCCAGCCTTCCAGGGGGTGTCCCTGACGTAATTCCGTCGGGATTCCGGGGACACGGAAAGCTTGGGAGCCAGACGGTTGAGACACTCGCACTCGTACTGGGTGGCGACGGCCCCCTCCCGGGCCCGTCGCGCGATGGCGGAGAGCAGGTCCGCAGCCTTGAGCCGCCCATGCCGCTGCTGGAGCAGGAAGAAGGCTCGGACCGTCCCCGGGGCGCACACGGAGGCGGGACCGAAGGCCGTGCGATCAGGGTCGGGATTCCCGTCCGCCAGGAGGTAGTCCTCGCGCCGGGCCTTGAGGGGCGCCTGCTCACGGAAGTTGTAGGCCCTGGGCGCCGCCCCCTTCTCCCGGAAGACCAGATAGCCGCCGCCCCCGATGTTGCCCGCCTGGGGGTGGAAGACCGCCAGGGAGAAGGCCAGGGCGAAGGCAGCATCGAAGGCGTTCCCACCGTCCTCCATCACCGCGATGGCCAGGGTGGAAGCATCCCTGGAGACCGAAGCGACGGCCCCGCGCCCCGTGGCCATCGACAGCGTGCGCGGTCCCTTGCTGGAGGTTGCTACCCGGAAATCGCCGTAGTTGCTCAATGCTCTTCCTTTCGCCGGAGCCCCCGGCCCCGCCTCCATTCTGGCCCCTCGCCTGGACATGGGAAAGGGCCCCGCCGGAGCGGGGCCCTCGCACAGGCTCAAGCAGCTCAGTCGATGCTGAGGGTGATCAGGCCGGTGTAAGTGCTGCCGGCCACGATGGGAGTCGTGACGCCACCGATCGTCATGGTGACCGTGGCCCCATCCGCCCCGACGATGCTTGCGCCGGATCCAAGGACCAGCTTGGACAGGTACGAAGTCCCCGTCACGGTCCAGATGGAACTCCCCTCCAGGTTCACAATCACCCCGTTGTTGTATACCCGATTGACCGACACATTCTCCTCACCCAGGTAGGTGCGGGTGGCAGGATAGATCTCCCCCCCAGCGGCCACATACTTGTTGGACTGGGTGCCGGCAGAGATCACCCCCGTGATCTCGGTGTCCTGAAAGTCCACGTAGAGGTTCTGCCCATAGGGGGTGTCACTGGCGGAAGCGTTTCCGGTGGTGCCATCCCCTTTGACCCACCGGGTGTTGTATATGTCCCCGGTGAGGGCATTGCCGTTCGTGGTGTTCATGTTCTTGAAGGTGGCATTGGCCGTATAGTTCGTCGACTCAGAGGTGTAGTCAAAGGTGGCGGTATCAAGTGCATACCATTCAGGCGTGGGCACCGTGTAACTGGAGGCCCACATGGTGTCGGAACCGGGTCCGCCACCACTCGCGTTCATGCCCGGATCATCGCTCTCCATCAAATGGAGGAGCACACCGCTGTCGGTCTTCAGCGTGGCATTGTCCACCACCAGGTTGGGAGCAGCCAGGTTGCCGCTGGTGCTCTTGATCAGGAACATGGTCTCCCCGGTGTGGAACTGGGTGCCTTCCTCGATGTTCACCGTGCCCCCCTGGTTCTTGTGCCAGAGGATGCCGAAGCGCTTGGAGGTGGCGACAGTGTTGCCGAGGGTGTTGCCCTTGAAGGTGGCACCGCAGGCGCCTGCGGCCACGATCAGCACGTAGTCGGGCACATTGAAGGTCGTGTGGGTGTAGGTGTTCTGGATACCCCCATCCGCATAGGAACCATAGCCACTGGTCCCCGTGATAGTGGCCGTGGTGTCCTCAACGGTCAGCTCGGCTCCCGTGCTGGTGCTGTCCGTGGAGAGCACACCCCAGGCTTCGGAGGTGACGGTGCAGTTCTTGTAGTGGGCCTTGGCGGTTCCCAGCACATTGGTGGCCCGGCAGTTGCCCGAGATGCCAAGGATCCAGGGAACCTGCTTCATCATAGGAACCGTAAAGGTGGACAGGGAGGCGCTGGTGCCCTCGTGCCCCGCAATCGTGGAGCCCTCGATGGTCATCTCCGAGCCGCCGCCGACCCAGACCGCCGTCCGGATGGCACCGGTGGTGCTGATGTTGAGATTGCTGGCTTCAGCCACGGCCGTATCGGTGCTCATGAGGGCCGCACCATACCCTGCGAAGTCGTTGCCCCCATGCCCATTCATGGTCAAGGTCATGTTGGAGACGGTGTACGGGGTCGTCGTACCCGTGGTGCCACCCAGCACAATCCCGTTGAAGTCGTCACCTGTGGAGGTGATCGTGCCATTGCTGGCATAGCTGGCGGTGTAGTCGAGGCCGTCCAAGGCTGAGACCACGGACTTCGCGGCCACGATGGCATCGTCCTCCACATAGAGCCCCATGCGGAAGTTGTGGGTGGTCCCCATGTAGGTAACATCGTGCTCATCGGTCACGGTCAGGACCACGGTGCCCGTGTAGGTGGTACCGGAGACAATGTTCTGCTCTACACCGTCCACCGTCAGGGTCAGGCTGTAGCCGTCCGGGGCGACCAGGGTCTCGTTGGAAGCGATGGTCAGGGAAGAGAGGGTGGTGGTGCTGCTGATGGTCCGGGTGACGGCCTCCACCGAGCTGGAGTGCGAGCCGCCGCAGCCCACCAGCAGGAACACGATGGCAGCGGAAGTGCCGATGAGCGTACGGGATCTGAAAACCTTTGGGAAGTGCATCCTTCCTCCTCTGGGAATGGGGTGGGTGTGGGTTGGCAGGGCGGAGCCAAGGCCTCAACCGAGACCTTTTGATCGCTTTTTTCGCATTCTTTCAAATGCAATTATTGCAGTCGAAAGAACTTGACACACATAGATGCTGCGACATGTAATTCATCTCGCAGTATCCACCCAGCACCTACGATTGCAGCCCAAAAGCGAACCCATTTGCCCAATCGTCACAAGAAACCGCCCAGTGTGATTTTCAATACGCCCAATGCATACACCCTCCCCCCTTCCCTGAAGGGATGTACAGGCAGAGGGCCCCGCCGGAGCGGGGCCCTCAACCGCCGAGAGGGCGGCTACTGGATACGGATGTCATCCACTACGACATCCAGGGTTCCGGGGGTGTTACGGCCAAAGGCGACGGCGGTGAGCTGATGCGGATCAGCCTTGAAGGAGGCCAGATCCAGGGTGACCTGCTGCCAGTCGGCACCCACGGTGACCGTCTGCGTATAGGGCTGGACACCGGTCCCCTTCTGGAAGAGGGAGACCGCCAGCTGGCCGTGACCCTTGACCTTGAAGCTCAGAGTCCTGGCAGCGGAGAGATCCACGCTCCGGTTGGGCGTGGCCCCGAGGTAGTGGATGGCACCCGCGAAGGGATCCACCTCCTTGAAGGGGTCCCGGCCACTGCGCTGGACAGAGCCGGAGAGCCGGATGGCGGTGTCCGAACCCGTGTCCCCGACGGAGACGAAGGAAGAGCCCAGGAGCAGCTGCTGGTCAGACACAGGCTGCCAAGCGCTGGCGGGGATGGGCTCCGCAGCGGCCAGGGTGAGAGTCATGAGAGAGAGAAGGATCGGCTTGATCATGGTGGTGCCTCCGGGATCCAGGATCCGATTCCGGGGCACCCCCCTGTAAGCACTTTCCCCCAGCGGTCTCCCAGACCACCCGGACGGATGCCCAGCCCTATCTTCCGGTCACCGCAGAGAGCATGGCCCTGAAGTTCTCGGGCTTGGTGTTGTATGGCGTGGTGCAGCCCGGTGCCAGGATGAAGCCCCTGGGACCGAGGTCCCTGATCAGCTTCGTGCAATGGGCATGGACATCCTCGGGCCTTCCGAGAGCCAGAAGCGCCGGGGGGACATCTCCCTTGATGGCCATGTGGCCGTCCAGGTGTTCCCGCAGCTTGTAGACATCGGTGACGCTGTCAGAGGCGAAGACGCACTTGCCCTTGGGCAGCTCCTTGAAGCGCTCGATGTCGCGGTTCCAGTCCCCGTCGAAGTGGAGGTTCACGAAGGTGCCCGTCTCCACCACTGCATTCACGATCTGGACCACATAGGGCCAGACGAACTTGTTCCAGAGGCGTGGGGAGAGGAAGTTGCTCGAGCCCCGGGCCACCCCCAGAAAAGCACTGTAGGGCTTGGCCTGCTTGATGATCCCTACGGTCTCCTCGATGATGTCCGCCACCATCACATCCATGACCTCCTTGACCTTGTCAGGCATGCGGAACATATCCGTCATGAACTTGGCCATGGTCCTACCGCCAGCCAAGGGGTCCAGGGGGATGTTGGGGAAGACGCCGGAGTAGGCCGGGATGCCGGCCTTGACCGCGCGCTTGGCTGCGAGGATCCCCCCCAAGACGAGCTTGAACTTATCAAAGCCTCCCAGGCCCAACTTCTCCTTGTAGTAATCCTTCCGGAACTGCTTCCATCCCACCTTCAGGATCCGGTCGTAGTCAGCCTCGGTGATCAGCTCCTCCTCGTGAACCTGCCAGAGGGAACCCTCGGGCAGCTCATCCCCGGCCAGCTTCACCCTGGAAAGGGTGGACGCGGCCACCCAGTTGGGCACAATGCCATCCACCTCGACCATGTCCAGCTCCGGGAAATCCCGGACGGTCTGGAGGATCAGCTTGTTGGAGTGCAGCAGGCTGTGGGAGAGGCGGGCCATGGAGCCCCCGGTGTAGGTGGCGGCCCAGGCGTCGATCCAGGCCATCACCGGCACCCGGTCGGGGGTCCCCAGGGTGATGGCCTGGGTCATGCGGTTGCGACGTTCCTGGTAGAGCTCAGCAGCGCTCTTCATGGGATTCCTCCTCTCAAAGGCCAAGCAGCTTCTTGGAGAACTCGACGGCCTCCTGGGCAGTCCGACAGTAGGCGTCAGCCCCTACATAATCGGCCGTGGTCTGGTCGCAGGGCCCACCGCCGATGAGGATCCGGAGTCCCTCCCGCAGCCCGGCGGCCTCGATGGCCCCGATGCACTCCTTCATGCCGTCGAAGGCTGTGGTCAGGAGACAGGAGATGCCCACCACCTGGGGCTTGTGTTCCCGGATGGCCCGGAGGTAGTCGGCGGTGGGCACATCCACCCCGAGGTCGATGACCTTGAAGCCGTTGCAGCTCATGACCGTGGTGACGATGTTCTTGCCGATGTCGTGGATATCGCCATAGATGGTGCCCATCACCATGGTGCCGTGGCTGGGGGCATCCCCGGCGTCCAGATCCCCCCCGATGAGGGCAGCGGCCTCCTTGAAGATCTCGGCCGACATGATCAGCTCAGAGAGGTAGTATTCCTTCTCCTCATAGCGCTTTCCGACGATGTTCATGCCCTCCTGGAGCTTCTGGATGATCTCCAGGGCGGGCACACCCTGGGACTGCAGGGCCTTCACTTCCCTGACGAGGACCGACTCTTCGAGGTCGGCCATGGCGTTGACGAGGGTCTGACTCATGGAGATCACCTAGGAATGGCGGACGGGGGGGCAGGCCTCCCCCAGGACCTGGGATCCCCCTGGGGATCGCCTCGGCCCGGGAAGATGACCCTGCTGCTCAGCCCGGTGTTGATTGGAACTGGATCGAGACTACCCCCGAACCCGCTCACGGTGATCAATAAATTTACTCATAACCCCATCAAAAACCGTCCAGAAATGAATCCATTTTTATAGCGATTCACTTAACAGATCGCCCCATCGCCTCGCGCAGAAGCTCTACCCCGAGGTCCAGCTCCTCCGTCGGCAGGTTCAGGGCCGGACGGAAGCGCAGTCCTGAGGCCCCGGTGCCCAGGAGCAGCATGCCCAGGCCATGGCACTCCTCAATGATGCGATCCCGCAGGGCCGGGGTGGCCACATCCAGGGCGCAGAAGAGTCCCCTCCCCCTGGGGTTGGATGTGAGCTCGGGAAAGTCCCGGTGGATCTCCCGGAGCCCCTGCAGCAGCCGTTCCCCCTGCCGCTGGCTGAAGACCAGGGTGTCCTCCTCCACCATGACATCGATGAGTCGGCGACCCCTCGCCATGTCCACCAGGTTGCCGCCCCAGGTGCTGTTGATGCGGCTGGGGACCTTGAACACGTTGTCCACCTCGTCCAGGCGTGGCCCTGCGGCCACGCCGCAGACCTGGCTCTTCTTTCCGAAGGCGATCAGGTCCGGCTCCACCCCGAAGTGCTCATGGGCCCACCAGCGCCCGGTGGCGCCGAAACCGGTCTGCACCTCATCAAAAATGAGCAGAAAGTCATACTCACGGGAGAGTTGCGAGAGCTCCCGGAGAAACTCGCCCCGGAAGTGGTTGTCCCCACCCTCTCCCTGAATGGGTTCGATGATGAGGCAGGCGATGTCATCGGGGTCGCGCTCCACCGCCGCCCGGATCTGGCGGACGGCCTCGGCCTCGGCCGCCTCCGCCTGCTCCAGGTGGGCCCCCTCCAAAGGGAAGCTCAGCTTGGGATTGAGGATGCGGGGCCAGTCGAAGCGGGGGAAGTACTGGTATTTCCTTGGATCGGCAGTGTTCGTCAGGCTCAGGGTGTAGCCGCTCCGCCCGTGGAAGGCCTCCCGGAAGTGGATCACCTGTGAGCCCTTCTCTCCCTTCCCCGCAGCAAGATTCTTGCGGACCTTCCAGTCGAAAGCGGCCTTGAGGGCGTTCTCCACCCCCAGGGCCCCCCCGTCGATCCAGAAGAGGTATTTGAGGTAGGGGGGGAGGAGATGGGTACCGAAGGCCTCCACCCAGTCCGCCATCACCGTGGTGTAGATCTCGCTGTTGGTGGGCTTGTTCACCGCCACCGATCCCAGGAAGGTCTGGAACTCCGGGTCCCGCAACCGGGGATGGTTGTGCCCGAGGGGCGCCGTGGCGAAGAAGGAGTAGAAGTCCAGGAAGCGCCTGCCACTCCGGGCATCCACAATCCAGGAACCGCAGCTCTTCTCCAGATCCATGACCAGATGGAATCCGTCCACGAGCATGTGCCGTCCGAGGAGCTCGAAGACATTCTGGGGGGTGGCTGGCGTGGTGGGGCGATTCGACATGGGCATCCTTCACCTCCAGTATCGCTGTATCTTGGATGCAGAGAGGTTCCCATGATGATCCCCCCTATTGCCGTCACCAGCAGCCCCCTGGACGCCATCGCCCTGAGGCGCGAGGTCCATGACACCCGCGCCGGCTCGGTCGTGGTCTTCGAGGGCTGCGCCCGGGACCATCATGACGGCAAGGATGTGGAACTCCTGGCCTACGAGGCCTTCGAGTCCATGGCGGTCTCCGAACTCCAGAAGCTCCGGGACGAGGCCATGGAGCGCTTCGGGCTCTACCAGTGCATCATCCATCACCGCACCGGCATCGTCCCCCTCTGCGAGGCGGCGGTGGTGGTGGTGGTCTCCTCCGCCCACCGACAGGCCTCCTTCGAGTCTGTGGGCTGGATCATGGACCGCATCAAGGAGCACATTCCCATCTGGAAGCGGGAGCGGTACACCGCCGGCAGCGAGTCCTGGGTCGAGGGCGAGGAGCGTCGGTAGTAAACTGGGGGTTTGCCCGAGGACTCCGCTTGGCCTTCCCCTTCGATCCCTTCTTCATCGGCCCCGTCGAGGTCAAGCCTGCCCTGGTGCTGGCCCCCCTGCACGAGATCACGGATCTGCCCTTCCGGCGCATGATCCGCGAGATCGGTGGGGTGGGTCTCACCGTCTCCGAGATGATCAGCGCCGAAGCCCTCTGGCGCCAGGCGCGGAAGGCCCGGGAGATGATGGCCGCCGAGGGCGAGCGCCCCTTCGCCATCCAGCTGGCGGGCTACATTCCGGAGCATCTGGCCGAGTGCGCCCAGATGTGCGAGGCCTCCGGAGCGGACTTGGTGGACCTCAACATGGGTTGCCCCGCCAGCAACGTCACCAGCGGCGGCGCCGGTTCGGCGCTGCTGCGGGACTTCCGCCTGGCCGAGCGCTGCGTCGACGCCATGGTCAAGGCCGTGAAGATCCCTGTCACCGTGAAGATGCGGGTGGGCTGGGATGCGGCCCAGAAGGAGCGGGGTGAATACCTGGACTTCATCCGGATGTACCACGACCGCGGTGCCCAGGCCGTGACCATCCACCCCAGGACTCGGGCCCAGCAGTACCAGGGGCACTCGGACTGGAGCCTCATCGCCCGGGCGGTGGAGCTGGGACTGCCCTTCCCCATCGTCGGCAACGGAGATGTCAACACCGCCGAAGAGGCGCATCAGATGGTGCGGGAGACGGGCTGTGCCGGGGTCATGATCGGGCGCGGAGCCATGTACAACCCCTTTCTCTTCCGACAGATCCTGGATCCCGCTCTGGTGGTGACCTCGGACATGCGGATCGACGCCACCCTCCGCTTCTTCCGCCTGACCCTGGAAAGCGGCGATGAGCGGGAGGCCCTTCACAAGATCAAGAAGATCGGGGCCTGGTTCACCAAGGGCCTGCCGGGCGGGGCGAAGTTCAGGCACAAGCTCAACGAGCGCAACGACCCCGAGTCCCTCATCCAGGACATCGAAGCGCTCCGCGAGGAGACCCGTCACCTGGGCTGAGCCTCCTCGATGGCCGGGAAACAGGCTTGAAAGCAGGTGCCCTGATCCGGACGGCTCTCCAGCATGATGGCCCCCTGGTGACCGCGGATGATGCCCAGGGCTGCCGGAAGCCCCAGCCCCCGGCCAAAGAACTTGGTGCTGAAGAAGGGATCGAAGAGGTGCTGGAGGGTCTCGGGATCCATCCCGCAGCCCGAGTCCTCCACCTGGAGGATCACGTACCAGCCCTCTCTAGGGGAGACCTCGATACGACTGGCAGCAAGATCCACCGCCGTCAGGAAGCGCTCCTCACAGCACACATGGATGAGACCCGGTGCCGCCCCGATAGCCTCAGCGGCATTGGTCACGAGGGTGAGGGCCACCTGCAGCACCTGGGAGGCATCCCCGAGCATACGGCGCTGGTTCCGGCGCCCTTCCAGCATGAGGCAGACCTTTTCCGGCACCACCTCGCGCAAGAGGGCCTCGTTCTCCTCCAGGAGCCCGATGAGATCCACGGGCTTCGGCAGGAGGGGCCGGTTGCCCGAGCAGGCCAGCATCTGGCCCGTCAGATCGGCGGCCTTGCGGGCAGCGCTCATGCAGCGATCCACGGTGACCCGGAGGGGGTTGCCTGCAGGCAACTGGATCGCCAACAGGTCCAGGTTGCCCATCATGGCCATGAGAAGGTTGTTGTAGTCATGGGCGACTCCGGCAGCCAGGATCCCCAGACTCTCCAGCTTCTCGGCCTGCATGAGGCGTTTCTCCAGCTCCAGCCGACCGCGCTCGACCTCCTTCCGCTCGGTGATGTCCGTGACGAAGAGCTCCAGATGGGGCGGAGCCCCGTCCAGCCCCGGTATTCCCCTCCCCTGCTCCCAGACCCAGCGGGTACTCCCATCGGCTCGGACAAGGGGGTACTCACCCTGGAAGGAGTCCCCACGGGCAAGGGCCTGAGCCCACTGGGACCGGACCGCTTCCCGGTAATCCGGGTCCACCAGCCCGTCCGCCGGCCTTCCACCGCCCGTCCACTCCACCGGCAGGAAGCCCGTCAGGGCGAGGAATCCCCCCTCCACCAAGTCCAGCTTCCAGCCATCCTCGAAGCTCAGCAGACCGAGGAAGCCTGGCAGGTGGTCCAGCAGCCCCCCCGACCTCGCCATCTCCGGGTGCTGGCAGCAGCGGGAATGGGAGACATGGAGGTGATGGGCTCTGCACCTTCCATCCCGACAGGAGAGCACCGCCGTCAGGCTCAGGGGGAGGGGGTGGGGGCGGAAGCCCCGCTGCTCCCGCACGGTGTAGAGCCCCCGGACGATGGCGGTGTGCTCGGAGAGGCGGCTGACATCCAGGCCATCCATCTCCGGGCTCAGCTCCGAGCGCCACGCATCCAGACCGGCCTCGCAAGCCGGCTCGTCATCCAGGATGTTCCAGCCATCGGAGGGGTTCCGCCGGGCAAGGTAGCCCTGGATGAAGTGGTCGAACCACCGTCTGATTTCCTGGTCGGTCCAAGTCCGGGTCATGTTCACCCCATCAGGGGCTGGAGGTTTGCGCAGAGTATGGCTCCAGCAGAGAGCAATGACAATCCCTTTCTCCGGTGGCGGAGGGGCGGATCAGCATCGATTTCCGGGGACGGCATCCACCCCCGGTGCTTTCCCTCCCAACCCACCGGAAGGAAAGCGCCGGGGGCGCCATCATCATGCCATATTCATTTTAAAAATGATTCAAGATTTGAACCGTTCCACCAGGGCACGGATGTAGTCCGGGCCGCTCCCGCAGCAAGACCCCAGGACCCTGGCCCCCAGGTCCTGGAAAGAGGCAGCCACCTGAGAGAAGTCCGCCGGAGTCACATCGTAGACCGGTCTCCCCTCCACCATGCGGGGCAAGCCCGCATTGGGCTTGGCGATGAGCACCGCCTCGGGCACGGCCTCCCGCATCTGCTCCAGGACCTTGGGCACCATCTCCAGACCCTCGCCGCAATTCAGCCCGATGGCTGAGAGCCCCAGGGGCCAGAGCTGCTGGGCGGCCTGTTTCGCCCGGAGACCCATCATGGTCCGGGCATTGGCGTCGAAGCTCATGGTGCAGAAGACCGGAAGCCCGGTGCTCAGAGCCCCCTGGATGGCGGCCTTGATCTCGCTCAGCTCAGACATGGTCTCGATCCAGAGCAGATCCACCCCACCCTCCGCCAGAGCCACCGCCTGCTCGGTGTACGCCACCAGGGCCTCTTCCGGACTCAGGGGGCCGAAGGGCTTGAGGAGAGCACCGGTGGGCCCCATGTCACCGGCCACGTAGGCCTTGCCTCCGGCCACCTCCCGGGCCAGCTCCGCCCCGGCCACGTTGAGCTCCCGCACCCGCTCCGCCAGACCGTGGCGTGCCAGGGTCTGGCGGTTCCCCCCGAAGGTGTTCGTGAGGATGATGTCGGATCCAGCCTCCACATAGGCCCGGTAGAGGGCCCGGACCTCCTCCGGCCGCTCCACATTCCAGCGTTCAGGGGCCTGCCCGGAAGGCAGCCCGGCAGCCATGAGCATGGTGCCGGTGGCCCCATCGGCGATGAGGGTACGGCCGGCACCGAGGGCTTCCAGAATGGGCTGCATGACTTCTCCCTTATGAAAAAAAGATCCGGCCAGAGCCGGATCCCCATTGTCATACACCCAGAGCCTACTGGATAGGTTCATCCGAAGCCACGGGTTTCAGCCGGGCCATCTTCTGGTCCTGGGGAGTGAAGCTGCGCTGGATCAGGTGGCTCTGCTTGCGGGGCATCATGCCGGACTTCTCGGCGAACACCTGGATCTCCTCGTCCTTCTGGTAGCGCGAACGCTCCAGGAGCAGGCTCCGCTGGAGTTCCTCCTGCTGCTTGATGTCGGCCCGCACCTCACTCATGGCATAGCTGAGCCGGGTGTGCTGGATCTTGAGGTAGGCCATGGATGCCAGGGGCATGGCCACGGCCAGGGCCAGCAGGAGCATGCGGAGCACCCCCTCCCCCTCCGGCTGGCGGCTGGAGACGGTGTAGCCCGGATGGATATTGAGCTTGCGGTTCATGGCACCCTCTCGATGATGGTTGGGGAGAGACGCTCGGCGATCCGCAGGCGGGCCGAGCGGGAAGGGGGATTGGCCTCGAGCTCGGCTTCGCCGGGCTTGAGACCGCTGGGATGGATGAGGCGCACCTGCTTGGGAAGGGGGGCGGGGGCCACCCGGCCGGGACCGTCATAGACCCCGGAGAGGCGGCGCAGGGTGTGCTTGACGATGCGGTCCTCAAGGCTGTGGAAGGAGATGACCCCCAGCCGCCCCCCGGGGGCAAGGGCCTCCACGGCCCGCTCCAGGGTGGCCTCCAGCCGGGTCAGTTCGCCGTTCACGGCGATGCGGATGGCCTGGAAGCTGCGGGTGGCGGGATCGATCTGCTTCTTGCGCCGGGCGATCTCCCGGGGGAGCACCTCGTAGACCGCCTGGGCCAGGTCGAGGGTGCTGTGGAGCCGGCCCCCGTGGAAGGCCTTCAGAATGGCCCGGGCGATGGGGCGGGAGGCCCGCTCCTCGCCGAACTGGTAGAGGGCGTCCGCCAGGCTCTCGTCTGTCTGCTCGGCAATCCACTGGAGGGCGGTGAGGCCATGCTCGGGGTCCATCCGCATGTCCAGGGGCCCCTCCTCCATGAAACTGAATCCCCGGGAAGGGGTCTTGAGATGGAGGTGGGAGACACCCAGGTCCATGAGGATGGCATCGAAGCCCCCAGGAGCCTGCAGGTGGCGCCAGGACTCGAAGAGGGGATCCTCCCAGATGTCCTCGTGGGCCCCGGCCAGGATGGACAGGCGGGCATCGGCCCCCAGCCGCGTCCGGGCGGCCTCACGGGCATAGGGATCGCGATCCACGCCCAGGTAGCGGGTATCAGTGTCGCAGCCTTCCAGGATGGCGGCGGCATGGCCGCCCAGACCCAGGGTGAGGTCCAGCACACGGCCCCCGGGGGGGACAGGCAGGTTTTCCACCACTTCCTGGAGGAGCACGGAGAAATGGATGGGGCTCTGTTCCATGTTCAGATCCCCAAGTCTGCAAGCTGGGCGAAGTCATCGGTGGTGAGGGGCTCGGCCGCCAGGCGACCCTCGAAACGGCTACGGCTCCAGATGGCCAAGTAGTCCATCTGGCCGAGGATGGCGACCTCCCCCCTGAGCTCGGCAGCATCCCGGAGAATGCCCGGGATGACGAAGCGCCCCTGGGCATCGGGCTCCACCTCGCTGCCGTAGTAGGCCGTGACCTGGAGGAACTTCTGCTTGGCCGGACTGGTACTGGGCAGCTTGGAGAGGCGTTCTTCGATCTGCTCCCACACGGGCATGGGATAGAGGCGGGCGGACTGCCCATCGAAGGAGGTCAGGTAGAAGGCGCAGGCTCCCCCGCCCTCGCTTTTGGCGAAGGCTTCAAGGTCGGCCTTGAAACCCGTGGGGAGCTTGAGTCGCCCCTTGTCGTCCACGGTGGCCGGGGAATTGCCGCGGAGTCGCAGCACCTCGGTCGCCTTTCAAAAATCGGGAGAGACACTCTGGAGGGTTGGATGGACCACTTTGATCCACTCAGTTCCAAATTTTGCCACTCGGATCCACTCCCCAAGTCTAGAAAGCCCGCCGGCGACCACAAGAAGGAATAAAAACGAAATGATCGACACCCCCATGGATCGCCCATTTACATGGAGGTTTCTGGCATCCCCAGGGACTCCGCGGGAGAATGGAGGGCTGCCGGAGCCGCCATGACGCACCCCCAGAACGAGCTGTCCCGAGCCCTCCCGGCCCCCTGGGTGCCCTTCGCCGCCGGGATGCTGGGCATGGCCCTCCTGGTGGGCGGCAGTGCCATGGTCCACAAGGTCCTGGGTGGCCTGATCCTGCTGGGGGGCGCCCTCTGGCTGGCCGTGGGCTTCCTCAACTCCCGGCATCTCATCGAGCGCCTGCTGCGGGTCATCCCTGTGGAGCGCAAGGATGAATCACTTTTCCGGGAAGCCCCCAAGGTCTGGGCAGAGCTGGAGCGGGAGAACCGGGAGCTGCGGCTGCTGAATCTCCGCGAGGATCAGCTCCGGCGCACCATCCTGGCCAATCTGAAAACCGGGGTCATCGTCCTCGACACCCAGAAGGAGGTCCGCTCTTTCAACAAGGCGGCCCAAGGACTCCTCGGCAGCTCCAGCCTCATCACCCTCGGTTCCCCCCTGGTGGGCGTCTTCCGGGAACCCCAGTGCCTCACCAGCCTGGGCAAGGCCTTCGCCGGTGAGGGCACCGAGTGGGACCTCAAGCGCGATCCCCGGATCCTGAGGGTCCGGGCCTTCCCCATGGACATGGCCCCGGGGGAGTCCTATGGCGTGCTGGTGACCCTGGACGACATCACCCGCCAGGAGGCCCTGGAAAAGACCCGCCAGAAGTTCATCTCCAACGCCAGCCACGAGCTCAAGACCCCCGCCACCAGCATCCGCATTGCGGCCGAGAACCTCCTGGAGGGGGAGCTGGTCCACCCCGAGGGCGAGACCAGCCTCCGCATCATCGTCCGCTCCGTGGAGCGCATGACCATGCTCCTCAACGACATCTCCGAGCTCTCCAAGATCGAGACCGGGGCCACGGTCCTGGCCCCCTGCCCCTTCATTCTGGGCGACTTCCTGGCGGGGGTCCTGGAGGACGCCTCCTCCCAGGCCCAGCCCCGGAACATCCGCATGGTGAGTCAGATCGCACCGGAACTGGAGGAGCGGACCGTGGTGGTGGATCCTAACCGCCTGCACCAGCTTCTGGAGAACCTCCTCTCCAACGCCATCAAGTTCAGTCCCGACGGCGCGGAGGTGAAGCTCAGTACCAGCACCGACGGGCACTGGCTGGCCCTCGCCGTCTCCGACCAGGGTCCCGGCATCCCTGAATCCGAGCAGGTGCGAGTCTTCGAGCGCTTCTACCGTTCCCCCCTGACCCGGGGCGTCCCCGGGACGGGCCTCGGCCTGGCCATCGTCAAGCACCTGGCCTCCCTCATGGGGGGGGAGATCGCGCTGGAGAGCCGCCCGGGGCACGGGGCGACATTCACCCTGCGCCTGCCTCTGGCCGATTAGGAAGCCATGGCCGACTTCTCCATGACCCCTGAGCCCGGCGGGCACCGCGTCCACTACATGGGCGACCGGATCCGCTTCGTTCTCAAAGCCCCCCCCTACGCCAAGGAGGGCTGGCGGGGCCTTCTGCGCACCAACCTGACCCGGGGGGCCAAGGCGCGGGAGGAGGTGGTGGCCCTCTCCGGTGCCCACCCCAGCGAGGGACACACCTTCGCCGGGGCCTCCTGGCGGGACATCCCCCTCCACCCCACCCCTGGTGGCTGGACCCTGGAGCTGCCCCTGGCCGAAGTCGGCTACTTCCGCGCCAAGGCCTATGCCGTGGACCCCTTCGGAAACCAGTACTGGCCCGAAGGCCCGGATGTGGGCATCTCGGTGCTGCCGGACCACCTGCGGACGGCCAACGCCATCTATTGCGCCTTCCCCCGCATGTTCATGCCCCCGGTGGCCACGCCCCCCCAACTCCTCGAGGGCATCCGGAAGCTGGACGAGGGCGGCTACACCGTGATCCCCCCCAGTGGCACCCTCCGCAGCCTCACCCGGTGCATCCCCCACATCGTCGAGACCCTGGGCTGCCGCATCCTCCACCTCCTGCCCCTGGGACCCGTCCCCACCACCTATGCCCGCATGGGCCGCTACGGCAGCCCCTATGCCCAACTGGACCTCACCGCCATCGACCCCGCCCTGGTGGAGTTCGACCGCCGCAGCACCGCCGAGGACCAGTTCCGGGAATTGGCCTACGCCGCGCATCTGCGGGGCGCCCAGGTCTTCCTTGACATCGTCATCAACCACACCGGCTGGGGCAGCCGGCTCATGGGTGAGCGCCCCGAATGGTTCGAGCGCAATCCGGACGGGAGCTTCCACAGCCCCGGAGCCTGGGGGACCGTGTGGGAGGACCTGGTGGAGCTTGACAACCACAGACCGGGCCTCTGGGAGCACATCGCCGACGCCCTCCTGGTCTGGTGCCGCCGGGGCGTGGACGGCTTCCGATGCGATGCCGGCTACATGGTCCCCCTTCCAACCTGGCAGTACATCATCGCCCGGGTGCGCCAGGAGTTCCCCGATTGCACCTTTCTCCTGGAGGGCCTGGGGGGTGCATGGGAGGCCACCGAGACGCTGCTCGCCGAAGGCGGGATGCAGTGGGCCTATTCCGAACTCTTCCAGAACTACGCCCCCACGGAGGTGGCGGGCTACCTGGACCACTGCATCCGGCAGGGGGAGCGCCTGGGGCCCCTGGTGCACTACAGCGAGACCCATGACAACCTCCGGCTTGCCGCCCGGGGCCGGGATTGGTCCCTGCTCCGCAACCGGCTCAGTGCCCTGACCAGCCTCTCCGGGGCCTTCGGTTTCACGGCCGGCGTGGAGTGGCTGGCCCGGGAGAAGGTGGATGTCCACGGCGCCCCTGACTTGGCCTGGGACGCCTCGCCCAACCTCATCCCCGAGCTCTCCAGGCTCAACCGGCTCCTGGCTGAGCACCCCTGTTTCTTCGACGGAGCCCGCCTGGAGCGCCTCAGCCCCGAGGACTCCCCGGTGCTCGCCCTGGGGCGGAGCTCCCAGGACGGGCAGGACCGCTGCCTGGTGCTCATCAACCTGGATCCGGAGCAAGCGGCGACCCTGGTGCTCCCCACCTCCCTCTGGCGGGCCTGGGGTGATCCCCGTGTCGACCTCCTGGGCCAGGCGGCACCCGAGATCCGCCCCCTCGGTGAGAGCCTCGTCCTGACCCTCGCCCCTGCCGGCGCCCACTGCCTCTCGGATCTCCCCGGACCCCGGGGCCTCTCCGGAGACCGCTACCGGGCCCGGCGGGCCCAGGCCGCCTGGGCCTATCAGCAGCTGACCCAGGTCTGGCCTGCGGAAGACCTGGGGCCAGCCTCCTGGCAGGAACTGGGTGAGTGGGTCGCGCAGGATCCGAGGGGCTTCCTGGGCGCCCTGGCCAACCTCAAGCCCGACGATGCCCGCCAGGACCTCATGACTTCCCTCGTGGAGGCCCGTTCCCGGGGGGGCTATGCACCCGTGATCCCCTGGGAGCTGGCCTCCATCAGCCGGATCACCCCCGTCCCGCCTGGCCACTGGCTCCTGGTACGGGACAGCGTCCCCTTTGCCGCAGCTCTGCACCGTGAGGGCCGGAGGGCCATCCAGCTCCGCTCGGTCCCCGTGGAGGGAGGCCAGGTCGTGGCCTTCCCCCCTGGGACCCTGGCCTGCCCCCCAGGGCTTTCCGGAGAGGCCGAACTCCTTCTGGAGCGCTTCACGGAAGAGGGCCGGCAGGCCCGGGGCGGCCTCCGCCTCTGCCCCGAGGTCCCACACTTTGCGGGGGGCGCCCCCCGCAGTCTGGCCCTCCTCACCAATGGCCGCGGTGCCATGGCCCGCCTCCATGCCAACCTTGGGGAGATCACCTCCAAGTACGACTGCCTCCTGGGGGCCAACCTCCACCCGGACACCCCCTGTGACCGCCATGTGCTGGCCAAGCGCCTGCGGGCCTGGGTCAACGCCGACGGCTTCATCACCTCCCTGGACCACGCCAACCTCCACAGCTTCGACCCCGGTCCCCCTGCCCGCTGGGTCTTCCTGGCCCACGCCGGGGATGGCCGCGTCGCCGAAATCCACCTCTGCGCCGACCTGCTCCAGGGCCGGAACACCTTCGCCCTCCACCTGTCCCGCCGGGACGTGGCCTCAAGCCTGGGAGAGCCGCTGCCCGGCCACTGCAAGGTCACCCTCATCCTGCGCGTGGATCTGGAGGACCGGGACTTCCACGGCGAGACCCATGGCAGCCGGGAGGCCGAGACCTTCTTCGATGAGGCCACCAGCCGCTATGAAGACGGGCGGGGCTTTCTCTTCCGCCCCACCGCCGATCGCCATCTGGAAGTCCGCTGTGAAGCCGGTCGCTTCCACGACGCCCCGGAGTGGTGCTGGAACATCCCCCACCCCGTGGAGGCGACCCGGGGCATGAATGCCTCCGGGGACGCCTGGAGCCCTGGCTGGTTCGAGATCCCCCTGCCCCGGAGCGGGTCGGCCATCCTCACCGCCGATGCCGAGGGCACACCCATCGAGTCCCAGGAACTCCAGCACCTGCCCCTGATCCCCTCACGGACCCTCGCCCTGGACCTCCGCTCGGGACTGCCCCAGGAGGACAGCTTCGGACACCAGCTGCTCCGTGCCTCCTCCGCCTTCCTGGCCCGCCGAGGCCAGGGCACCACCATCATTGCCGGCTACCCCTGGTTCCTGGACTGGGGGCGGGACTCCCTCATCGCCGCCCGGGGCCTGCTGGCGGCGGGCTTCCACCGCGAGGTCCGGGAGCTCCTGCTGACCTACGCCACCCTGGAGGCGGGGGGTACCCTCCCCAACATGCTCTCGGCGGACTCCACCGCCAACCGGGACACCTCCGACGCCCCCCTATGGTTCGGCCTGGCCTGCGAGGAGGCCGCCGCAGTCCTGGGTCCGGGACTCTACGGTACCGATGTGGGCGGACGCACCCTGGCCCAGGTCCTGGCCTCCATCGGCTCAGGGTACCTGCGGGGCACCCCCAACGGGATCCGGGTAGACGGCAGGTCGGGCCTGGTCTGGAGCCCCTCCCACTTCACCTGGATGGACACCAACTATCCGGCGGGCACCCCCCGGGAGGGCAACCCCATCGAGCTGCAGGCCCTCTGGATCCGTCTCCTGGAACAGCTCAGCGCCCTGGAGGCCCCCGGTGCGGATTGGCTGGCGGAAGCCCGGAAGACCCTGGGCTCCCTGGACCGCTTCTGGGACCCCGTCCTGGGCTGCTTCGCCGACCTCCTCGACAGCGAAGGCCGTCCCGATGGCCTGATCCGCCCCAACCAGCTCTTCCTGGTGAGCCTGGGCATCGTGGGGGGGCTCCGGGCCCGGGGGGCCGTTTCGGCCTGCGCCCGCCACCTCCTGGTGCCCGGCGGCATGCGAAGCCTGGCGCCTCTCCCCGCCCCCCTGGGGCTCCCCATCCTGAGCAGCGATGGCAGCCTCCTCAATGACCCCGGACAGCCCTACTGGGGGCACTACGAGGGCGACGAGGACTCCCGCCGCAAACCGGCCTACCACAACGGCACCGCCTGGGTCTGGCCCCTGGGGACCTTCTGCGAGGCCCTCGCCCGGGCCTGGGACTTCGCCCCCCCTGCGGTGGCAGCGGCCAGGGCCTACCTCGGCGCCTGCGACCGTCTCCTGCTGGAGGGCTGCTCGGGTCACCTGCCCGAGATCCTGGACGGGGACGCCCCCCACACCCAGCGGGGCTGCGACGCCCAGGCCTGGAGCACCACGGAGGTCCTGCGGGTCTGGCAGCTTCTCGCCAGAGACTGAGTCGCACCTCTTTTTTCCATTACAAACCCTTACCCCAAAGCGCTGTTATCGAAAAATCCATCCCGATGGCACCCTTTGACGATTCCCCGACATCAGAAAGGGAATAGACTCCAGATTCCTGCCTTCCTTTCGGAGACCTGAGGAGCAAGCCCCATGGAAAACCTCAAGCAGAAGATGCAGAAGCTCACCCAGAACCTCTGGTGGACCTGGCGCCCCGAGGTGCGGGCCATCTTCCGGGATCTCGACTACGACCTCTACCACGAAGCGCACCGCAACCCTCTGCAGGTCCTCAAGCGGGTCGACACCACCCTGCTGGAACGTCGGGCCGCTGAGGTGGACATCCAGACACGCACGGACCGCGCCCTCCGCCAGCTCAACGACTACCTGAATCCGGTCACCACCTGGGGTCTGGTCCATGCCGGCACCCTCAACAGCCGCCCGGTGGCCTACTTCTGCATGGAGTTCGGCATCCACGAGTCCATCCCCATCTACTCCGGGGGCCTGGGCATCCTGGCGGGTGACCACCTCAAGGGAGCCTCCAACCTGGGCGTTCCCCTGGTGGGCGTGGGGCTGCTCTACCACGAGGGCTACACCACCCAGCAGCTGGACGCCAGTTACTGGCAGCATGATGTGGTCGAGCCCGTGGACCTGGATGACCTCCCCGTCTGGCCTGCCCTCACCCCAGAGGGTAAGCCAGCCCGGATCAGCGTGGAGCTGCCCGGTCGCACCGTCTGGGCCAAGGTGCTGGAGGCCCATGTGGGACGGGTGCGCCTGATCCTCCTGGACAGCCGGGATGAGGAGAACTCCGCCGAGGACCGCACCCTCACCGCCCGCCTCTATGGCGGCGACCAGAAGATGCGCATCCAGCAGGAGCTCCTCCTGGGGGTGGGCGGCAGCCGGGCCCTGCGGGCCCTCGGCATCACCGCCAGCGTCTACCACCTCAACGAAGGGCACAGCGCCTTCGCCATCCTGGAGCGGGCCCGCCACCGGGTCGAGCAGGATGGCCTGGATCCCCACCGGGCCCTGAAGGAAAGCGCCGCCGCCACGGTCTTCACCACCCACACCCCCGTGGAGGCAGGCCATGACCGCTTCCCCGCTGACCTGGCCGGGCTGCACGTGAAGCCCCTTGCCGATGGCCTCAAGATCAGCGTGGAAGAGCTCCTGGGCTTCGGCCGGGTCAACCCCAGCGACCTCTCCTCCTCCTTCCTGCCCACCGTGCTGGCCCTCAAGCTCAGCCGTCGGGCCAACGGTGTCAGCGCCCTCCATGGGGAGATCTCGCGGCAGATGTGGAACCACCTCTACCCTGGCCGCAGCGTCGATGAGGTCCCCATCGGCCACATCACCAACGGGGTCCACGTGCCCACCTGGATGGCCCAGGAGATCGACCAGCTCCTGGAGAACCACCTGGGCACCACCTGGATGGAGGCCGTCGCGCGCCCGGACATGTGGACCAAGCTGGAGTACATGGACAGTGCGGAGTTCTGGGAGACCAAGCAGGTCCTGAAGGCCCGGACGGTCCGCTTCATCCGCGAGCGGGTGGCCAAGGTCAACGCCCGGGTGGGGCTGCCCCCCATCGAGCCCGCCCCCCTGGATCCCGAGGCCCTCACCATCGGTTTCGCACGGCGCTTCGTGACCTACAAGCGCCCGGACCTGCTCTTCACCGACCCTGAACGCCTGGACCGCCTGGTCAACCACCCCACCCGCCCGGTGAACCTGATCTTCGCCGGACGCTCCCACCCAGCGGACGGTCCCGGCAAGGCCATCATCCAGCGGGTGGGCCTCTTCCTGGAGGAGCCGCGCTTCCGCAACCGCATCGTCTTCGTGGAGAACTACAACATCCACGTGGGCCGCAACCTCTACCAGGGTGTGGACGCCTGGCTCAACAACCCCCGGCGCCCCCTGGAGGCCTGCGGCACCAGCGGCATGAAGGTCATCATGAACGGCGGCCTGCATGTCTCCATCCTGGACGGCTGGTGGGCCGAGGCCTATGACGGCGAGAACGGCTTCGCCATCGGCAACGGCGAGATCCATGCGGATCAGGAGATCCAGGACAAGCGGGACGCTGAAGCCCTCTTCAACCTGCTGGAGAAGGTCATCGTCCCGATGTACTACGACCGCGACGAGAAGGGTGTGCCCCGGCGCTGGCTGCAGCGGGTCAAGCGCTCCATGCGCACGCTCGCCTGGCGCTTCAGCGCCGATCGCATGGTGATGGACTACGTCCGGAACTGCTATCTGCCCGCCGCCACAGCCGCCAGCTGCCAGATGCCACCGCCCTGAGAGGGAATCTCTCCCGTGCGAAGGCCCGCTAACCGCCGGGCCTTCGCTCTGGGGGCAGTCCTTACGGTTTCACTTCGACACTCACGATGGTGGAATGCTGCGTGAAGCGAGGCGAGACAAAACTCTCATCCAAGAGGAGAGCGTAATCCGGGAGATAGATCTTCTGGGATTTGTTGAGGGTAGCCGCGCCTTGCCTGCGCTCGACGGTGACATGAATCGCCTTTCCGCTGAGTCCCTGGCTCACCCGAGAAGCCTCCTCCATAGAATCCGCTTTGACGGTCAGACTGAGTTCCCAGAATCCAGCTAATGCTGCGGGAGAGCCATTGTGGACCTCAATCTGGTAGACCTGTCCCACTCGGGGGGCGCCCAGACCTGCGTCAAAAATGTCCAGTTCCTTGAGATCGGAGGCCAAGCTCGCCTGGATTCTGCCAGGGTAAAGCGACTGGGAACGGAGGGTCAGGAAGCCCAGGTAGTCCAGCGAGAACACGTATAGTGAAGCCAGACCGTTCTCCAGCAACTCCCTCTCGCAGCGTACATAACCATTTCCCAGGTTCACAAAGGTGTCAGTCATCTCGAACGGGGTGGTCTTATCCCCTTCCTTGGTCTCAGCCCGATATTTCACGATTGCCTGGCTCCAAGGCTTGGTAGCGGGGCGCGCATAGGCAGCCAACTGCTCTTGGGTACGGGCAGGCACCGTAGCCAGATTAAAGTTTTTGGAGAGATGCTCAGACCGGTTTTCCAGAATTGCCTTACTGTCCACACTAGGCCCATTACATCCCACATAGGCAAAACAGAGTGACAGTGCGGCAACTGCGGGCACAAACCTATAAAGAAGCATCAAAAGCACCTTGCCAAAAGCTCGACCATGTCGAGAGGGGTTGAAAGTGGAAATCTCGAGCACATAAAGACGCACCCCTCATAGCTACCAGAAAACAATTTACCGTTCAATCGCATCAACCAATCGCCAGAAAGACATCGTGAACCGCCCGATGCCAATCCGAGAACAAACTCGGGGCCCCTCGCATGGAAGCGGGCTAGGCCCACGACGGACTGAGAGAGGGAGAACTACAACCATGGCCGACACTGGGATCCTGAAGAGGATGACCTCAGGGTTCTACGGGCGGGGAAGACGGTGAATGATCGGGGGATCCGGCATGGGAAGGATGACAACCTAGCCATTCTCTGCGGCGGATATACCGAATGGGGGCACCACTGGCCACCAGGGCTGAGGTTTGTCGATAACTAGGTGTTATTTGTGAAGTTCACCTTCCGACGCCTCCGGGCAAGCCTACTCCAGGGCCAACGCATCGAGGAGCTCTGCCACCCCCACCTTCCCGTCGGTCGCCTCGGCAATCAGCTGCCGGATCCAGCGCTCGCGCCGCTTAGAGGCAGTGACAAAGTCCAGGGCCTCCCCCTCAGCCTCGACCCGCTTGGTGATGTCCAGGACCATGGTGCAGATGTTCTCCTGCCATTCCAGCTCCACAAGTGCGGCCCTCACCTCTGCGGGGAAGGTCTCCCCGCCCTTGGTCCGGTGCTCCAGCCGGGAGCGGATAGCCTTGCATCGCCGGATGTCCTCCTGAAAGGGCTCCAGTTCCTCCCGGGTGTAGCCCAACCTCTCGCAGGCGGCGCGATTCGCGCAGATGATCCGTCAGCTAAAGTCCCACCACATCACCATGTCCGGCACTTCGTCCAGGAGATGGAAGAAGAGCGCCCCCAGACTCCGAAACAGCGGGAGCCCGGGGGAACATGGACATTGCATGCATGAAGCCTCCGCCGGCAGGTCCGTCGGGGAGTTTTCTGTGCACCATGCCTGCCTGGAATCAGAGCCCCTTGCCCACCAGGGCGTTGATCCGTTTGATGAAGGCCGCAGGATCCTCAAGACGGGAGCCCTCCGCAATGAGCGCCTCCTCGTAGAGGAGCTGCCCCAGCTCGGCCACTCGGGCATCGGAGGCGTCCTGCTGGTGGAAGCCCTGCAGGGTCTTCACCAGCGGATGTCCGGGATTCAGCTCCAGAATCCGCTTGGAAGGCTCGTCGGTGGAGCGGCCGATCTTGCGGAGGAAGCGCTCCATACTGGCCCCCATGGCGCCCTCGTCGGGCACCAGGCAGGCGGGACTCTCGGTCAGACGGCTGGAGAGGCGCACTTCCTTGACCGCCTGGAGACGCTCCACCAAGGTTCCGAAGAGGGACTGGAAGGCCTCGGAGGCCTGCTCCAGCTGGGCCTTCTCATCCTCGGTCTGTTCGGGGACACTCCGGTCCGCCGCCGCCAGGGGCTTGCCCTTGTATTCGGGGAAACCCGGGAAGACGAACTCGTCGATGGGCTCGGTGAGCAGGAGCACATCCCAGCCCTTGGCGCGATAGACCTCCAGGCAGGGGGCTCCGGCCAGGGCCTGACGATCCTCACCAGCCAGATAGAGGATCTCCTTCTGTCCTTCGGGCATGGCCTCCACGTACTGGGCCAGGGTGGTGCGCTTCCCGGGTTCGGTCTTGACGCTGTGGAAGAGCAACAGGTCCGCCAGGGCCTCCTTGTTGTTCCAGTCCTTGGCCACCCCCTCCTTCAGGAAGTTGCCCATTTCGTCATAGAAGGCCAGGTAGTCGTCGTAGCTCTCGCTGCGGAGCTCTTCCAGGGCCTTGAGCACCTGCTTGACCAGGATGCGCTGGATCTTCTCCAGCAGCGGGTTGTGCTGGAGCAGCTCCCGGGAGACGTTGAGGGGCAGGTCGGCGCAGTCCACCACGCCGGTGACGAAGCGCAGGTAAGAAGGCAGCAGGGCCTCGCAATGGTCCATGATCTGCACGCGGTTGATGTAAAGGCGGGGACCGGCCTTCACATCGCCGTACTGGAGCTCGAAGCTCTTGGTCTTGGGGATGTAGAGGAGCGCCTTGAACTCAACGGTCCCCTCCCCGGAGTAGTGGATGACCTTCAGGGGCTCCTCGAAGTGGCTGGAGATCTGCTGGAAGAAGGCGTTGTGCTCCTCCTGGGTCACATCGCCCTTGCTCCGCAGCCAGAGGGCCTTGCGGGAATTGAGGGTTTCCTCCTCGATCGTGACCGCATCCCCTTCCCCCTTGCGCTCCACATCGATGACGATGGGATGCTCCACAAAGTCCGAGAACTGCTTGACGATCTGGCGGAGGCGCCAGGACTCCAGGAAATCCTTCTCCTCCTCCTTGATGTGCAGGATCACATCGGTGCCACGTCCGGCGCGCTCCGCGAATTCGAGGGTGTACTCCCCCTGGCCATCGGAGACCCACCTCACCGCCTCCCCCTGACCGGCGGCCCGGGAGATGACCGTCACCTCATCCGCCACCATGAAGGCGGAATAGAAACCCACGCCGAACTGCCCGATGAGTTCGGGGCGGGAGGCGGCCTCGGCCTGCTTGAGGTTCTCCAGGAAGGCCTTGGTGCCCGACTTGGCAATGGTGCCCAGGTTGTCCACGATGGCATCCCGGTCCATGCCGACACCATTGTCCGAGACCGTCAGGGTGCCAGCCTCCTTGTCGATGGTGAGCTTGATCTTCCAGTCCTTGTCCCCAGCCAGCAGCGCCTCGTTCTGGAGGGAGTTGAAACGGATCTTGTCGATGGCGTCGGAGGCGTTGCTGATGAGCTCCCGGAGGAAGACTTCACGGTGGGAGTACAGGGAGTGGGTGATCAGGTGCAGCACCTGGCGCAGCTCGCTCTTGAACTCGTGCTTCTCGACGGCGGGTTGGGTCATGGTGTTCTTCTCCTACAGAAAAAGGTCGGCCAGAGGCCTGGCGAGGGACATTTCATCATCTTCGGGCCCGATATGCCAAGGCCTCCGGGGCCGGGTACAGGCTCCCCGGAGAACTGGCCGGCCACCCGGATTCAGCCCATGACCCGGTAACGCCGCCCCTTGTTGTCCTTGGCCGCACCCATCAGGCCGCCACCATCTCCGCTATCGCCAACGACGATGCCATCGATGACCGTCCCCCGATCACCGTAGAGCAGGAAGATGCAGCGGTTGGTGTCTTTTTCCATATCGACACCCATGGCACTCGCCCAGTCCCAGCTGCTGCCCGTGACCCCCAGGCCGATGCCGGGCAGGCTGCTCATGTCATCGGAGGACTCGGTGGTGGTCTGCTTCTGGGTCTGCCTGACCCGCATCCACTCGCCCTGGAAGCGCTCTCCATCAGGGCCCACGCAGCGGAGCTGCCCTCGGGAGCTGCTGCGCTCACCCCGGCGACCACCCCGCCCTTCCTGGGCCCCCTGGGGCCCCTGGACGACCTCACATTTCAGGAGCCGTGCACCTGAGAGCTCGTAGAGCCGGAGCTCCTGGCGCACCTCCAGCCCAGGCCGAAGGCACCCGACCAGAGGGGCCAACGCCAGAACCATGAAAAGGCGGAACCGCATGAAAGCAAGGTTGGGGCAGAGAGGAGACCATCTCAAGACCATGACGGGGAGCGAGCGCCCGCCGCCGCTGAACGTCACGACTCAAGGGCCGAAATGCCGCACTCCAGGTGCCGGGCTGCAGCCCCCAGCCGCCGGGCAGCCGCCACGATCAGCTCCAGGCGTGCCCCCAGGGGATCGGAAGGGGGATCCCCCTGCACCACGGGAGGCTCTCCTGCCGCCAGCCCTTCGACCACTCGGTCCGCGGCAGCCGACGCTTGGCCTTCACCGCCTCCGGGGAGCATCCCGTGGACGGAGGCCAACTGCGCCGCCAAAAGAAAACCCGCCGTGAGGAACTCATTGAGGGGCGCCAGGGAACCCCGGCGGTGCTCCGGCTCCCCCGCCATCCGGCCGACAGAGAGGCAGAGCGCAGAGACGGCATCGATCATCCGCTTCCGGGCGAGCCGATAGGGCTGCAGCTCAGGGGCTGCCCCAAGGGTCTCGAGGGCGTAGGACCTGCTGGCCTCCATGACCTCCCGGCAGAGCCCCGGCAGCCCCGAGGACTCCCAGTTGGGCAGGATGAAGCTGAAGCCCCAGGCAAGAGCCGCCCCCACAATGGTATCCAGGAGCCGCTCAAGCACGACGAATCCCGTGGATGGAGCCAGGAAGTGGATGAAGAGGAGGCCCATCACACAGGCCGCCGTGGCGGAATACCGGTAGTTCACGGCCACAAAGGCCTGGGTGATCACCATGGAGAGGAAGGCCGCCCCGGCCAGCACGACCGGATTGGGCGTGGCCCAGAGCAGGAAGGCGGTGAAGACACAACCCAGCAGATTCCCGGCGATCCTGTCCCAGTGCCGCTGCCGGGTCTGACTGTAGCTGGAGCGCATCACCACGGCCACCGTCAGAAGCACCCAATAGCCATGGGAGGCATAGGGAAGGACGCGGGTGACCAGGAAGCCGCAGCCCATGGCGAGGCTGAGCCGGATGGCGTAGCGGAGCACCTGGGAGCGGAGGGAGATGTGGCCCAGGACCATCCGGGGGGCAAAGCGCATGCGGCTGAGGAAGGGCCCCACGGGCGCCCCCTTGAGGGCCCGATCGGGCTCGATGGGGGTCCGGGCGGCCCTGCGGATCACATCCACCTGGGCGAGCACCGACCCCAGGCGCCTCCGGGCCGCCAGGGCCACCTCCAGACCCGAGGGATCCATCCCAGCTTCCCGCAGCGTGGCGTCAATGGCGATCAGCTCGGCCTTGCAGGACACCTTGCCGCGGGGCAGGCGCCCCTTCATCAAGGTCAGGCCGATGTTCTCCAGATCCTGACCCGCCTTGAGCGCCACATCCCGGAAGAAGGTGAGCAGGTCGGAGTCGGGGAAGCTCTCCCGGAGCAGGGCGTAGTCGACCTGGTTGGAGAGCATCCGCTCGAAGAGCTCCAGAAGCTCCATCAGGGTGGCCGCCAGCATACCGTCCTTACTGGTGTGCAGAGTCCGGAAGACGAGATCCCTGGCCACCTGCAGGTTGTCCGCCACCGCAGCCTTCTGGGCGATGATGGCCTGGTAGCAGTCCTCCAGAGAGATCGCCGGATTGTAGAAATCCCCCTGGCGCCGGAGGTAGGCAGCCAGGCTCTGCAGCACCTCCCCCAAGGCCTGCTGCCGGGTCCGGAAGGCCAGGATCTCCGCCACCACGACTGTATAGATGCCATAGACCAGAGCGCCCGCCCCGAAGAGGAGCGCCTGGTGCAGCCCCCCCGACCAGGGGTGAGCCGGTCCCGCCATGCCCATGATCATGGCGAAGATCATGGAGAAGCTCAGGGGCAGCATGCGCTTGCCGTAGAGCGTAAGCATGGCCGCCACGAAGGAGATGGCCATGATGCCCAGGGCCTCGTGCAGAGGCCCTGTCCGGCTGAGCCCGATGGCGAGGTGGGCCAGGGTGGTGAGGATCATGGCGGCCAGGGTGAGGGCCACCTTGTGCCGGCGGGGGGTGGGTACATCGTTGATGCTCACACAGGAGGCCCCCAGGGAGACCCCCGCGGCCACCGCCGGACCGAAGAGGAGGTAGGCTATCGCCCCCAATCCGATGACACCCGTCGCGACGGTGAGCCCGCTGGTGAAGTAATGGCTGTAGATATGCCGAGGGAACATGAACACCGGACTCCGGACTGACCAGAGGCGAGTATGCCATCCCCCTGAAGGGCAAGCGCATCACAAGCCTGGAATGCCCTTCCCGCCCAACATTTTCTTTGGAATCCGGCCCTCTGGCGGGGTACTCTGGTCGTTCTGCCGGACGAACGTGCCGGGAATCCAGCCCCCAACGGAGAGGGGCAACTAATTCGAGGTGGACGAATGTCCAAACTAAACAAGATCCTGGGCCTGGACAGCAAGCAGGTGGGCCGCATCAAGGTGCTGGACGCTGCGCTTCTGGAGGACCAGACTTCCGAGTCCCAGGAATTCCTGGAAGCCCTTCAGGGCGAGACTCGCGCCCTCAAGGAAGAGGAAGTCGTCAAGGGCGTGGTGGTCGAGATCCGCGGCAAGGATGTCATCGTTGACATCGGCTACAAGGGCTCGGGCACGGTCAACATCGACGAGTTCAACAACCCTGACGGCACCGTCGGCGTGGCCATCGGCGACGTCGTCGAAGTGCTCGTGGAGCACCTGGAGGACGTCAACGGCAACGTGCGTCTCTCCCGCGAGCGCGCCGAGAAGATGAAGATCTGGGACGAGGTGGAGAAGGCCTTCCGCGCCAACCTCACGGTCCACGGCGTGGTGCTCGAGAAGGTCAAGGGCGGTCTGGCTGTCGACATCGGCATCCGCGCCTTCCTGCCCGGCAGCCAGGTGGACGTCAAGCCCGTCCGCAACCTGGACCCCTACCTCGGCAAGTCCTATGACATGAAGGTCATCAAGGTCAACCGCCGCCGCGGCAACATCGTCCTCTCCCGCAAGCTCTACATGGAGACCATCAACGCCTCCCTGAAGGAAGAGACCCTGGCGGGCCTCGAGGAAGGCAAGCTGGTCGAGGGCACGGTCAAGAACATCACCGAGTACGGCGCCTTCATCGATCTGGGCGGCGTGGACGGCCTGCTGCACATCACCGACATGTCCTGGGGCCGCCTGAACCACCCCAGCGAGATGTTCCAGGTGGGCGACAAGGTCGAGGTGGCCATCCTCAAGTACGACAAGGACACCGAGCGTGTCTCCCTGGGCTACAAGCAGAAGTTCGCCGATCCCTGGCTGACCGTCGAGGAGCGCTTCCCCATGAACGCCGGCGTCAAGGGCAAGGTCGTCTCCATCACGGACTACGGTGCGTTTGTGGAGCTCGAGCCCGGCGTCGAGGGCCTGGTGCATGTCTCCGAGATGTCCTGGACCAAGAAGGTCAAGTCCGCCAAGGGCATGGTCAACCTGGGTGACATGGTCGAAGCCGTCATCCTCCAGGTCGATGTCGAGAGCCGCCGCATCAGCCTCGGCATGAAGCAGGTCACCCCCAACCCCTGGATGGAAGTGGCCGAGAAGTACAACATCGGCCAGATCGTGACCGGCACCGTTCGCAACATCACCGAGTTCGGCGCCTTCGTTGAGCTCGAGGAGGGCATCGACGGCCTGATCCACGTCTCCGACTTCAGCTGGACCAAGAAGATCAAGCACCCCGGCGAAGTGGTCAAGAAGGGTGACTCCGTCACCGCCAAGGTCCTCAACCTGGATCCCCTGAACCAGCGCATGAGCCTCGGCGTCAAGCAGATGGAGCCCAATGTCTGGGAGCAGTTCTTCGATGGCCACCGCGTGGGTGATGTCGTCACCGGCAAGATCGCCCGCCTGACTGACTTCGGCGCCTTCGTCGACCTCGGCGATGGCATCGAGGGCCTGGTGCATGTCTCCGAGCTCTCCCGCAAGCGCGTCGAGGAGATCCAGAAGGAGTTCTCCACCGGCCAGGAGCTGACGATGAAGATCGTCAAGCTCGACCCCACCGAGCACCGCATCGGCCTCTCTGTGAAGCAGTACGAGGCGGACCTGGAGCGTGGCGAGATGGACGAGGCCCGCGCCAAGATGGAGCCCTTCAAGAAGGCGACCCTGGCTGACGCCTTCGCCCAGGCTGAGCGCGAAAAGTAGGATCGCAAGGCCCTAAGTCCCCGCCACCCCGGGGAACGCAGTGAGGAGGCCCCCGCAAGGGGGCTTCCTGTTACGCCAACCATCACCGGACAGTGCCCACGGAACCGGACCGAGATGCAGACCCCCGATCCCGAGGCCCCCGCCTCGGCCCCCAGTGTGTCGTCAGCGCTTGCCCTCCCCCATCCGCAGGAGGAGCTCCTCGCCTGCGAGGAGTTGGCCCAGAGGACCCAGGACTCCGGATTCCGCTGGATGCGCTTCCCCCAGCCCCTTGAGCAGCGCTTCGAGGGCGACTCCACCCGCGCACGGGTCGGACGCTTCCGCTTCTACGGAGTCGTGGCCATCATCCTCATCAACCTCTTCGGGTTGGGGGACCTGACCATGGTCCCGGATGTCGCGACCACCGCCATCCTGCTGCGGCTCACCTTCCTGACCCCGGTCATCACAGTCATCTCCGTCCTTCTCGCACGTCCCTGGTTCAGCCGGAACCGCGAGTGGCTGGCCGCTTTCCAGATCCTGGTCACAGCCCTCACCCTCAATCTGGTGGTGGTGGCCAGCCATCACCCCAACGCCCTGCACTACCACATCGGCGTCATGGTGGTGAGCATCTTCGGGGTCATCCTGGTGCGCCAGCGCTTCTGGTTCGCCATGGGGACCAGTGCTCTGATCTCCCTGATCTACACCCTCGGCCTCTACCAGATGCCCGGACTGCCCCCGGAGGTCAGGAGCAATGCCATCACCGTCCTGGTCGCCACAGTCATCATCTGCCTGATCGCCAGTTACCAGATCGAGCATGACCTGAGGAGGGGCTACCTGCAGGCCCTTTTGCAGCGCATCAAGGCCATCCGCCTCCGGGACTCCCATGACGCCCTTGCTCAGCTCTCCAAATCCGATCCCCTGACCGGCCTGGCCAACCGACGCCAGCTCCTGGAACACCTCGAGCTGGCCTGGAACATCGCCCTCCGGACAGCCAGCCCCATCTCGCTCCTGTTCATGGATGTGGACCACTTCAAGGAATACAACGACCACTGGGGCCACCAGGCCGGCGACGTATGCCTGGCAGCCGTGGCGGAGCTGCTCAGCGCTTCCGCGCACAGGTCCGCAGATCTGTGCGCCCGCTATGGCGGAGAGGAGTTCGTGCTCCTCCTCCCCTACACGACCATCGAGGGAGCCCTGCCCCTGGCGCAGCGGATCCGCAGACTCATCGAGTCCTCGGCGATCCCCCACGGGCACTCCCCGGTCTCAGCCGTGGTCACGATCAGCTGTGGCGTGGCCTGCCTCACCCCCACCCCTGACCGGACCTCGGCCGATCTCATCGATCTTGCAGATCGGGCCCTCTACCAGGCCAAACGTAACGGCCGGAACCGGGTACACGCAGCGATCTGAGGATCCTGGGAGAGCAGGAGGGCCCCGGATGGGGCCCTCCTGGACTCAGGCCTCCTTGCCCAGACTCGTCCCAGCGCAGCGGAGGTCGTGGCAGGCCCGGACCACCCGGTCAGCCATGCTCTGCTCGGCCTTCTTCATGTAGGGGCGGGGGTCGTAGGCCTTCTTGTTGCCCACCTCGCCATCGACCTTCAGGACGCCATCGTAGTTCTTGAACATGTGGTCGGCGATGGCACGGGTGAAGGCGTACTGGGTGTCGGTGTCGATGTTCATCTTGATGACGCCGTAATCGAGGGTCTCGTGGATCTCCCCGAGGCTGGAACCCGAACCGCCATGGAATACCAGCAGGGCCTGCTCGCCGGCCGCAGCCTTGGCAATGGCCTCCTGGCCCTCCTTGAGGATCTTGGGCTTCAGGACCACGTTGCCAGGCTTGTAGACGCCGTGGACATTGCCGAAGGTGGCGGCCAGCATGTAGCGACCGATGGGCGCCAGGGCCCGGTGGACATCCACCATGTCCTCGGGGGTGGTGTAGAGCTTCTCCTTGCCCACACCGCTGGTGTCGTGGCCATCCTCCTCGCCGCCCACCACGCCGGTCTCGACCTCTAGGATGAGGTCGCTCTTGGCGCAACGCTCCAGCAGTTCCTTGGATCGCTTGATGTTCTCGGGCATGGAGAGCTCGGAGCCATCGAACATGTGGGCATTGAACACGTTGGGACGCCCGGCGGCCCGGCGGCGCTCCGTCTCCTCGATGAGGGGCAGGACGAAGCCCTCCAGGTGCTTGGGATGGCAGTGGTCGGTGTGCAGGGCCACGTTGATGTCATAGAAGTCGGCCATGTAGCGCACGTAGTCCGCCAGGGCGATGGCGCCCTTGGCCATGTCCTTCACGCCCATCCCGGACAGGAACTCCGCCCCGCCCGTGGAGACCTGGATGATGCCGTCGGACTTGGCGGTCTTCAGGCCCAGGAGCACGGCGTTGGCCGTCTCCGTCGAGGTGACGTTGAAGGCGGGGAAGGCAAACTTCTCCTTCCGGGCACGGTCCAGCATCCGGCAGTAGGTGGAATGGTCGACAACAGGCATGGGTCCTCCCCTTTCTTACAGGCAGTGGGACCAGGATAGCCCCTCCCGGAAGAAGGGCAAACCAGGAGTCCCCTTCACATCCTCTTCACAGCGCGAAGGGACAACCCGACTATCCTGGATCCAGGAGGCCCGGATGCGGATCGCAGCCATCGATGTAGGCTCGAACTCCATCCACATGGTGGTGGTGGAAACGGACGAGGTGGGCAATCAGCGGGTGCTGGCCCGGGAAAAGGTAATGGTCCGCCTGTCCAGAGGCATGGCCCATACGGGTCAGATCGCCCCGGAGAACTACCAGGCGGGGATGGACGCCCTCAACCTCATGGGACAGGTGATCCAGAGCTTCCAGTGCGACACCGTGGTGGCCTGCGGCACCGCAGCCCTGCGCGAGGCGGCCAACGCCCAGGCCTTCCTGGCTGGCGCTGCGGCCCACGGCGTTCCGATCAGGGTCATCTCCGGCGAGGAGGAAGCGCGCCTGATCCACCTCGCGGTGAGCCGGGCCGTCCCCTTCCCGGAGGAGCCCATCGCCCTGGTGGACATCGGCGGCGGCAGCACCGAGATCACCTGGACCCTGGGAGATCGGGTCCTGGCCTCCATATCCCTGCCCTGGGGCATCCAGCGCCTGGCAGATGCGGCCCCCACCTCCGACCCCCCCACCCCGGAGGACCTCAAGCACCTGCGTCGCTTCATGGCCAAGGTCCTGAAGAAGGCCAGGAAGGGTCTGCCCGAGGGACTGCCCAACTGCAGGATGCTCCTGGCCACCTCCGGCACTTGGCAGGACCTGGCCAAGGGTTGCGGCTCGGAAACGGAGCTCAGCCTGGGAGACCTGATCAAATACAAGCGTCGGCTCTGGCAGCTCTCCTCCCAGGAGCGGATGAGTCTCCTGGGCGTGGAGGCCAAGCGGGCCGAGGTCCTGCATGTAGGCGCCACCTGGGCTGCCGGACTCATGCGCTGGCTGGGAGCCTCCCAGGCCCGCTGCCTGGCCGTGGGTCTGCGTGAGGGGATGATCTGGGAGGCCCTCAAGCACGGCGGACAGAATCCCCCGGCCCTCGCCGCCCGGCGTCGGGCCTCGGTGGAGGCCCTGGCCGAGCGCCTGGACCCCGACCCGGCCCACAGCCGCCATGTGGCCCTCCTCTGCGACCAGCTCTTCACCGACCTCCAGCCGGTCTTCGACCTCGGAGAGACCGAGCGAGAGCTGCTGGCCTACGCGGCCAGGCTCCACGACATCGGCCTCTCCATCGCCGAGAAGGCCCACCACAAGCTCGGGGCCTACCTGGTCCAGAACGCCAAGCTCCAGGGCTTCTGGCCCAAGGAGAGCGATGTCATCAGCCAGGTGGTCCGCTTCCACCGCGGCAAGGCCCCCCGCAAGTCCAAGGACGAACTCCATGCCCGCCTGGCCCCCTGGCACCAGCAGGTGGTGGAAAAGCTCGCGGCCATCGTACGGGTGGCTGACGCCCTCGACCGCAGCCGGCGCAAAGCGGTACGCACCGTCGCCATCCAGGCGGAAGAGGGCGGCTACCGCCTCGTGGTGAGAGGCAAGGGGGACCTCACTCCGGAGCTGGAGAGCCTCAAGCTCAAGGGCCGGCTGCTCTACGAGCTGCTGGAGCAGCCGGTGCGGATGGTGATCGAGCGCTGATTCCCCGTCAGCGTCTCTGAATGCGTACCCGACGCCCAGCTTGACCACGAGGAAGCCTGGCAGCTTATCCGGGCTGACCTGGAGGTCATCCCGCGCAGCCATAAGATCCTGGGCAGAGATCCCAAGGGACCCGGAGGGCGTCAGATTCGCCTTGGCCTTCTCTCGGTAAACGATACCCTCATCATCGCTGGAGAGGGTCCGTTGAGGGAAGGACGCACGGCTCTTCCCTAGAGGATAATTTGTATAAATTAATCATGCAAAATCCTTTTGGGCAGCTGGCCTCAGAGTTCGAGGAACTTCGGTCCGACCGTAGTGATGCTCCCCGCCCCGAAGGTCATGAGGAGATCCCCTTCGCGGGTGATGCCCTTGAGGAAGGCAGGCAGCTCCTCCAGACGTGGCACATAGTGGGCCTCGCGCTGCCCATGGGCCAGGACACAGTCCGCCAGGGTCTGGCCGGAGAGCCCGGGGATGGGCGGCTCGCTGGCCGCATAGATGTCGGTGAAGACCACCACGTCGGCGTCGAAGAAGGCCCGGCCGAACTCCTCCAGGAGGGCCTGGGTCCGGGTGTAGCGGTGGGGCTGGAAGGCCACCACGATGCGCCGGTCGGGGAAGCCGTGGCGGGCTGCCCCCAGGGTGGCGGCAATCTCGGTGGGGTGGTGGCCATAGTCATCCACCACCAGGACCCCGTCCTTCTCGCCCTTACGCTGGAAGCGCCGGTCCGCGCCCGTGAAGCTGGCCAGGCTGGCCCGGATGATCTCACGCTCCACCCCCAGCTCCAGAGCCACGCCGACCGTGGCCAGGGCATTCAGGACCATGTGGTGCCCCGGCACCCCCAGGGAGAAGGAGCCCAGCTCCTCACCGAAGGCCCTGACCTTGAAGTGGGTGCGCCAGCCCTCCTGGACGATCTCCCGGGCCTGGAGGTCCACCTGGGGGTGGGTGCCGTAGGTGCGGACCTGACGCTTGAGCCGAGGCCGCAGGGCCGCCACGTTGGGATCATCCAGACAGATGAAGAGGGAGCCGTAGAAGGGGATCTTGTTCCCGAAGCCCGCGAAGGCCTCAACGATCTCGTCCAGGTCCTTGTAGTGGTCCAGGTGCTCCCGGTCGATGTTGGTGATGACCCCGATGGTGGGGCTCAGGAGCAGGAAGCTGCCGTCGCTCTCATCGGCCTCGGCCACCAGGAAGGGCCCCTTGCCCAGCTTGGCGTTGGAGCCGATGGTGCCCAGCTTGCCCCCGATGACAATGGTGGGGTCGATGCCACCCTGGCTCAGTACCTGGGCCACCATGCTGGTGGTGGTGGTCTTGCCATGGGAACCCGCCACCGCGATGCCGTATTTCATGCGCATGAGTTCGGCCAGCATCTCGCCCCGGGGGATGACTGGGACCTTGGTGGCCCGGGCGGCCACCACCTCCGGGTTGTCGCCCTTCACGGCGCTGGAGATCACCACCACCTGGGCTCCCTCGATGGCCTTGGCGTCGTGCCCGATGTGGACCTCCACACCCAGGCCCTGGAGCCGCTGGGTCACCGCACTCTCCCGGATGTCCGTGCCGGAGACCCGGTAGCCCAGGTTCACCAGCACCTCCGCGATGCCGGACATGCCGATACCGCCGATGCCGACGAAGTGGATGTGCTGAATCTTTCCGAACACGGAGGCCCCCCGGGTGACTTCCTGAGTCTACTCCAAGCGCGCCGGGGCCGCGGCGGCGGGCTCACCCACCCGCACCCCGGTCACTTCATGAACCGTGTCGAGGGCGCCCTGGACAGGATCCGTCTTTGCCCGCATCCGGGCGGGCGTCACCGGCGCGGAGCTCCTCAGGGGGTGGCGGATGAGGGCCGAGAGCAGCTCCCGGGCGTCCCGCTCGGAAAGCCCCAAGGTCTGCAGACGCGTCACCAGACGATCCTGCTCCGCCCTCAGGGAAGCGGAATCGCCTCCCTCGGCCAGCAGCCCTTCCATGGCGGCCCGATGGGAAGGGTCGGCGACCCAGGCCTGGAGCCGCGAACTCCGGGCCGCGGACTGGGCAGCCCAGGCATCGGTGTGCCGCTTGCGAAGGGCCGCCATTTCCTCCTCCTGGGCCAGCCTCAGCGCACGATCCCCGCGATCCAGATCCGCCACCTCTGCACCATAGGCAGCCAGGGTCCCCAGACCTTCCTCCGAGAGGGCTGGACGCGGTGCCACTTGAGGCGCAGGCCCCATATCCACAGTCATCCAACGCCCGTCAGCCCTGCCCGGGGCCGGCGCCGAGGCCAGAAGGGCCGCAGGAGGGGCCGCCAGGGACTGCCAGGTCCAACCCGCCACGGGCAGGAGCACCCCATCCACCCCGGCGTGATAACCCGCCTTGGCTGCGGGCCATGCGGCCCCCACCACAGGCACCACGGTGGCCCCGGCGGTGCCCACCCCAGCCCCCGCCACCCCCAGGGGCAGACGCAACAGACTCTCGAAGCTCGCACTGAGGACGGCCCAGGGATAGGCCAAGGGCCATCCGAAGGTCTTCCGGCCCACTCGGGACCGGGCGAGGGCGAAGTTCCCCCTCCAGGCCCGACCCGTCCCCAGCACCCCGAAGTCCCAGAAGGCATCCTCCCAGCCCCACTGGAAAGTGGATTTGGAAGCCCGCCCCAACCGCTTCCAGGTGCGGGCCTGCCCATATTCCGCGAGATCAGACCCCGCGAGGGACCATCCTCGCTCCCCGTGCTCCAGGGGGGCCACGTAACCCGGCAGGATGCGCACATTGTAGTGCCGCCCCTGGCTGTCGGTCATCTCGCCCCTCCAGAGCAGGTCCCCCCGCTGGGCCCAGGTGGCCCAGCCGCTGTCCTCGGCTTTGGGATCCGCAGGGCGGGCCACCACCGTCACCCCCTCCTGGGGCAGCTGAGCCACCAGATAACCACCCACCACGCTGAAGCTGGGTGCAGGCGCATGAGCCTCCGGGGCCTGGGCCATGAGGGGCGCAGCGGCCACCAGGGCGGCGGGGAACAATAGGGCAAAGCAACGACTCATGGAGGCTCCTCAGTTCGAGGATGATGCGCGGAATCCATCCGGTGACACAAGCGTTGCACCGGGGGGGTATCCTTTCCCCCTCACGCTTCGAGGTCCACCGTGCAGCCTGACCGCTACAAAGTCGCCCTGATCCAGATGTCCATGTCCTCCCAGCCGGAGGAGAACCTGGCCAAGGCCCTGGCCTTCATCGGAGAGGCCGCCGCCAAGGGCGCCCAGGTGGTCTGCCTTCCAGAACTCTTCCAGACTCAGTATTTCTGCCAGCGGGAGGACGCCGCCCTCTTCGATCTGGCCGAGCCCATCCCGGGCGACACCAGCCGCCAGCTGGGCGAAGCCGCCAAGCGCCACGGCGTGGCCCTGGTGAGTTCCCTCTTCGAGCGCCGGGCCGCCGGGCTCTATCACAACACCGCCGTCATCCACGACGCCGACGGCGAGCAGCTGGGCATCTACCGCAAGATGCACATCCCCGACGACCCCCTCTTCTACGAGAAGTTCTACTTCACTCCGGGGGACCTGGGCTACCAGGCCTTCGACACCCGCCACGGCCGCATCGCCACCCTCATCTGCTGGGACCAGTGGTACCCCGAGGGCGCCCGTCTCACGGCCATGCAGGGCCCCAGCATCCTCTTCTACCCCACCGCCATCGGCTGGCACCCGGCGGAGAAGGCCGAGTTCGGGGTGGCCCAGCACGACGCCTGGCGCACCGTGCAGCGGGGCCACGCCGTGGCCAATGGCATCTTCGTGGGGGCTGTGAACCGCGTGGGCTTCGAGACCGGCGACATCCGGGGCGACAGGGCCAAGGAGGGCCAGGGGCTGGAGTTCTGGGGTGGTTCCTTCCTGGCGGACCCCTTCGGGCGGATTCTGGTGGAGGGCAGCCACGACCGGGAGGAGATCCTCATCGGCGAGGTGGACCTGCGCCTGCTGGAGGACACCCGCCGCAACTGGCCCTTCTTCCGCGACCGCCGCATCGACTCCTTCGGCGGCCTCACCCGCCGCTTCCTGGACTGAGGCCCGCCATGCGCCGCATGCCCGCCGAATGGGAACCCCACGCCGCCACCTGGCTGGCCTGGCCCCACAATGCCCAGGACTGGCCCGGCAAGTTCGCCGCCATCCAGTGGGTTTACGCCGACATCATCCGCCACCTCTCCAGGCGTGAGCGAGTGGAACTCCTGGTGCAGGACGAAGTGGCCGCCGCCAAGGCCCGCAAGGTCCTGAAGCGGGCCCACGCCCTCAACGACCAGGTGCGCTTGCACACCGTCCCCACCGACCGCATCTGGATGCGCGACTCGGGCTGCTCCTTCGTGGAGGCAGCCGGAAAGCTTCAGGGCATCTCCTGGCAATTCAATGCCTGGGCCAAGTACCCCGACTGGCAGCGGGACCGGGAGGTCAACGCCGCCATGAACCGCATCGCGGAAAGCCAGGCCCTCCCGGCCACCCACCGGGGGCTGCCCGTGGTGCTGGAGGGGGGATCCATCGATGTGAACGGCCAGGGCGTACTCCTGACCACCGAAGAGTGTCTCCTCAGCGAGGTCCAGCAGCGCAACGCGGGCTTCACCAAGACCGAGTACGAGCAGGTCTTCGCCGAGCACCTGGGCATCCGCAAGGTCATCTGGCTGGACCGGGGTGTGGAAGGGGATGACACCCATGGCCACGTGGACGACATCACCCGCTTCGTGTCCCCAGACACCATCATCACCGTGGTGGAGCCGGACCCGGCGGACCCCAACCACGCCCCCCTGGCGGAGAATCTGAGGCGCCTGAAGACCGAGCGGAACCTGGACGGCAGCCCCTTCCGCATCGTGGAGCTGCCCCTGCCCTCGCCTGTGTCCTTCGAGGGGCGGCGGCTGCCCGCCAGCTACGGCAACTTCTACATCGCCAACGGGTTGGTGCTGGTGCCCACTTTCAACGACCCCAGGGATCGTCTGGCCCTCAACCTCCTGGCGGACCTCTTCCCGGATCGGGAGGTGGTGGGCATCCACAGCGGTGACTTCATCTGGGGCTTCGGGGCCATGCACTGCATGACCCAGCAGCAACCCGCCGTCTAAGCGTTACTTCACCAGGCTCGCCTTCCGGATCCGGTCGAGCTTCGGGAAGCCCTTGTGCAGGTAGGCATCGCCTTCCCGCTCCATGCGGTCCTGGTCGGGGCCCTGGCCCATGGGGGCCCCTTCCCCGTATCCGGCGTAGAGCTTCCTGACGACCACGAGCCCCTCCCCCTCGACCTCGGCGAAGGGGGTGAAGCCCATGGCGTCCAGGCGACGGTTGTCTGCCAGATTGATGAAAAGCTGGGTGGTGCGGGTGTTGGGACCAGCCGTGGCGAAGGTGAGGCGACCCTTCAGATTGCCGATGGAGAGCCTGTCGTCCCCAATGTTCGCTCCGCTCCAGGCCCGGGCCACCCCGGGGTCGGGGTGGATGCCCCACTGAACCACAAAGCCCGGCAGGACCCGGAAGAAGCTGCAGCCATCATAGAAACCGTGGGTGACCAGGTTGTAGAAGCGATCCGCCCCTTGGGGCGCCCATTCCCGATGCACTTTGACCGTGAAGCTGCCCTGGGTGGTCTCGAAGCGGACCCGGTAGCTGGAGGGTGCCTGCCGCCTGAGCTGCTCCGGATGGAACAGGGCCGGATCGGCGACACGGGCAGAGAGGGGGACCGGGAGAAGAAGACAGGCCGCACAGGCCAGTCCAGTGAGCAAACGCTTCATGGCAGAGACTCCAGCCCCCACTCTAGCCCCATCCGGGCGGGATGGTGAAGGGCTTCAGTCCTTGAGCTCCTTCAACAGGGCCAGCACCTGCTGGTCGTGGGTCTGGGGATCCACCTTGCTGACGATGTCCCGGATGATCCCCTTCCGGTCGATGATGAAGGTCCACCGCTTGGCCCGGGCCATCGTGGGCATGGCGACACCGTAGGCCTCGATGATCTTGCGCTCCGGGTCCTCCAGAAGGCGGAAGGGCAGACCATGCTGGGCCGCGAAAGCGGCATGGCTGGCGGCATCATCCGCACTCACCCCCAGTACCTCGGCCCCCGCAGCCTTCAGGCCGGCGTAGCCGTCCCGCAGGGAGCATGCCTCCGCAGTGCATCCGGGGGTTCCGTCCTTGGGATAGAAATAGAGCACCACCACCTGCTTGCCGCGGTAGTCCGCCAGACGCACCATCTGGCCGGACTGATCCCGGGCCTCAAAGAGGGGAGCAGGCTGTCCAGTGGAGAGTTCACCAGCCAGCATCAGGGTCGAGCAAAAAAGAGCAGGAACCAGTTTTTGGAGCATGTTTTTCACCTCTGCCGATATTGGATGCCGATGCGATCGGTTCACAACACACCAAAGGTGACAACATCCTCGGCGCCGGTGGGACCAGGAAGCGCCGCGACCCCTTCAGCGTGCTCCATCCCAGCGCAGGACCACCGGTCCCGGAAGCGCCCCAGGGGTCTCGGGCTCGTGCAGGGTCAATCCTGGTCAGCCCAGACCTTCAGGTGCTCCAGGTGCTGCTCCAGGCTGATGGGGGTGTTCGGCTCGTCATGCTTGATCTTGCCGTCCAGCAGCTTGATGATCCGGTGGGCATGGCGGGCGATGTCCTCTTCGTGGGTCACCAGGATGATGGTGTTCCCCTCCTGGTAGAGCTGCTCAAAGAGGGCCATGATCTCGACGCTGGTCTTGGAGTCCAGGGCCCCCGTGGGTTCGTCCGCGAGGAGGATCGAAGGGTCGTTCACCAGGGCCCGGGCGATGGCCACCCGCTGCCGCTGACCGCCAGAGAGCTGGTTGGGCATGTGGTCACTGCGCTGCCCCAGGCCCACATCCCCGAGGGCCTTGGTGGCCCGGGCGTGGCGTTCCTGGGGTTTGACCCCTGCGTAGATGAGCGGCAGCTCCACATTCTGCAGCGCCGTTGTGCGCGCCAGCAGGTTGAAGGTCTGGAAGACGAAGCCGATCTCCTCATTGCGGATCTGGGCGAGCTCATCATCAGTCATCTTGGAGACATGCTTGCCGTTCAGCTCGTATTCCCCAGTGGAGGGGGTGTCCAGACAGCCGATGACGTTCATCATGGTGGACTTCCCCGAGCCGGAAGGGCCCATGATGGCCACGTATTCCCCCCGCTGGATCGAGAGGGAGACCCCATCCAGGGCCCGCACCTCCATGTCGCCCATCTGGTAGACCTTGGTGATGTTCTCGAGCCGGATCAGGGGTGCGTCGGTCATGGAGGCCTCAGAGGATGCACGGAGGTTTCGGGCGGAGGAGCCTCCCCGTTTAGGAGGATAGACCGCCGCTTCCCCGAAAGGTGCAACCCGGCATCAGGGATGGGGCTGGGCCAGCACCATGGGCAGGACCGTCGAGACAATGAGGCAGAGCACCCCCAGGCCCATGAGGATCGCCCCTTTGAGACACTTGCCCGGCTGCCGGAGGACGTAGCCCACGGAGTCGAAGGGTCCGGATCGGCCTCGCTTCTCCCGGTTCATGACCGTCGTGACCATCTGGTTGCCCAGGGCCAGAAGGGCCAGCCCCACAAAGGAGACAACGACGAGGTAGGACATGTCCATGGGAGACCTCGGGGGAGCGCGGACCTCGCAGCCGTGCGAGACCTGGATGCAGAAAGGGAGTCTCTACCCTAGCACCCGTGGAAGCCGCCCCGGGCGTGGAGACGATCACATTCCCCGGGGGCGGCTAGAATAGCCCCTGATGTCCACGGAGCGGGCCGATGTCCGGCGCCCGGGATGTCGTGGAAGGCCCTCTTGCAGAGCAACATCATCGACCAGGTCATCATCCTCTTCCTCCTGCTGGCCGTGGGCTTCTTCGCCCGCCGCAAGGGCTACATCGACGAGCGGGTGAACCGGGGCCTTTCGGACCTGCTCCTCAACATCACCATGCCCCTCCTGGTGGTGGTCTCCTTCCTCCGCCCCTATGATCCCACCATGACCGGCAAGGCCGGGACCATGCTCGCCCTGTCCGTCCTCATGGACATCCTCCTCCTCGTCCTGGGCAAGCTGCTCTTCTTCAAGGCACCCAGGGAGCGGCAGGCCCCCTGGCGCTTCATCACCGCCTTCTCCAACTGCGGTTTCATGGGCATCCCCCTCCTCGCCGCCCTCTTCCCCGATGTGGGGGTCTTCTACGGAGCGGTCTTCCAGCTGCCCTTCTGGGTCTTCATGTTCAGCTCGGGCATCACGCTCTTCACCGGGAAGGCGACCCTGAAGGACATGGGCAGGGCCGTCCTCAATCCCATCCTCCTCGCCACGATCGTGGGCATGCTCCTCTACCTCTGCTCGATCCGCTTCCCGCATCCCCTGACCCAGACCATGACCATGGTGGGGAACATGACCACCCCCCTCTCCATGATGATCATCGGGGTGATGCTGGCGGAGGTGAAGGCCACCGAGGTCTTCTCGGGCTTCTCCATCTACATGATCAGCTTCGTGCGCCTGCTCCTGGCCCCGGCCATCACCCTGGGGGTCTGCCGCCTCTGCCATGCCGATCCGGTCATCACCCGGATTCTGGTGCTCATCGAGGCCATGCCCTCGGCCGCCACAGTGGCGGTCTTCTCCCAGATCTACGGCGGTGACAACGCCTACAACTCCCGTTGCGTCTTCCTCACCACGGCCCTGAGCCTGGTGACCCTGCCCCTGGTCGTGCGCTTCCTGCTGCCCCTGGCCTGAAGGGACGCAAGCAGCCAGGGAAGGGATGAAAGGCCTTTCCTGGTTATCGGCCTGACTCCGCTTCCGCAGAGTGGACTGGCATGAGAGCTGGGGCCACGGATGAAAGCCCTGGATCCGCCCGGTGTAAGGTGTCCGTGGCCCGAAATGCGTTCCTGACACCAGACCGGTTCCGCCACAGCTGAGATTTGCCAATAACCAGGAAGCCTTTGTCCGCCGATGAACAGGATGGACGCCGATGGAGCTCGACCCACCCGGGGTGCCTGAGGGCAGGTTCTGAGAGGGCTGTGGGCCGTGGACGCGCCAGCGCGTCTCAGGCCCACAGCCCTCTCAGAACGCGGTCGGCTCGCCGACCGGCCCCGCTGCGCGGGGCGGCCCCAGGTACCCCAAGCCTCACCATTCACGCTTTTATCGGCGTGCATCGGCGGATGAATCCTTTTTTCGACACCCCCCATTCAGCAGCCACCCTGCCCCCCTCTCCATGAATGGACACGGGGTAAACTATTCCGGTTCCATTCTTCAGGAGAGCGGTTGACATCCATCCCCGAAACCCAGCAGCTCCGCAGCGCCCGCAAGCGTTTCGCCGCCATGGCAGGCGCGTATTTCCTCGGGACCTTCAACGACAACTTCTTCAAGCAGGCGGTCATGCTGCTGGCCATCACCCTAGGGCGCAAGTCCTTCCAGGGGATGGTGAGCGCCGCCTTCACCATCCCCTTCCTCCTCTTCGCCGCCCCGGCCGGCTGGTTCGCAGACCGCTACCCCAAGCGCCGGATCGTCATCGCCGCCAAGGTCGTCGAGCTCTTGGGCGCCCTGGTGGGAGCCTATGGCATCCTCTCCGGCAATCTCTGGATCATGGTGGGCATGGTGGGCCTCATGGGCATCCAGTCCACCTTCTTCAGCCCGGCCCTGAACGGCTCCATCCCCGAACTCTACCCCCCCAGCCATGTGACCCAGGCCAATGCGGTGCTCCGGATGATCGTGAGCATCGGCATCCTGGTGGGCATCACCCTCTCGGGCTTCGTGCTGGACCTCAAAGGCACTCCCATCCTGGGCGCCCCCCACGGCCACGCCATGCTGGGGGTCGCCGTGGTGACCCTCGGCATCCTGGGCCTGGCCGTCAGCCTGGGCATCCCCCAGCGCCCCGCTGCGGACCCCGCCCGCCCATTCCCCTGGAGCGGCCCCCTGGAGACCTTCCGGGAGCTGCGCCGCATCTGGGAGGACCGCCAGCTCGGACGCATCCTGGTGGCCGATGTCTTCATCTGGTCCGCCGGGGTCTTCCAGCTGCTGGTCATCAACACCCTCGGCAAGGAGCAGTTCGCCCTGGGCGACAGCCGGACCTCCCTCCTCGTGGCAGCCCAACTCCTGGGCCTGGCCTTTGGTGGGCTCCTCTCCGCCCGCTTCGCCAAGGGCGCGCGCTGGTTCAAGGTGCTGGTGCCCGCAGGAATCGCCATGGGCCTTGCCATGCTCCTTCTGGCCCTGGTCCCGACCCTGCCCCGGAGCCTCCAGGTGGGCTCTCTCTACACCCTCATCGCCCTGGCAGGGGCGGGTGGGGGCCTCTTCATGATCCCCTGCGAGAGCTTCCTGCAGGTGCGCCCGGCTCCCGAGCGCAAGGGCGCCGTGTGGGCCAGCGCCAACTTCGCCGCCTTCCTGGGCATGTCCGTGGTGAGCGTCGCCTACATCGCCCTGCCCTTCCTGAGCCGCCTGAAGCCCACCCTGGCCTATGGCGGCCTGGGAGTGGTCTCCCTCCTCTTCACCCTCTGGCTCGCCGGCGAGTTCCGGGGAAAGGCCTGGGCATGATCGCCGACCTCCTGGCCACCCTGGCCAAACCCCTGGTGCGCCTGCGCTACAAGATCGAACTCAAGGGCACCCTGCCGGAGAACGGCGGCGGGATCCTCTTCCTGCCCAACCACCCGGCCCTCATCGATCCCGTGATCCTGCGCCTCTGGCTCCAGAAGCCCTGGGCCCCCCATGTCCTGGCCGACAAGGATCGCATCTCCGGGGGGCTCACCGGCTGGGCCGCCCGCCAGATGAAGGCCCTGCCCCTCCCCGACCCCGCGGTCTACGGGGCCAGCGCCCGGGACGAGGTGGAGAAGGCCCTGGAAACCTGCGCCGAGGTGCTGAACCAGGGAGAGAACCTCCTGCTCTACCCTGCGGGGCGCATCTACCGGAGCCACCTGGAGGACCTGCGGGCCGCCAGCGCCGTAGAGGCGATCCTGCAGAAGGCCCCGAAGACCCGTATCGTCCTCATCCGCACCACAGGGCTCTGGGGCAGCCGCGCCAGCCGCATCCACGGCACCAACCCCCAGATGGGAGCCTTCCTGGCCTTCGGCCTGAAGAAGCTGATCGCCAACCTCTTCTTCTTCATGCCCAGACGTCCCGTAACCCTCACCTTCCACGAGCCCCCGGACTTCCCCCGTGAGGCGGACAAGCTCACCCAGAACCGCTTCATGGAGGCCTTCTACAACCAGGAGGCCCCAGCCGGTCGCTACATCCCCTACGGGTTCTGGGAGCTGAGCACAGGCCGGGACCTGCCGGACCCCGTGCCTCCAAGGGCCCAGGGCACCCCGGACAAGGTCCAGGGCGAAACCCGGACCAAGGTCCTGGAGCATCTCCAGGAACTGAGCGGCCAGAGCGACCTGGGGGAGGACCGCACCCTGGCCCGGGACCTGGGCCTGGACAGCCTGGGGCGCCTGGAGATCCTCACCTGGCTCAGCCAGGAATTCGGCATCGACGCCTCCGACCCCGAGGCCCTCCAGAGCGTGGGGGATGTTCTGCTCGCCGCCGCCGGGCTCCTGGACACCAGCGGCCAGGGCAGCCTCAAACCCATCGATGAGCGCTGGTTCGCCCCCCACAGGGCCCCCGCCCAGGTGCCGGAGGGCCAGAAGCTCCTGGAGGTCTTCCTGGCCCAGGCCCGCCGCCAGCCCGATGCCGTCATCCTGGCGGACCAGATCTCCGGGGTGAAGAGCTACCGGGACATCATTCTGGGCATCCTGGCCCTCAAGCCCAGCCTGGAGGCCATGGACGGCCCCTACGTGGGCATCATGCTTCCGGCATCAGCCGTGGCGGGCATCCTGTATCTTGCCGTACTGGCCGCGGGGAAGACCCCCGTCATGGTCAACTGGACCGTGGGGGGCCGCAGCCTCCGCCATGGCCTGGACCTCCTCAAGGTCACCCGGATCCTCACCTCGGGGCAGCTGGTGGCCAAGCTGGACGCCCAGGGACTGGACCTCTCCAGCATCCAGGAGCACTTCCTGCCCCTGGAGGAACTGGGCAAGGGCATCAGCACTTCCCGCAAACTCTGGGCCCTCGCCCAGAGCCGCCTCAACTGGAGCGCCATCCGGCCCTCCGCAGCCCCCGAGGTGGCAGCAGTGCTCTTCACATCGGGCTCCGAGAGCCTGCCCAAAGCCGTCCCCCTCACCCAGGCCAACCTGCTGGCCAACATCCGGGACATGGTCGAGAGCTTCCCCATCATCAACCATGCTCGCTTCATGGGCATCCTGCCGCCCTTCCACGTCTTCGGCCTCACCTGTACCACCCTGCAGCCTCTGCTGAGCGGGGTGCCCGTAGTCTTCCACCCCAATCCCACGGAGGGCGGTGCCCTGGCCGCCCTCATCGAGGCCTACGGGGCCAGCTTCCTTCTGGGTACCCCCACCTTCCTCTCGGGCATCCTGCGGGCCGCCAGGGATGAGCAGCTGGCCGGACTCCGCTACGTGGTCTCAGGCGCGGAGAAGTGCCCAGACAGCCTCTATGAGGCCCTCGCCCAGCGCTGCCCCCAGCTGGCGGTCATGGAGGGCTATGGCATCACCGAGTGCAGCCCTGTGGTGAGTGCCAACCGCTACGAGGACCGCCGCTGCGGGACCATCGGCCAGCCCATGCCCTCGGTGAAGTGGGTGCGAGTGGACCCTGACAGCGGTGGGCGTTGCGCCCCGGACAAGCCTGGGCTCCTCCTGGTGAAGGGCCCCAGCATCTTCAGCGGCTATCTCCACTACGAGGGCCCCTCCCCCTTCCAGGACTTCGAGGGGAGCCTCTGGTACCGCACCGGGGACCTGGTGAAGGAGGAGGGCGGCCACCTGGTCTTCGCCGGGCGCCTCAAGCGCTTCGTCAAGCTGGGGGGCGAGATGGTGAGTCTTCCCGCGATCGAGGAGACCCTCCTGGCCCGCTTCGGATCGCCCGACGACGAAGAGATCATCCTTGCGGTGGAAGCCACCCCGGACGAGCTCAACCCAGAGCTGGTGCTCTTCACCATCCGGGAGATCACCCGAGAGGCCGCCAACACCGCAATCCGCGAGGCCGGACTGAGCCCCATCCACCACCTGCGCCGGGTGCAGAAGCTGGAGCATCTCCCCGTACTGGGCACCGGCAAGACCGACTACCGGGCCCTGAAGGAAAAGCTGACATGACTTCCACCACCGGGCAACCCCGTTCGGCGGGCCTGCTGCGGGGGTGGAAGGTCAGCCTTCCAGGACGGACTTCAGCTTGCCATAGCCGCTCTTGCTCACGGGAAGCCGACTGCCGTCCTTGAGGACGGCCACCCAGCTCTCGGAGGGACTCTGCTCCAGGCGGATCAAGCGATCCAGCTGGATGATGAAGCTGCGGTGGATGCGCAGGAAGCGCTGGGGGTCCAGGCGCTGCTCCAGGCTCCCCAGAGTCTGCTGCTTGAGGTGGCCCTTCTCCGGAGTCTTGAGCAGCACATAGTCGTCCTGGGCCTGCACGTAGTCCAGGGTGGAGAGGGGGATGAGCGTCACCTTGGTGCCGTCCTTCACCACGATGCGATCCAGGGGCCAGTCGCTCTTGGCCTCGGCGCTGAGGGTGGTAGGCTCCACCGCCAAGGGCCTTCCCTCGCCCAAGCGGGTCTTGGCCCGGGTCAGGGCCTCCTCGAAGCGCTCCTCGCTGAAGGGCTTCAGCAGATAGTCCACAGCGTGGATCTCGAAGGCCTTCAGGGCGTGCTGGTCATAGGCCGTCACAAAGATCACGGTGGGCCTGGGGTCCAGGAGTTCCAGCACCTCGAAGCCGTCCAGCTTGGGCATCTGGATGTCCAGGAAGAGCAGGTCCGGCTTCAGGTCCGCAGTCTTCTTCACGGCCTCGAAGCCGTTGACGCATTCCCCGAGGACCTGAATCTCGGGATGACCCTGGAGGTGCTCCCGGACCAGGGCCCTCGCCAGGTCCTCGTCATCCACGATCAAGGCAGTATAGGTGCGGCTTTCACTCATGTTCGGCTCCGGATTCCATATCCAGGGGGAAGATCAGGACAACCCTGTGGCGCCCCTCGAAAAGGCCGCTCTCGAAACGGGTGCGGGCCTGGAAGCGCCCCTCCAGACGCTGCTTGACCTGCTTCAGCCCGAGGCCCAGCCCCACCGGGGCATCCGCATCGGGGTCCACGGGGTTCTCCACCTGGATCTCAGCGAAGTCTCCCCGGCGAGAGGCCCTGAGGCTCAGCACGCCCCCCTCAGCCACCTGAGAGATGCCGTGCTTGATGGCGTTCTCCACCAAAGGCTGAAGGAGCAGGGGCGGCACCCGGGAGACCCCGATGCCCGGGTCCAGTTCCAGCACCACCTCCAGACGCGCTCCAAAACGGATCTGCTCGATGGCAAGGTAGTTGCGGACCAAGTCCACCTCCTCTGCAAGGCTCACGGCATCCTGCTCACCCAGCTTGAGACTCTTGCGCAGGAAGTCAGAGAGCAGCACGCACATCTGGCGGGCCCGCTTGGCGTCGATGGAGGTCAGGGCGCTGATGGAGTTGAGGCTGTTGAAGAGGAAGTGGGGGTTGAGCTGCGCTCGCAGGGCCTTCAACTCAGCCTCCCGCGCCAGGACCCGCTGCTCCTGTTCCGAACGCTCGATATCCCGGATGCGGTCCCGCTCGATCAGCAGGTAGTTGATGGCCACCACCAGCAGGTACAGGATGGCGATGACCAGGACCATCAGGGCGCCGTGGAAGGGCCCCACCATGGACATGGAACCCGGCTTATGTATCCTGGCGTATCCATCCCAGAAACCCGCGACGAAGTCCCCCAGGGACCACTCCAGCAACCAGACTCCGTAGCGCCAGAGGAGACCCACCCCCGCCGCCGCCAGGACCCAGGTCAGGGCCAGCACCCAGGGATGGGTCCCCTTCAGGGGCATGGCCTTGCAGAGGTAGTAGGAGCTCAGCATGGCCAGAGCGGCCAGGTAGGCGGAGAGCAGTCCATGCATCAGGGCCGAAGCCAGGCTGGCATGGCCCAGCAGGGGCATGGCGAAGATCACCGCCACCGGCAGCCAGGCCAGACAGTAGACCGCCATGCGGACGCGGCTGCCCAGGATCGGGTGCATCAGTTCTTCACCTCAAGCCCACCGCAGACCAGCTCGCCGGTGAGCACCAAGTGGTGGGCAGGCTGGGCGGGGGCGTGATAGCCATCCAGGTCCACGCCACCGGCCACGCACTTGACCTTGGCCGTCACCGCCCAGTCCCTGGGGATGCGGATCTCGGCTCCCCCGCATACGGCATTGATCTCCAGGCTGACCGGATCCTGAGCCGGCCGGACCTGCGTCAGGTCCAGCTCGATGCCACCCAGAACCGCCTTGACCCGGCCACCGGTGAAGGCCTGGGAGGTGAGGGACGCCTCGATGCCACCCAGGACCACGCTTCGGTCGAAATAGGCGTCACTGGAGGCACTGGCGGGTCGGGTGTCTGTGGAAGGCAGCGTGGTGGCATCGTCATCGGCCTCGACGCGGACCTCCACTCTGGGGTGTGCCTGCCTGCTGCGACGGTGCCCCAGGCCCGAGGCGAAGCCCAGGAGGCCGCAGACCACCAGGATGAGGCCACCGATGAGATAGGCGCGGGATCGGGCATCCCGGCCGGGAAGGGAGGATCCAGGTTCACTCAATGCTTCACCTCCGCCCCACCGAAAAGGACGAGACCTGTGAGGACCAATGTGGGGCGGGCAGCTCCACCGCTGGCGGCGGGTACCGCCTTGTGGTGGATGCCCCCGGCGATGGCCGTGGTCTGGATGGAGATGTTCCAGCCCTCCGGCACCCTGATCTCCCCGCCCCCGAAGAGGGCGAAGACATCCAAGCGGGCTGTCTCCTGCACCATGGAAGCCTGCCGCAGGTCCACCTCGAAGCCTCCCATGATGGCCGTCAGCTCACCCCCCTTGAAATCCGAAGAGGTCACCTGCTGTTTGAAGCCGCTGAGGATGGCTGTGCCCTGCAGGAAGTCCTGGCTCTGCTTGAGCTCCACGGGCACGTTCCGGTGGCGTTTGAGGGCACCCAGGACCACCAGGATGCCGATCCCGATGAGGAAAAGGGGGCCGATGAGGCTGGAGACCTCTCCATGGCTGAAGCGGGAGAGGAGCAGGAAGGCCCCCACCCCGATGAGGATGTAGGCCCCGGTACGCCGCTCCGGACGCTGGCGCAGCTTCATGAAGCCCAGGAGCACCAGGACCAGGGGCCAAAGGGAGATGAAGAAGTGGGGGGGCAGGAAGACCAGATCCAGCTGGTCCAGCCCGATGAGGGCACCCAGCACGATCAGGATGATGCCCATCACCAGACGGGGACTCAGGAGGTTCTTGCGCGTCTCAGGCTCAGGCGTCATGGGCGTCCTCCCTTGCATCCTCGCAGAAGCCGCTCTCCCTGCGGTGACCTTTGAACCGCTCCCCCAGGACACTGCGGAGAACCATCACCATCCCCACCCACACCAGAGCCAGGGGCCAGACCTGGTGGGCCAGGCCGTGGTGCCCGGTCACGCCCAGGAGCCAGAAGAGCCCTCCCAGGATCATGGCGTGTCCACCCCAGTGCAGAGGCCCCCGGGCGATGAGGCGCAGCACCCCGAAGAAGACCAGCACCCATGGCCAGAGGTGCCGGGAGAGGGTGATGTCCAGGAAGCCCATGTGGCGGGCATAGAGCACACCCCCCATGCCCATCAGGGCGAGGCCCAGCAGGATGCTTGAGGCCAGGTGCCCCTTGTCCTTGCGATTGCACCAGATGTTCATGTCACTTCCTCCGGGTCCGGGGCAGGCCATGGGCGAAGAGCAGCAGCCCCATCAGGGGCAGCAGCACCAGAGGATGCCACCACAGAAGCTCTGGACCAGACTGGGGCGGGATCATGGAAGGCCTCCTGGACCCAGGCTAGGCCCTGCCTTCCCAACCGGCGACGGCGGATCGGCGAACACCCGCTGGGAGTCGGCGGATCACCCCTCCCAGTGGACGAGCCCCCCCCGGCTGCGCTCCTGCCAGGCCTTCTCCAACTGGGCCTCCCGCCCGGGAGGGATGGCAAAACGCACCACAGCCCTGGAGCCCAGGAAGTCCTGTCCCAGGATCTCCACCTCGGCGAAGGCCCCCAGCACCGAAAAAGGCAGATGAGCCGCCTCGGGCGCCACCTCGATGCTCCCTCGCCGCAGGACCCGGACCTCCTCAAAGAGCCCCTGCGCCTCGGCCTCGGCAAGGACCCCCTGGACCCCATCGGTGTAGGCCCGCACCAGGCCGCCAGTCCCCAGCTTGGTGCCACCGAACCAGCGGATGCACACCACCAGCAGATCCGTCAGCCCCCCCCCCTCCAGAACCTTGAGCATAGGGGCCCCGGCGGTGCCAGAGGGTTCACCGTCATCGTCGGCACCCCAGGCCTCCACAGGACACCCACTGCGCCAGGCGCTGCAGTGATGGGTGGCATCGAAGTCCCGCTTCCGGAGCCCCGCCAGAATGAGAGAGCGTTCCTCGGGGGATGCGGCGGGATGAAGCTCAGTCAGGAAGACGGAGGCCTTCTCCCGGAAGCGGTGGGTGCAGCTTGCGGTGGGACGCCTCAAGGACTACCGCCAGGTCACATGGTAGCGGTGATGATGTCCCTCGACGCCCTCACCCTCCGGCTCCTCATAGCGGACCTCCACATCCACGGCTCCCGTCATGCGCAGTGCCTCCTCCAGCCATCCCGTCGCCCCGAAGCGCCAGTACTCCGGGTACAGGCCTGTGGCCCAGACATGGAGCGTAGCGCAGCTGTGCCCCTCATGCTCCACCTCCAGGACCCCTCCGCGGAAGTAGAAGTGGAAGAGTCTGGGGATGTTCGACATCAGAAAGCTGGGACTGAGGAAGCGGAGCATCCAGGCATGGATGGAGGTGAGCTGCTCCCGGGCGGCTGCCCGCCCCCGCTCCAGGGTCCGGATGCCGATCTCCGTCCGACCATACGCCAGGCTCAGCTCGGTGGCCAGAGCCACATCCACCCACTCGAAGGTTCCCACCGGCCGTGAAAAGGCCGCCCGGCAGGGCTCGGAGACCCTGTCCAGCAGAGCCTGCCACGCCGCAGGGCCACCCTTCCGGTGGATGATTTCGCGAAGATGGCAGACCAACTGACCCCGCTCATGGGTCAGAGCCAGTTCCTCTTCCCGGGGTCTGCACCCGTTTTCATACAACCCGACGACTGCCAATTCAACCACCCCAGGGCCATCCTGGAGTATAGAACACCGAGAGGAAGCCAACTGCCACAAGCGCGTGAAAGACGGCCGCCCCTCCCTGAGGCTTGGAAAAGCCCTCTACCCCTGCCACATTAGGTTCTTCCGGCTGTCGGGGGAAACAGGCATGGGCCTTCTTCTTGCCATTGATGTGGGCAACACCAATATCGTTCTGGGGCTCTTCGACCTCTCTCGGGACAGCGAGTCCCCTGCTCTGCAGGCCTGGCGGATCTCCACGAGCCGGGAGCGGACACCGGATGAATACGGAGTGGCCAGTCTGGCCCTGCTCCGGCACCACGGCATCGAGCCGAACCAGATCACCCACGTGGCCATCTCCAGCGTGGTCCCGCCCCTCCATCCCGTGCTGGACGCCTGGATCCAGTCCTACTTCAACGTGAACCCCTTCTGGGTCGGGCCCGGCATCAGGACCGGCCTCAAGGTGGTACTGGACAACCCCTCCGAGCTGGGCGCGGACCGCATCGTGAACTGCGTAGCGGGCATCGAGCGCTACGGCGTGCCCCTCATCGCCATCGACTTCGGCACCGCCACCACCTTCGACGTGGTCAATGCCAAGCGCGAGTATCTGGGCGGCCTCATCCTCCCCGGGCTCAAGATCAGCGCTGAAGCCCTCTTCCAGCGGGCCTCCCGCCTGCCCAGGGTGGAGATCGCCGAGCCGGAGCGCCTGGTGGGGCGCAATACGGTCCAGGCCATGCAGTCCGGCCTCTTCTACGGCTATGTCGGCCAGGTGGACGGCATCCTGGAGCGGCTCCTGACCGAGTATCCCGATGCCCGCGTGGTAGCCACCGGCGGCCTCGCCCGCACCATCGCGGCCGCCACCCGCCACATCCACGACTGCGACCCGGACCTGACCCTGGATGGGCTGCGCATCCTCTGGCTCAAGAACCACCGGTGAAGCTTCCCCTGATCATCCTCCCCGAGGTGGACTCCACCCAGGCCTTTCTCCAGCGGCATCCGGAGCTGGGCTTCTGCGCGGTGCTGGCCACCTCCCAGACCGCTGGACGGGGTCGGGGGGAGCATGCCTGGGAGAGCCCCGCGGGAGCGGGCCTCTGGCTCTCCGCAGCCCTTCCCCTACCCCAGCTGGCCCCTGGCATCGTACTCCAGCGGGCCATGGGCGCCGTCGCCGAGCTGCTGCAGACCCCCGAAGTCCCCCTGGGACTCAAGTGGCCCAACGACCTGGTGGCCCGGCGCGGCTCCGGCCTGGTCAAGGTGGGCGGCATCCTCGGCGAACTCCAGGAGAACCGCATGATCCTGGGCCTGGGCATCAACCTCAGCGCCGCCCCCAGCATCCCTGGTCGCCCCATCCCTCCAGCCTGCCTCAGGGATCTCGGCCTGGAGCCCCCCTCCGCCCCCGAGCTGGCCCGCGGGATCCTCCAGGCCTGGAGCCGCTGGGACCGCGAACCGCACCCCGCATTCCGCTGGCCCGCCCCCGGCGAAGCCGTAGCCTGGGAAGGCGACCAGGGCCGCTGCCTCGGCTGGCTCGACGACGGCCGTCTCGAACTCCAGACCCCGGGCGGTCCCCGCCAGCTCAGCGCTGGTGATCTCCGCAGCCTCACCCAGCTTGCCTGAAAGCCCCATCCCTGCTACATTCAGAAACAGCGGGCCAACTTAGCTCAGCTGGTAGAGCAGCTGATTCGTAATCAGCAGGTCGCAGGTTCAAGTCCTGTAGTTGGCTCCAGTAAATTGCCCCGGAAACCCTTGTGGTTCCGGGGTTTTTGCTTGCGTGCCCATGGGCGTATCAAGGATCCGGTGCCCCCGCTCTGGGGGTTGAAATGCCCTCTTTTGGACCCAGGAGGTGCAATAGAGGTGCAACGATTCTACCGCGCTTTGCCTTGTGCCCATTGGCGTTTTCGAGACTCGCAAGCCATCCCTCCCCCCCAGCAAGGGCAAGGGTTCCCCGCCGCACAGACTCGAATCCCGGACACCCAGGGGTGGTCTGCATTGATTCCGAGGTCCGAGCGGTCGGCTAGGTCAGGGGGAAGCCTGTTCCGCCCTGCCAGTTGGAACAGGAACCAGGACTGGCATTGTCTGAATTCAGACATTTCCCCCCTCAAGGCAGAGGCGAGTCTGGGCTTAACCAAAGAGAGCCAGAGGTCAGCAAGTAGTTCCAGCCCCTGACTCCTTCGCCTCCTCTTCTGATCTAATTAAAAGTAAATATTCAATTCCCCAAGAGGGAATGTCGGAAGAGATGACAAGCTCAGTCGATGATGTACAGCTTTGCTCCAGTCTCGGTTCTGGATCTATGGGCGTCAGTGTCGTCTGCGACTTGGTAGCTGATGCCAGGGGTGAGGACGAACACTCGTCCATCTTCAAGTTCCGTCTCTAATCGCCCTTCCAGGCACAAGAGAAAGTGTCCTTTCTTGCACCAATGGTCAGCCAGATAGCCTGCGGTGTATTCGACCATACGGACTCTCACGGGTCCGAATTGGCGAGTCCTCCAGATAGCTAAGCCACTCGCTCCCCGATGTTCCTCTGGAGGGATCTGCGACCAGTCGGTAAGGCAAAAGGGGATTTCTTTGATATCCATCACACCCTCGGATCTGGTTCACCTTTGCGGTTTGCCCGACTCATATATAGCTTGGAGTTGGGCTGCTTCCAATGATCGCAATGGAATCGACTGTGTCAGTTGGAACAGTCACAAAGTCTGGTGATCGGGACCCGGACATCAGCCTGTCTTGGCTAGAGGCGGGTGTGGGTTTAACCAAGAGTCGGGAAGTGTGGGTATAGACAATCTGGTCCTCTCCTCTCCCCGAATCAAGATCATCGATCCCATCAGGAATGCCATTAAGTCATGCCAACTCCGGTAACCACGCGTAGTCCGACTGGCTTTATGGCTTTCTAGAGTGCCTGGGCTCATTCCCAGAGCCATAGGTGTGGTCTACCTGGATGTCGAGGTCGCCGAATGCGACATCCCCATTGCCGTCTGCCCCATTCCACAAGAACCTACAGCCAAGCACTTGCAACCCAGAAGGAGTGTCTCACTCCTGCTAATCTGGCTCCGGATTGAACCCCATAGATTCGATGACCGCATTGGAAATGCGTCTATTTTCCTCAATAGGCATCTTCAACCAGTTAGTCATCCGATTGAGTCCTGGGAAATGGCTTTCAAGAAATTGAGCCACCTTGTCCGTGTTGATTTCTATGGGAATTTGCCCATTTTCACCTGGGATTCTTGATTTAACCTCTACATCAGCGAGACAAAGCATTATGTTTCTTAGCCCTTGAGCGCGTTCCCCTGTATAGACGAAGAAGAAAAGATCCTGGACTGCCTCAATAAAGCGTGGAACATAGGACCTGATTTCGGGTATTTCGAATAATTCCCTTGGATCTTCATCATACCCATGGAACGAAATTTCTATTTTCCCCTGACAGTGCATTGCCAATTCTCGAGTCAACCGAATCCGATCAAAGAATACGAGGACATTGGATATATCTAATGAATCAACCTCTTGGCGGCTCACAACATACAAGACGCAATCATGATCTTCTATTGCGTCATTCATAGCCCAGTGAAAGTCAGCCCTATTGATAGCATCCGACTTTGGAGGCAATAGGTTCAAGATAGTCTCCCGCGAACCAGCAAGGACGTTATCTCTAGGAATAGTCATTTTCCAGTTATTTCCGGAAGCAGATGTTATGGCAGGATCAAATACTTCCCAATAACATTCTTGAGTTTCGGGTTCGCACAGAACTATCAAAACAGGCATTGGGAAGGTGTCTAAATAGTTAAAATGCTTACGAGATCCGTGATATATGAAACCCCAGTGATTGCGATCCTCGAAGAATGATCTACCGCACTTTATCTGCAAGGCAAAAACCTGTCCTGTTACTGAACCATCCTCTAAGACAATATCAACCTGTGCATCAATTCCAAAGTCATGCTCCTGATGGATTCTACGGAAAAGCCATCCAAATTTATTGGTAATAACCCGTGACACGATATCTACGCCAAGGTCGCCTTGACGTGCAGCTCTGCTATATTTTGGCAAGTTAGGACTCATAACGCTAAACTCATTAAAAGGTTTCACAAGCAGATTGATTCAGTTGCCACAACCATAACAAGTCACGACAATGCCATAACACGAACTAGTCAAACCTTTAATCATGTTCATTAAATGAGAATGATACCGTCATCGCCTCAAATTCCTCGAATATTTGTTCCTGGTCAAGCCTATAACGTGGTCGACCCGTTACAACTAAATATGGTCTATCTGCCTGATCATAACGCACTTGATCAAATTGATCTTTATTCATAAATATGCTGCATTTTTTACTGCCATTTATAAAAATGGTCACAATTTTCGAAGCAGTATACATTTTCTGAACAGGACCCCGAATGGTTGTAACGGCACCTAGTATAACCTGATGACCAATCTCTCGAACATAATCACGAACAGACTCGTCAATCACAATTGGGTCTGGGGAATATGCAGGGACGGTAATCTGAATAGATTCACTCCCGCCACCAGCTCCAACTCGATTAACCAAATTGGTAACATCGCCATAAATATTGCAAACGAACTGCTTCCTGTTTTCATTCTGATCACTCTCGAAATAGCTCTTAACGCGTTTTTCAGCATAAATCTTGAGCGCAGAGAAGAGAAACCCCAAGGACGCTTTAAGTGCTTCGTGATTAGCGGGGTCGCTGAGAAACGGAACCAGCGAATAGAAATCAGATGACTTCTTATGACCACCAATCTGAAGAGATAGGTCGATCCGATTTCTCTTGCTTAGTTTTTTACCCTTTTCAAACCTACCCTCGGAGGTTAAATGTCCTTTGTGGATCAATTTTTGAACCGCAACAAGGGCGACACCAAGATCATAGATCGGCAAATTTGAGGTATCCAAATTGGGTCCAATAAATCTCAAATTGAGCGCAGGAAATCCTGTATCAACCTGTTCCACCCCATCCTCCTTGTGTCCTCAATCAGACTGAACCAATCTTGACCAAATGTAAGTCAAACATCACCTTCTAGACTCGCAGCGCTGGGGCATGATCCCTCATCAATCTCTCTATGTCTACTCAATTATGCGCACTGAATTTCAGCGTATTGTTCTACCTGGAGTGGGTTACTGCCAAGGAATGTGCTAGCTGTATGCGCTTTGGAATCCTGCCCTGACAACGCCTAACATGCCAAATGACTTGAATCTGCCGTCAATCAACATCCTCATAGTCCTCCAGGTCATCTCTCTCCACACCCGAACCCATCCTCGCCCACAATCTCCATGGCGTGGATCAGCTGAATGCTCCCCAATCCATCAATCACCCGTTTCGCCAGGGCACGCTGTTGAGGCTGAATCCTTCTCGTCGACTTCCATCGATTGAGGAGCATCCTGGCAATCTTCCTTTGACTGGTTTCATCCCAGACCCCTTCCAGTTCGGAGGCTATGGCTTCAGCCGGGTCATCCACCCCCTCCAAGAGGATGAGCGCCTCCTCACAGAGGTGCCGTTCCCAGTATGAAGAATCGGGCAGCATCCCAGCCTTGATCCGCTCACCAACCTCCTTCTTCGAAAGCATGCAGTTCGATCGCCAGATCAGTGCATCTGCAGCGATGCCCTTCTCGCCTCCCCACTCACCAGCCCACCTCTGCACGAGCTTTACCACCCGCCCCTCATCATTCCAAAGATGAGAGGCGGCAGGGGAGGGCGTCAATGATTAGTTCCACGGCTTATAGGTAGAGAGGCAAGAACAGGCTTCGGGTGTTAATCTCGGACGGTCCCCATCTGTGATTGCGCACTCCGCAGGAGTCGTTTCCCTGTTGGGTTGGCTTCTGGGTCCCATGGCTGTGTAGCCTCCTCATGCGACACCTTGACCTTGTGTCAAAGTAAGTCGACGAATTGACGAAATGCCTCTCATCTATGAATAATACCATGAAATAGCAGTATTCCGCCGAAAGCATTTGCAATCATGTGCCGATTTATTACAACAGCACCCGTATCATTTGACAGATAGCTGTGGATGAGGGTGCCTGCGTCCAATTTGAGGATCAATTTAGAAGATATAAAGTCAGTTGCCATAGCTCAAATATTTGCAAATGGATTTTTAGTCTTGACTGCTGTCTGGCGGTGGTTTTAGCCTACTTGGCGAGTTTTGAGTTTGGTTCATCTGCGAATTGGTATCCTTTTGGAGACAATGAGGAGGCGTGCGTGATAGCTAATCTCTACCGAAATCTAAAGATAGGTTTTAAGTTGTTGATACCGGTTTCGGTCCTGTGTGTCGTTCTTGCGGTTACCGTTGCGCTAGCCGTCAAGGATACTTATCACGACATGGTCAGGTTTGAGGCGTTCTCTTCGGAGTACCTCGTCCCGATTTCAGAGCTTGGTCGGTGCCGAGCTCAAATGCTGAAAACATACATAACCTCCCAGCGGTACTGTGAAGCTTCTGCCGAGGAGAGACCCGGCATCATGGCAGAACTCGCATCCGTGGATTCCGACTTTGAGGCATCTTGGAGAAAATACATAGCTGGATCAGCTACAGATACTGAGCGTCAGCACGCAGCATCATACAGAGAACATGTTGATAGATACATTAAGTCTAGAAATGCTGCTCTTGTATATGCGAAGCAAGGGAATATTCAGCGGGCGAAAGAAAACCTTGCTCGTGAATCCTTCCCGATTCTTCAGCGCTCAATTGAGTATTGGAAGCAGATAATGGCTGACAACGTGAGTCAAGCTGACGCAGAGGCGCAGGCAAGTCGTTCAAATTTCAAAAAGCATGCCAGCGTAGGCATTGGGTTTTCTCTGGTCGGATTGATTGTGAGCATTGTTCTGGTCTTTATTGTATTGAGGACTATTCAGCACGCTCTATCATCTGTGAATAAAACACTGGATTCGGTAGCCTCCGGCAATCTCCAGGCTGTTTGTGGACTCCAGAGTAGGGACGAGCTAGGAACGATGGGCAAAACCCTGGACGGAATGGTTCTTCGTTTGCGCAGTCTGCTGTCTTCCATCCGGACAGAAGCCGACGGAGTCGCCAGTGGGGCAACCCAATTGTCAGCATCGGCAGAGCAAATGGCGGTAACAGGAGCAGAAGTGGCTCGGAGTGCCGACAATCAGAGGATTGGGGCAGAAAGAATGGCGTCTGGTATGACCGAACTGGCGGCTTCAATCGAAGCTGTTAGCCAGGGGTCGCATGCGTCCCTAGAGCGAGTCAATCTTGCCTTTGACGCAACCCAGAGGGGGAGTGAAGCAGGTCAAGCAACCCTCCAGGCGATGCAGGCAATCCATGACACCGCTCAGCAAATCGCCAAAGCAGTGAACGTTATCCAAGAGATTGCCCAACAGACCAACCTGCTCTCGTTGAATGCGGCAATCGAGGCTGCCAAGGCTGGCGAGCATGGTAAAGGCTTTGCAGTTGTCGCAGAGGAGGTTCGAAAGCTTGCAGAGCGCAGTTCCGTTTCCGCTAAGGAGGTTGCACAGCAAATTGGCGAAGCGAATGCGGCAATTCGGAATGGTCAAACTACGGTTTCCGCAACGGCTGATTTGTTAGTAGAGATCCGGAATATCCTTGAAGAGTTTGCCAGTGTGACCAAGGAAGCGGCTCTCGCCACTGACGAACAGGCTCGTGCTGGGCAGGAGGTCGCAGGTCAAGTTGACGCAAGCGTGCAGGAAAGCTCCTCAATTGCGTCTGCCATCACCGAGATGTCTGCAACTACTGCAGAGGTTGCAAGCACCTCCTCAGAGCTGCACAGACTTGCCGAGAGTCTCCGCAGCCAGGTGGAAACCTTTAACCTGTAGTCCAAAACGCTTCAATTCCAAAGCTTTAATACACCTGTATCAATTCTTTGAAGCCATAAATGCCGTCGATGTTACATAAAGTTATCGCTAAGCACCTTGTTTGATTGTCATACGCTATATCTATTTTCACATCAACACCTTGCACTTCAGATGTGCTAGCTACTAGATTTCACTGCACTTCATCCTTGTCGTGTAATAGATCTGCATGAAATCTTAACGACTTTATTCCTAAGAGCCACACCGCCCTTACCAACCCCATCCCACGGTGATCCAGAATGACGCTCGGCGCAGTAAACCATGGGCTCCTCAATTCTTATCTCGACGCTATCGATGCGATGGATCTGGATCGACTGCTCGCCTGCTTCGCTTCCGACATTGAGTTTCAGTTGGCAGAGACGACCCCGGTTCTCGTTGGCAAAGATGCCCTCCGAGCTTTCTATGAAGAACGCTGGCACTCCTTCTCAGGTCAAAAGGCACTGCGAAGGCGAAGCTTCACCAACGGGCTTGAGGTCATCACGATGGCGGAGATCGAAGTCACCATCCCAGAGATGGGGGAGGGGTTCTTCATTCTCCCCATCGCCCAGCGATTCGTCTTTGACTCGTCCGGATTGATTGTGAAGCTTACAGATTTCCTGGACTTCAAGAGCGCCATCCGAGCCTCTCGTCTGTAGTTGGCGATGAGATTCAGGCTCAGCTCAGTTTTTTTGTCTCCAGCCCAAGCGGGGAAAGCCTAAATCTGCCGGATGACCCCCGCCTTTCTACTTCCATTGATCTCCTGCTGCATACAGTTCGTCTATCTCGGCTTGACCTTGGGACGGCTCTATTAGATTCTGTATGCTCAATTTTGGGATGCAACAAATGGCTTTTGATGTATCAACCTATGGACTTCTCAAGCCATTTCTCGACGCCATAGATGCAATGGACCTTGATCGTCTGATTGCATGCTTCTCTCCCGAAGTTGAGTTTCAGCTAGCTGAGACAACGCCGGTCCTTGTTGGTAAGGCTGCTTTGCGCATGTTCTATGAGGAGCACTGGCACTCCTTCTCTGGTCAGAAGGCGATCAGTAGGACCTTTCTTACCAATGGACTCGAAGTCATCTCTATTTCAGAACTTAAGGTTCCAATTCCGGAAATGGGAGAGGGACTTTTTATCCTTCCTATTGTCCAACGATTTGTCTTCGAACCATCAGGTCTGATTGTAAAGCTCACAGACTTTCTCGATTTTAAACGCGCTATTCATACCTCCTAATGCCATTGTGCTTCATGCCGAGAGATGGGATGCGGGGTTTCTTGCCGCTCGTCCATCTCTCCGCTTGTTTTGCTTCCCACTCCCATGACGACTCGGCTTCCGCCTCATGTTGTCAACCTTGTGCCAGGGGCATCTGCTGCACTTCGCATTGAGCTTCTTGTAGAGCCGTGTATAGACCTTCCGGCTCTCCGTCGTCTCGCACTCCTGCTTCGGACCTGGCATTTCCCCTCTCCTTATCTCGCTCTAAGGTCAATCTGCGTATCTACAGAGATTGAAGTGGGTCACCAGCCCAGGTGGATGGCGCAACCTCTCCCTGAAGGTGGTAATTAACCAATAGCCCTCATGGCATGCGCTCGATGCTATCGGAGCTGTGCGTCAACCCGGATGCACCACCCAATCCCGTATCTCGGCTTATAGGTAGAGCGGCATGCACAATGGGTCGCTAAGTGTAAGCATCATGAAATCCGGGAACTTCATGTTTTTTAGTGACCCATCAGTATCCAAACTATCAACTAAGTCACATCATACCACATATCATGATGTTGTCAAGTATAGGGTGGTAAATATGATCTGTAATGGAATCGACATGATTGATGATGCTATAACCCTGGTCCTGTCGAACATGAAATAGCTGTCTTGGCGATCTATAGCACATCACAGATACCTATCTCGGCTTATTCAGCGAGAACGAATCTCACCGATTGAGACACCCTTCGCCCATCCACAGACATGAGGTGGTAGAAAGCTTATAGATGCTCAAGGTGATGCATGTATCCCGTGCAGCATGACCATCACCCGTTGCCGGATGGGATGAGATCAAAACGCGGTGGTAAAAGTCAGTAGAGCAGGATGTCAGACGCCACCCTGACCTCTTTGCAATCCCTCCTGATCAACGGGTCAGGGAGGGTGACTTCAACTTGAAGGTGGTAAATGAATTTGTCGACAACAGTGTCGACATAAAGAGATCCCGTGTATAAAGCAGTAGCTCCTTTACTTCAGCGCCTTGAAGCGCTCTCTCACCGCGCAAAACCCAAGCCGATTCATGGCACGGAAACCACCCGGATGCTGCTCGAATCGCATCGAGGTCTGACGCTGGTCCTGGAGGACAACGCAGCATGGCTCCAGGAGAGAGCGCGGAGCACAGAGGACATCCTCAAAGCGATCTTCCCTGACTGGCAGGTATATCCAGAGGATCGCTCCCTTTGGGTTCGGGAATTCGAGACATTTCTCTTTGAGTCTGGATATATCCCCGACACCCAGGAATCTACCAATCCTCGCTGGCGATTCGGCGCAGATCAATAGGCTCACGCCGCTCTCCTTTTCGCGTCTCCCCTGGAGGGCGGAAGGGGGGAGGCACCCATACCCCTAGAGCCTTGCCTCTTCACTATGGCTTCATGCAATGAAAGATGCTCTTGTAACTGTCACATCGCACCCGGTGAAGCGACAGGAGGCTCAACAAGCCCTTTTCGAGTGCCTTACAAGCCTCGGCTTCACCATCCTCAGGTTGCATCGAATTGATGCAAATGGTGAATGCAGTTGTCCTCCCTGGTCCTCAACCCGCACTAAGGATCGGAGAGCCTTTCTGGAGGCAAAGTCACTAGGCGAGAAAGCCCCATGTTCGCAACCAGGGAAGCACCTATGGAGCAGTGCGTCCAGGTCTCAGATCAAGACAGCAAAGAAGATCAGCGCACACATGGAAAAGGGTGGTGGTGTTGGAATCAATCTCCGAATGGCAGGTGTCGCCAGACCTCCGCTCCGTCTCGTAATCTTCGACTGCGATCGAGAAGGTGCATACGAATGGCTCCAGCGCCGAGGAATTGATAGTCGCCTCCAGGTGATGGGCAAACGAGGAAGGCATGTGTATGCCCTTCTACCAGATGACTGCCCTGATCTCAAAAGCGACACCACCACCCTTAACCCCGGAAGCAAGCATCCTACGTCAGAAGAGAAGCCAGGAATCGACATCAAGACATCGGGTCTGATCGTTGCTCCATTTTCGCCCAACAAGCGACTCTGCTTCGAAGGACAAGATCTTAGCGAGGACCCGGAAGCAATCAAGGCGATCTTTGAGAGTGAGGAGGTTCTCAGAAGGATACTTCCCGTCATCGATCCCAGGTCAATTCAGCCGAACATGAAGCTCTACGAGGAGCCGGATGAAACGCCTCAGCCGGAGACTGCCACTTCATCAAGTGAGGGGCTCGTTGAGGTGATACCAACGCCGAAGAAATTCGCCAAGATGACTTTGGACGAACTCTATGCCGAGATGTCGACCGACAAGCCACCGACGAAGGGGATCGAAAGCCCACTAAATGGGGTGCAGTATCACAAGCGGTATGAACTTGCGAGGATTCACCTGACTACTCGAAGTCCCCCAACAGATCGAGAGCATCCACGCAGCAGTCTGTTCGCCGCAGCCTGTGCCCTTTCCCGGCACTACTTCCTCTCCGAATTCGACGCCTTCGACCTCCTATGGCATGAGCTGAATCCAAGGTGCATCGGACCAAACGGTGAATCCCTGGCATTCGAGCCGAAAGTCATTGCCAGAACAGTCAAGAACGCATTCAGGGCTGGCACCAAGAGTCCCTTTCATTTCGACAGCGAGCACGATCTCCTCTCTGATCGGGTGCCGCAAATCATCAAGCGGCTTGAGGAGAAGGGAAAGAGTCGCAATCGACGAAGGAAAGCGGCATCAGAAGGTAGCTTGGTGGTGCTTACCCGTTTGGTGGAGGTGGTGCTCTATGAATCCGGACTATACCTCCCTATGCCTTCAGGGGAAGCAGACTATGAGACCTTCAAACGTGATCTAGTGGTAAAGGTCATGGAGAGCGGTTTTCATCACTTACCCTCCAATACCATGATCCTCAAGGCTCTTTGTGTATCTGGCATCGAAACAGCAAGGAGGGGGAAGAAGAAAACCCGAGTCATTGTTGGATTCAAGAGCACTACTCAGGTGACAGGAGAATGACTCCCCTTAAATAACGCGAAATGGAAAGGATAATGAAAGGGGGGAAGGGGAAGGATATATATCCATACGATATACACTGATAGACATCATTACACCTCCTCATCCCCCTCCTCACTTCCAATCCTTAGAAAATCAATACATCACAAGAAAGCTGACCACAAATGGACCTTAAAACAAAATCTCTCTTCTTGGAGGGAAGGGAGAGCTATACCCCCTCCAACCTCCCCAAACAAAGGAAGAGGAGGATGAGTCGCAAGCAGGAGGACATCGACTATGACCGGGTAGACCGTGTGGTTGAAATCTTCCTCTCGACCATTCCTCGACTGACTTACCACCCGAACACCTACACCACCAGCTCCTCGCTGGTTGAGGTCATCCAGTCTCACATCGACTTCGATCTGCCTGACAACTATGCACCCGTGATCAGCAGGGCAGTCTATGCCATCGTCAAGGCTCACCACCTCCCCTTCCACCGGAAGAGCAAGACCAAGGCACGTCACGCTGCTTTTGTGGGGATGGATCAGGGAGAGGTAGAGCGGTTGTTCATCTTGGAACTGCGACAGCACATGAGTGGAGAGGGGTGACGGATTACATCCCCTCCTTCATCTTGAGCAGTCCAGCGAGAGCCACCTCATCCTCGGTGTTGAAAGTGTCCTGGCGAGGGTTCTCATGCTCACAGGCGCACACAATCATTTGCCCTAGGCGTAGGTCAGGATATTTCATCCAAACATCCCTGAGCACCTCCAGGATGACGGGTATCCGTTCAGGGTCTCTGCCACCTGGAGGATGTCCAAAGGTAAGCCGCCCCATCCTCCGTGCGGTTTTGGCAAGGATATCCTCAAAGTTCGAATCTGAATCCATCGCAAACTCCGTAGACAAGATGCGGAATAGTGAGATCTAGATACATCAAGGCAATATATTACCATCTAAAAAATAAAAGTCAATATATTTTTTCTTTAATGAGATGCCATAATCATCTTCTCGCCTCTGCCAATAAATCAGAGTCATTCCTGACTATCTCACCCGATGGATTTGCATCAGTCAGGAAGGATTCACCTGGGTTCGGCTCACCACTCCCCCTTCCGCGAAGGCACGCCATACTGCCTTTGTCTGGGTGAATCGATGAGAGGTTGAGCGCTTGGCTGTCCAGGCATTGAGGAAGGCAGGGCAGTAGAGAGGTATGGCTATGGACCTCGCTCTGCTCATTGCGTGTCGCACCTCTTTCGAGGTGGGTGGAGCCTATGTGCATCGAATTTCGGAATTCCGAAAATTTCGAGTCGCCCAAGGTCGGCATCCCCTTCTACAGCCCTCCCCTTGGAGCGTTGCATCTGTCAGACCCCAGCCTAGACTTGGGAACGAAAGCCATCACCCGCAAAGGAGTTGTCATGTTGGACAGAGTCAAGGTCATCACCCACAAGGGCAAGAAGGTGATTTTCGTCGACAACTCGAATCTCAAGCCAGCCGAGATCATCGCCAACTTCCCAATCTTCCTGGACCTCGCCATCAGCCAGAAGATTAATTTGGTATGCATGGATGTCACCAACACCATGACGGATGATGCGATCAAGCAGGCTGGTGCCGAAAACCACGCCAAGATGGATGCCGCTTTGGGCAAGCACTATTCAGCCATCGTGGGTATCCGAGGTATCCAGAAGATCCTCGCCAATGCCATGCAGAAGGGACAGTGCTTCGCAGCGACAAAGGAGGAAGCGCTCGATTGGCTGGTTGCGCAGTCCTGACGGGTCATGCCTGCAGTCATGGGTGTCATTGAGGTGAGGGTTCCTGGTCCCTATTGCTGGGCTCTGGAGAGCCTGAGATGGGTGGAGGGGTGTAAGAGCGAGGGAATGCCAATCTTGGTAGGTTCAACACGATATAGGTAGAGAGGCGTCACTGCTAGGCGAGTGAAAGCCCCCTTCTTTGCGCCATTCGCTCTTTGTAAATAATGGCTTCAAATGAGTTGTTTAAAATTCGGTTTGTCACGAATTGAACATTTCAATATCCATAAATGTCGACTATTTTAGTCAACATTTACAAGAATGGCTTCAGCCTCCCCAGAGCCCTCTTGTTGCAGACGCGGCTCAGGTTATTTGTGCTTGGCTGTAGCGGCACACACCCCGGATGTGCCACCTGAATTCCAACGTTTGCAATAGTTGCAGGTCTTGCACGCCCGACATCCTGCCTAGTCTGTGCATCTACCTGCGAAAGCTGACGCACCGATTCCGAAAACGACTACCAGTAAGCAAGGCGATCCTGCACAACTGAGACATCGAATCCTCCAGGTTGAGTGGATGACCCATTCTCATGGAGCCTCAGTCAATCAAGATCACCGAAGCATACTGATACTGGTTTCTTTCAGAACACCCACGTGTTGGTGCATTGAGAGCAATGAGCCTGCGTATGCGTCACATCCTCGGTCCGCATCCCGGCAACAAGAACCCCCACAGCTCCGCCGATCAGAGCTGCCTTCGCAGCCTTTTTGGGAGCGAGGCTTCCCGGAGTAGAAATCTGCTTAGTGCGAATCCCTCCCTTCACCTGGCAATGGGGGCAGATCATCACTGCATTGACCTTTCCCCACCGTTCTTGCTCCTCTGTTTCTTTTGCTGCCTGTCGAAGACGCTCCGCTCGTTCAGCCCTCTCCTGTTCTAGTTGGCGTTTATAAGCATTCCTTTCGTCCTCTGACAGGGAAGCGAAGCGATCAGCTTCCTCTTGTTCAACCTGTGCCTTGCTCTTGATGTTTTTGACTTCTTCTTGTTCAGTCCTACAACTCTCCTCGACCCAAGCTGCTTCCTGCTTCTTTCTGGCTTGGATACGCCAGATGAGGAATCCCACCACACATGCGCAGAATACGACAGCAATCAACATCCATGTCCTCTGATCATTGTTCTTCCAAGTGCTGATTAATTAATCCAGCCATGACCTTTGCTCGCGACATTCCTTGAATTGAGGAGAGCGCCTCATTGATTCTCTGGACCTTCTCAAAGGTGCTCGGCAGGACCCTGCCACTGGCATTCCGAGGTGGATCAACACCTGCCCTGATCCTCCGGTTCTCCACGAAGCTGACTGCGGCATTGACCAGAGCATTGAGGTCACCGTTGAATGTCGCAACAGCTTCTTCGAAGAACTGACTGATGCCCCCCGGGTGGCTCTGTAGCCTCAGGTATACCGATTCCGGCACCGGACAGGTCAGAAGACGCCTTGGCTTGCCCTTGAACGCATAGGTCAACCCGGAGATGTCCCCGAAGAGGACCAGATCATCTGGACCTTCTGCGGGTAGAGAGACAGCACTCCCCTGTTGCTTCCGCTTGACGGGCTTTCGAGCGTTGGAGGCAGTCATGGAGACCCAGGGAAGAGCGTTGTGGATAGTGGCTTCTTCGATCCTGGCTAGCCAAAATGAAACTTTCAAATGCCAAAAGATGAGCGTAGTCAGCAACTTGAAATGATTCGAAACATGAAACGATTGATGAGACAAGACCGGTGCAGGGGCACCCATCAGGCACCTCCCGAGCCTTTGCCCTTCCTCCTGGTTCGAAGCAGGGTCTCACTGACACTCAACTCCTCTGCGATGACTCGCTGGGTCCTGCCCAAGGTGAACTGCCGCTCTACCCAGGAGAGGACTTCATCCGTGAGCTTCTGAGGTGATCCCTTCCTCAGTTTGATCCCCTCCTGGGTCAACACAGCGCAAACCATGCGTGCTGTCAGACCAAGCTGCTCAGCGATCCTGTAGCCGGGAAGACCCTCACCATGGAGATGCACGATCTCCTCAGCCTGGGGATGACGGGTGACTGGCTTCGGCGTCTTCCCGAGACAACCCATCTGCTGGAGGTGGTATCTGATCGCCTGCTTGGTGCCCTTGCCGATTGCCTGGTGGATTTGAAGGACGGTCATCCCATCCTCCGCGAGTCTCTTCATCTCCTCGATGTCCTGGGGCGAGAAGGTCTGCTGTCGGCTATCAATCCCCTCCCGCTTCAGGCATTCAAGGATGGGGCGACGACTGGTGCCCATGAGCTTGGCTATCTGGTCGATGGTGAGCCCTGAAGCCTTCAGCCTGGGCACCTCTGCCATCTGTTGCTGGTATTCGTCCTGGGTAGAGAGGTATGCCCTGATCTGATCCAGCACCACCTGCTTGCGATCCAGGATGGTGAAGGGGAGCGGGTCATAGACCAGCCCGATCAACTCCTTGAGCAACTGGCGATTAGACTCCACCAGCACTTGATAGTGGTGGGACTTCCGATAGGCGCATGGCTCTTGGACCCGGAGTTTGAAGAAGGGGAAGCGCTCCAAGAGCTGATCCCGAAGGATCGGACTCGCAGTCACGATGATGATGGCTGCCCTGCGTGCCTCCTGATTGAAGCGGAGATGACCATCGCCATCGATCAGCCCAGCCAGGACAGCGCCATGGAGATGGGAGGGGATGACATCCCAGTTGAGGGAAGCTGTGAAGGTCTTGTTCGGGGTGATACCCAGTCGAACTAGATCCTCGAACATGGTGAAAGAGGAGACTTCCCACTGGATGCGGTAGCCATCTTCTATATGAAAGAGATGACCACCCGCGATCTCCTGGATGAGCTGGCAAGCCTTGATGTCCTGGGTCTTGATCCTCATGTTGACCCTGGCTCCGCATCTCTTCCGAGGAGCGCTGACACCACCATCAGCGAGCAGGAAGCCAAGGACATACGCCTTCTGATGGGAATCGATCGAATGGAAGGCGCTGTGGATGACAGGTAGAGAGGGATAGCGCATTGGACACCTCCCTCAAGCCAAACCGAGTTTGAGACTGAGAGCGTCCTGGGCTTTCCGCTTGGCATCCAGGGACGTTTCGACGTAGATCATCGTGGTGGCGATGTTCTTGTGTCCGAGCATTCCCTGGATCTCTGTGACGGGTGTTCCGGCTTCGGCATGGAGACTGGCAAATGTAGCCCGGAGGCGATGCTGTGTGACATTCCCAAGCTTCAGCTTTGCACAGACTCGCTGGAGCACTTTCTTGCAGAACTGGGCACGATGAGGCTTCCCATCAAGCGCAGAGGGGAACACCCATTCACTGATCTGAGGTTTGGGCATCTCTAGGATGGATTGCATCAACCAGGACGGGACAGGCAGAACACGGGCTTCCTTCCCCTTTGCCTTGCCAACCGTATAGGTCTGATTGGGGATATCGAACCACTCCCAACGCATCCCCAGGGCTTCGGATTCACGAAGACCAAGCCCGATCATCACGCGAAGGATCACCCGAACATGCTGGTTCTGTGCCTCCTGATCGACCGCAGCCAGGAAACGCTTCAGGGAAGTGGCGGGCACGATTGCCCGAGGCTGCTTCTGGATTCGTAGCGGCTTCACCTTGAAGGGCAGAGCCTCCAGATAGCCTGCATCAACAGCATAGTTCCACAGCAAACTTACTACCCGAAGCACATGATTCGCCGTGGCAGGCTTCAACCCCTTCTCCAACACCGCATTGCGGATATCCGCCACCATGCCAGTCGTAACCTGCCCAAAGGGTTTCCGACCGACAGAGGGCACGATCCAGTTCTTGGCAACATCCCGGACACTCTTCTGGTGCTGCCAACTGACCGTCCTCTCATGAGTCCGCACCCACTCTGCAACCAAGTCAGAAACGGTCATGACCGATCCAGTCAAGACAGGTTTGCCGAGAAGAGCCTCCCGGCGCTTCTCCTCAAGGACCTTGCGAGCCGTAACCATGTCGGTGGCTCGGGTGCTGCCCTTGTATTGCTTCCCGTTCAGACGGAAGCAGTAGTGATAGGTCCCGCTCTCGTGCTTGGCGAGTCCGTTCTTGAAGGTAGTGAGCATGTGCCGCTCTCCAGCGATGGAGAGCAGAGGCACCAGAAGGAAGGCGCTCAGGGCATCAGGTGCAATAGAGGTGCAACGAACAGGTCGAATACTACTCAAACCTAGTGCTGGTCTACGTTTTCAGGGGATAGCCTTGAATATTCGTAATCAGCAGGTCGCAGGTTCAAGTCCTGTAGTTGGCTCCAGTAATTTCAACACTTAAGGCCGTCCATCTGGACGGCCTTTTTCGTAGCTACGCGAAAGCTACGATTTCGAGCCACGCCCCATCAGGCCGATCACCGACCGACTGACGGAGAGGCAGGCCGAAAAAATATTTTCGCGCGGGACAAGAGGAGCCCGTCGACGCTCTCCGGCCTCATCTGCCCTGATGCCTGAATTTCCCAATTCAGGGCAAAAACGGAGAGATTGACGAGTCTCGAGAGATTCGAAAGATAAGCCACCTTTCTACACCACTTAAACCACCATCAGGAGTTCCCATGCATCGAATTCAGCACTACACTCCCCCCTGACCTCCCATCGAGGTCATTCCAGACAAACAAAAACCCCTCCGGGTCTTTCCAGAAGCGGAACCGTCGCCAAACCGTATCGCTTCGCGGAAACCCTTCGGGGTCCACAAAAACCAGGGCGCTTCCGCGCCTTGAAACCCGTGTGCTCACGCATGCCGGGCTTGGCCATTTTCTGCCCTTTGGCCGGGTTCGGCAAGTGGAACGGATAAACCAGCGGGGCCTGAGCAACCGCCCCCCCACTTCCGAGGAACCCATGAAAGCCCGCCCCAAAGGTCGCACCGCCCCCCTTCCGCCCGTCGAACTGCCTGAAGGGCTTGTAGGCGGCCTGAACTACCTCAGTACCGTCCAGGCCGGTAAGCTGCTTGGCCTCTCCCCCCTGACGATGAAAGAGATGCGCAAGCGGGGGGACGGTCCCATCTTCATCAAGCTTGGCCCCAAACGCGTGGCCTACCTCTACGCCGACATCCTGACTTGGATCGAATCCAGGCGGCGGCGCAGCACATCCGACTGCGGCCCCGAAGGCCTTCGGTAGAAAGGAGAGCGCGCACAACTGCACCCGGCTTGAGCCGGGCTGTGGCTTTGCGCCAAAACCCATGCAGAAGACCAATCCAAACACCGGCATCTCCAAGACACCCATTCAAGCTCTCCCCCCTGGGCATCTCGCAGAACCTGGGAAATTCATCTACGCCAACCAGAAGCTCGTCCGGCACCTAACGCTTCACGATTCCAGGGCATTCCGGGACTTCGCTCTTCACCTTGACCGCTTGATGCAGCGGGCAATCCTGCAGAACCAGCCGGATATCAGGTTCACGATCAAGGAAATCGCAGACCAGGCACGCGTTTCCTATGCCAGCGCCAAGCGGGCGATGGCCTGCTTCAAGGCACGAGGCTGGGTTGAATCCAAAGGCAGAATAGGAATCGTTGTCACTTGGCCCCAACGCTACGTCCTGGAGGCTCACAAAGAGCCCCTCGGGGCTCCTGATGAGCCTTCAAGGGATCAAGATGAGCCCGCACATAAGGAAGAAAAGAATACACTTCGTGAGGGTGTACAAGACACCCATTCCCGGCAGCGCCTAGAAGACCCATCACGTGGCCTCCAGCCCTCCGGGCCGGGTGGATGGCATGGCGAATTTCGAGAGAGGGAGAACCTGACAGCCATCTCACTCCACCCAAACTCCGAACCGCCTCTTGCGAAAAGAGCAGTCGCACTCCTGGTCGAGGCGGGCGCGAATCGGGCCGGGGCAGTCGCCGCCGTCAACAAGGCAGCCCAAGAGGGTCGCCTGAGCATTGAGCATGTGCAGCAGATCGTTGCCGCCACGCTGGCCAAGAAGCACCGCCTCAAGAACCCAGGGGGCATGATGTGCAATGCCTTGAGGTGCCGAGGGGCGGGAGAGGGCCTGCTGAGAGAGTCCAAGCAGCGCAAGCCCCCCCAGGAGCACGTGGTCCAATCAGAAGCCTCAGCACCCTCTTGGAGTATGTTGCCAACTCATATCTCTCTACTGCTCGGCATGGCATCAATGTCCTTGGAGCCAGATGAGCTAAAGCTCATGATCGCCCAGAAGAGATTCACACCAGAACAAGTTAGGGATTTCGCAACCAGGTACCCGCGATACTCGCATTTTGCAGATTGGCTAGGCCCCTTGGGGCTATCCAAGCCAGATCATCAATAAGGTGGGCTGTAAACCCCAGGGTGTGTCCGTCTCCCATAGTTAGAGACGCACCCTCGCCAGCGCCAAAAAAAACATGCCAGCTCTGGGCAGAAATTAGCCGTCGAGCGCAATGATTGGGTAATACTCGGCACGCCATACATCGCAGGAGCTCCAAATGGCCAATCATGATTCTGCTTCGAGATTTCCAGCGTGAAGGTGCCAAGACGTTCGGGGAAGCCTCCTTGTTGGAGCCCTGCCTCTTGGTGGGTCGAAAACAGGAATTCCTGCTGCTCCTCATCTAGTCGGGAGAATCGCCCTACGGTGGTGGATCTACGAAGGCTTGGCGGCGGTCATGGCTCTTCGCCAAGGGCAGACGGCAGCCATGGAGGCTGGTCTGGATCAACTCAGGGTGGAGGAGATCGAAGACGAGATCGGTGAGGCTAGGCAGGCCTTCAAGGGGTGGAAGCATGGCGCATGAGCTGTGCTGTTGCTCGCAGCACCAAATGTCTTGTGTCGGTGGCGTTGAAGCTGCGAGGTGATCCGCCCCGCAGCGTGGAAGCGTGGTTGATGGGAAGATGCTGGAAAATTTGTGGCATGTGGAAGATGGCTTGAGGGGGGTGAACAATTAACTATATATTTGTGTCCAATAATTGTCCAAGGCGTTGGATGTTATCAGATAGGATTGTCAGGCCTGTTTGGTTGTAGGTGAGTGTCACAGTTCCCAGTAATTGCTCTCGATTGATTTCGTCAATGAGATTGGCAATGCTCTGGCTCGTGTTATTGGGGGCTATTTGGGTTCTATTGACTATATCGTCTATAAGTTGTTTTTGATCGTGGTCGTGTATCTCGACTTTGAATAGCCTATTGTTATTCAAGCTAATATTTATTCCCATGGCCTCCTGTTGGTTAAATATTAGTTTATCTATGAATTTCAGAACAATCCCACTCAAAATACTGACTAATAGATCAGCGCCAAAGCTCCCACTCCTGAAATCAATAAGCCTTATTAATTGCTTTCTTTTTTTGTTGAAATTCCTTGATGTAACAGGAAGTCTTTTTGATGTGACTTGTGTTGTTGTTATATGGTGAAATGCGTTGATGATTGAATGTATATCGACAAGTGTATAGCCGAGGTCGCTAATATTGTCAAAGTGTTTAGGTAAATAAATTGATAACGGGATTTCAATCTCTTCTAGCATGTTATCTTTCTGAGATGCTGCCGTCTTTTGTTGGTGACTGTGGCGGCAGATTGTGGTTTCTATGCCTGCTGAATAGTCAAGTATGTCAGACGTGTGGAAGCTATATTTTCGATCTAAGATCCGATAGATTTGTGTTTAATCTTGATTGGAACGATTTAAAGTCTAAATACACGCGTATGGAGACTTTTTTAACGTTCGGGCAGTCTGTTTGTTTTTGGATTAAAATTTGGAGTTTTGCCATTTCTGATTTTATTTGACGCGATAATGGGTATCGAGATGTATTTGGTATTTTGTCTATATCTATGAAGTTTTTCGGTAGATTTCTTGAAATGAATAAGGCATTTTCAGGCCAAATAATTGTTTCCGATCGGTTTCTTGGGATAATATTCTTATTTTGAATATCATCACAAAATGAAGTAAATTCTTGCTTTAATTTATTGAATAACATTTTATTGCTAATTGCTAAATCGAGATCCGAACTAGAGTTAAAGGCCTTTCCATATTTGACAGGGCTCAAGGAAAAGCCAAGGCGAGCACTGCCGACTACAGTTATTTCTTTTGAGCTCACGCCTAAGGACTCGGCAACCCAAATTCTGATCTGATCATAACGGTAGGGCGCCTGCTGGAAAGCCACGGGGAATCCCTCACTAATCCAGAGATTGGCCAATAACTGAATCATGTGATCGTTGGATGCCCTTAGTGATCTTTTGAATAGATCGCTGTCGGGCTGAGCCTCAGTTAGAAGGGCAAACGGGCTGATGTTTTTGAATGGAGTCGCGGTTGTCATGTTCATGTTGGGCTCGGTTCCCGTATTGTTGGTAAATGGTTAAGAGATAGCGAGTGCGTGATTCGATTTTTATGTTCTGTGACAAGACATTTTTTGATGATTCTGGATATTTAATCCTTGCTACTAATTGGGAAGCTGTGAGTGGTTCTATTTGTCTAATATTGATGTTGAATCGACGGCATGCAGCTATAAATCCAGATGCATTTGTTCCAAAATACGCAATATTTAGATATGTAGATATGGTGTGATTCTTTGTGAATGATTGACATAACATATTTGCGAGCAGTATTTCTTTTAACTTTCTTTTATAGTTGGGCCTATAATCGGAAAGAATTGTCCTGACTAATTGTTGTTCGATAGTGCTGGCGCCTTGGCGGCTTTTTCTTGCCACATTGTTTAGAATGGACCTTGCAATTCCATATAAATCAAATCCTCGATGAGTCAAGAACCGACGGTCTTCGCCGATGATAAGCATTTGTATGAGGATTGGGGGTGGCTCTTCGATTTCATTGTTGCGTATATTGATGATGTTAAAATTAACTGCTTGATTTATTTTTTGCCACTCTTTTGGGAAAAACCAAATTACCAAGATTTTGAATATTCTCTCGATCACGAGATTTGGCCTAACGAACATAGTTGGTCGGACGAATAGCCGGTGGAACAAGTGAAGGGGGCGAGAAATTGGGACACCTGGAGAAGATTGTGTTGTTGTGTTTGAGTTAAAAGTTTTTTTATTCATCATTGGTGTGTTGTGAGAAATAAGCATTATAAAGTTGTTCAGTGGTGGGAGAGGGGGGGGTGGGTTTTCTATAGCTCGAAATTTGTCTATAAATATCCCCTACTTCATTGGCATATGATTCACTATTGTTATACAGCCAAGCTGTTCTGTTGATGATTTGACCAATGTGATAGTTCCCGCTCTTGTCCCAATCCTTGCGATCACATTCTGAAGCTGATCTCACATTCTCCAGCAAAGCAATGATGGCTTTTGTTCCAGCTTCTACACTTTGGATATCAGAGAGATACCCCGGTGATTTAATCTGCATTAACCCATAGGTGCCGATATCTCGAAATGGAGAAAGCGCCCATTCTGCTAAGCGTACAACCTTCGGGCGATTAAAGTTCTCAATTATCATGATTGCATAAATTATGTTTTCAGTAATTTCATCTTTGGTATACTTTTTAATAGTGGGTTCAAATTTTTCTTTGAACTCAGTATAGGTTTTTATAATGTATTTGCGTTTTCTGTTTTCAGAACTGATGTTTCCGATTTTAACGTCCTCGAATCCTTTGTATAAAAATAGCGCAGACAAGAGCCATATTTCGCTGACCATATTGTCACGCGAAGGAAAGAGGAGGGTCGGATTGTGGATGATTTTTGAATAAAGCCATATGCCGAGCATTGCTGAAAACGCAAATTGAATACAAAATACAACCAGGTTCATTAATTCATATTTTTGCCATAGTAAGATATAAAGAAACCTTAATAGCCATGATAATAATAGCGAAAGCCAAAGATGAGTGTTCAGATTGTTTAGTTTTAATACATGGAATACTATACCTAAGAGGATTGTGACAAATATGGGTGTGATAATTTTAAATATCTGATTAAATGCCGGGTATTGTTCACGTTTGAACTGATGATGAATTTGTGTATAGCCAATCCCGATTGAAAATTCGCCGAGCATGTTAACTATAATAAATATTGCAAATGCAATTGCTAATTTTGATATTAAAAATGTCAACACCATAGACCTCTGCTGGGATTGTAAGGTAGTGAAGTTGTGACTAACGAAATAAATCGTGATACTACTAATGAAGGGGCTTTGTTGCTTGGTCAGTGGAGCATTGTGATGATTGAGTGAGAGTGGTTGCTTTGGTGGTTGACTTGATTGCAGAAGCGCCAAATACAAGTCCAATCACGAAAGAAAAGGCAATCCAAATGAAGATGGGCTTGCTTTCTGGTAAATCCCTAAGAGACCAAAGCATAAATGCAAGCAATACGGAACACCCCAAAAATACCCATTTGATAATTGTAATTTCGTGGGGTGTCATAACACCTGACGCGCGATCTAAGGTTAACCAAATTCCAACCATTGCGCCCATTAGAACTAGGGTGCATGCAAAAAATATGTAAATCACTAATTTTGAGATGTGGCCGAATAGTTCTTTGTAGTGTGATTCGAAATCAAGAGATGCTTTTGTTTTTTCCAAAATGAACTCAATTTCACTAGCAATTTTAAGTTTGATCTCATCTTGTTTGATTGAATCACTATCACAGTTCTTAGCAGCTTCGGAAAGAAGCTTAATGTTGTTGGCAGCTTCTCGGAGTGAGAATATTTTAAGTATTAAATGATAGGCAAAGAGGATGACTATGAATGTGCTAATGGCAAGCGTAATGTTGTTGGTTAGTGGGGCTAAAATTGGTGGCATGAAGCCTCCTCGCGATGAATTAGACGGCACGCCCCAGAGTGCGGAGGTGTCGCCTGATTGATTAATGGGACCAGCATGATCTGAATAGGCCCCACCGGTCCAAGAAAAGAAAGGTGAAGGACGGAGAGGAGCAATTAGGCAAGCCTGAAAATTGCCGGATGGGACCCGTCCAAAATTCAAGCTGAAGGGGATGCCTCTGGTGGGACGTCGGCATGGGCAAATCCAGAGCCTCACGAAATAGCATGGGGAAGGAATCTATGGTCACCGACTCGCTCCCGGCAAAGCCAGTCCAGCGGTCAATGAATTCATGGATTGAGAGGGTCATGTAAATAATTTTAGTCGCTAAAAATACCACCTAGGAACCCTCTCTTCATGCTTTTTGTCAAAATTTGTCGCGCCGAATGCGGGACCACGTATTTCGTTCCGCGAGCGGCTCCGCCGCCGTGGGGAGACATGGTAGACAGCCCATTGAAAATGGGGTGGCTAACATGTCCATCAGGACCCTCCCGGCACAAAGTGGCGGGTGGGTACTATGTCCATCCGTAGATACCCCCCGCTGTTTAGGAGGGTATCTACCATGTCCATCCCAACTTCCTTCAATTCCCTGCTTCAGCTTGGGCATCCTGGCTGCCGGTGCGATATCCTTTTGGAAGGGTAAGGCTTCTGCCACTGAGCACAGCCAAGGGGGGCCGAAAGGCCCCGCTTCTTTTGTTCTCCACGCTCTGCTGGGTGTTCGGCTTTGAGCCCTCTCCCCAGCGAATCAAGAAGGCGGCCCCCGCCTTCTTGAATTGCCCCTGCTGGTCTGTCCCGGCCCGTCGCCCCCTCACACCTTGGGGGGGGGCGATGGGCCGGGACGGAGCGCGAAGCGCATCCATTGCCCTCCCACGGGGCCGCGAAACGCCGCACGGTTTCGAGGGCAAGAAGGCCAGAGGCCCGAAGCCGTGCCAGGCGCTTTTTCCTGGCGCGGTTCTTGTCCTCGGAATCCGACCCGAAAGGCGAGGTCGGCCAAAGACGCGGGCCATTCCGAAATGCTTCCAAGGGCAAATCGGCTGGTGCGATTTGCCCTCTGCGAAATCTAGCCCTTCGACTTTTTCTTCGGGGTGCTGAGGGCCTTGGCCAACTTGTCGCCCACCTTCTTGTTTTCGGTGGAGAGAAAGCGGTTGCTGAGGTGGGAATACCGCTTGGTGGTGGAGGCCTGGGAGTGACCAAGAAGGCCGCCGACCATTTCCAGGCTCAAGCCACTTTGAACCGCCATGCTCGCAAAGGTATGGCGCAGGTCATGAATTCGGACCCCCTCCAGCTTGGCTAATTCCCGAATCTTCAACCACGGTTTGTTGATGTTCACCCAGGGATTTTCCGGCTCCTCGCTGGGGATGACCCAGGGACTCCCGACCAATTTCGGCATCTTCTTCAGGACATTTGCCGCAGGCACACTCAGGAAAATCACCTTGGCCCCGGTCTTGGAATCCGGGAGGCGAAGCGTCCCATTGTTCAGGTCCACGTGGTGCCATTGCAGGTTCAGAATTTCGCTCACGCGAGCGCCCGTGAAGATCAAGAGACGGATGGCGGCCACCACGAAGACATCCACCAGCTTTTCCCGCTCCACCTGGGCCAGGACTTCCCCCAACCGGCTCAATTCAGGCTCGCTCAAGTAGCGTTCTTTGGGCCGCTCCTTGAACTTCTCAATGAGGTAGCAGGGGTTTGATTTCATGGGGCGGAAACCCCAGACCTCCGCAAGCTGGAGCATCTTCGACAGGACGGCAAGCGCCCGATTCGCCTGATAGGGCGTCTCCCGCATCCTGTGGTGGAGCTTGGAAATGTCGTTGGCCTCCACTTCTTTCACCGGCTTCGCCCCCAGGATCGGGATGATGAAGCGGTTGACCACATCCCGGTATTGCCGGAGGGTCGTCGGTTTTCGCTTCACCTCGACGTGCTCCTCCAGGAAGCGCAGGGCCAGCTCCCTCATGGTCGGGGCCTCCCGCTCCTCCTTGCGCTTCTGTGCCGGGTCGCTGCCGGTCAGAAGCTCCAGGCGGATCTGTGCGACCCGCTTCCGCGCCTGGTCCAGGGTGATCTCCCCGTATCGGCCCAGGACGATCCAGCGCTGCCGCCCCAGATGGTCGTATTTCATGATGAAGGACATGCAGCCCTGGGGGCTGAGACGCACCCCGAAGCCCCGGACGGCGGGATCCCAGATGGTCTGCACCTTGTCGGTGGGCTCCAGGTTGTCGAGGTAGGTCTTGGTTAACTTTTCGATGTCCGGCTTCATCGATTGCCCCTTGTGATTCGAGAAAAGGAAGCTACGCTGGGAAGCAACGGGATTCGACCTCCTAAGGGAACGTCAAACCCCACGTCAAGCATCCCAGATCTTTCTCAAACCTACAAATATCAAGGCCTTTTGTTTCTGGCCAACCCTGCTCCGATAGCCTCCAAAGGTAATTCGTAATCAGCATGTCGCAGGTTCAAGTCCTGTAGTTGGCTCCAGTAAATTGCCCCGGAAACCCTTGTGGTTCCGGGGTTTTTGCTTGCTTCTACTGAAGAAGATCCTTATCCCCATGTCCGCCATACGAAACATTCCCACCATCCCAGGGGAGCTGTTTGCCAAATTCCAGATGACCTTTTATGCGGAGCCCCAGGATGTACCCTGGGGAGGAAGGTGGGTGAACCACCTGGAGGTGTCGTGGCCGGATCAGCGGTTTCCAGAACGGAAGAAGAGTGGGCCAACGCTCTGACCCATGGCCTGGGGGTGCTGCTGGCACTGGGGGCCCTGACGGGCATGATGGTGCTGGCAGTCCAGAACGGAACCCCCCGCCACATCCTGGGAGGGGCAATCTTCGGGGGCACCCTGGTAATGCTCTACCTTATGTCTACCCTCTACCATGCCTTGCGTGCCCCCCGGGCCAAGCGGGTCTTCCGCATCTTAGACCACTCGGCCATCTACCTGCTTATTGCGGGCACCTACACCCCCTTTTGCCTAGTAACCCTCCGAGGAGGCTGGGGATGGAGCATCCTGGGGACCATCTGGGGACTGGCCGTCTTGGGGGTGATCTTCAAAGGGACCCTGGGCACCCGCCTTCCCTGGCTTTCCCTTTCCATCTACCTCTGCATGGGCTGGCTCATCGTGGTGGCAACACTGCCCCTTGTCCGGCTCATGCCGCCACCCGGATTGTACTGGCTGCTGGCGGGAGGTCTCTGTTACACCGGCGGAGTGGCCTTCTATGTATGGAAACGACTCCGCTTCCACCACGCCATCTGGCATCTCTTCGTCCTCGGAGGCAGTGTCTGCCACGTGGTGGCCGTGCTGGGGTGGGTGATGCCCCACTAAGTAGTGGTAGGCGTTCAGGCATTTCTCACTCGACATGAATGAATAGGTTGTACTTTCCATTCAGAGTGCTCATGCTCACGGAATGGGCGAGAACGAGCAGCGACTGACCTCCGAGAATCAGGCACTGAAGACCATGGTCTATCCCGCGAGGAAGCTTGACGCCCCCGTGCCGGACGGAGAGACTCCAGGGGTAACTTGCTCCGGATTGGAATGCTATGGCTCTGGGAGAACGCAATTTCGGTCTGCTCAACCCGTACCTGGCCGCCATTGATGCCTGTGACCTGGATCGCCTGGTCGATTGCTTTGCAGAAGGGGTGGAGTTCCAGCTGGCTGAAACCACGCCCGTCCTGGTCGGGAAAGAGGCTCTCCGCCAATTCTTCCTGGCCCGATGGCAGTCCTTCGCCCATCAGAAGGCCTTTCTGAGACGGAGCTTCACCAACGGCCTGGAGATCATCACCGTCGCCGAGATCCAGGTGACCATCCCCGAACTGGGAGAGGGGCTCTTCATCCTGCCCATCGCCCAGCACTTCATGTTCGACGCCTTGGGCCTGATCACAAAGCTCACGGATTACCTTGATATCAAGAGCGCTGTCAGGATCCCGGTTGAGTGAAGGACCCGCCCTTTCCGGAACAGGAAGGCGGTGGTGCCCGTCGAAATCACCCCGGATCCCGCGCCCTGAGCCAGACTTGGCTTAAACTGGGCCTCATGAAGGGTGTACCGAGCCAAGGAGCAGGATGAAGACGCCGGAGATCTTCCCGTGGAGTGAACATTTCCTGACCGGCCTCGACATCGTTGACGAGCAGCACAGCCATCTCGTTCAGCTCCTGAACCAGCTTGCCGGAAGCCTTGTCTTCGGAACGGATGCCCCTGAGGTGCGCCAGGCCCTTGGCGCCCTGACAGCTTACGCCTCCTACCACTTCCGTACGGAGGAGGAACTCTGGATCCGGGAGTTGGGGGATGGGCCTCTTGCCACAGCCCACAGGAAGATCCACGGCGCTTTCAAGGCAGAGCTTGCGGCATTCATGACCCGAGACGTCTCCGAAGTGAAAACGCTCGTCCAGGAGATCCTCTTCTTTCTGACTCGCTGGTTGGCGGATCACATCCTCCAGAGCGATCGGCACATGGCAGCCATCATCCGGGGCCTGAAGTCCGGCCTGAGCCCTGAGGCAGCCAGGGACCAGGCTTCCCGGGAAGCCCACCAATCCACCGCCGTCCTCCGGGAGGCCATTGTCACCCTGTACGCCCAATTCTCCAGGAATGCACTCGACATGCTCCGGGAGATCGAATCCAGGAACAGGGCCAACCAGGCCCTGCTGGACGCCAAGACCCAGCTGCGGACCATCGTCGACAGCACCCAGGACCTGGTCTGGGCGGTGGAGGCCTCCGACTTCTCCCTGAGCATGTACAACCAGGCTTTTGCCGATTTCATGTCCCGGAGCTACGGTGTCAGCCTCCTCATTGGGATGTCCCCCCAGGAGACCTTCCAGGACGAACGCCTCACCCATCTCTGGGAAGGCTTCTACCAGAGTGCCCTCTCCGGCGGGGCCTTCTCCACCGAATACAGGACCTTCAATGGCGCACGCCATCTCCACCTGAACCTCACCTTGCTGAGACGGGATGGCGAGCCCTTCGGCGTGGCGGTCTTCGCCAAAGACATCACAGAACGGAAGGCCGCAGAGGACTCCATCCGCCAGTTGGCCTTCTATGACCCCCTGACCAAGCTGCCCAACCGGCGCCTGCTGGAGGATCGCCTGCATCAGGCCATCGCCAGCACTGAACGGGGGGGTGGCATCTCCGCAGCCTTGGTGGGCGACCTCGACAACTTCAAGCGGCTCAACGATGCCCGTGGACACAACGCCGGGGACAGCGTCCTGGTGGAGGTCGCCAGGCGGCTGGGTTCCGTGGTCCGGGGCAATGACACCATCGCCCGCGTCGGAAGCGACGAGTTCGTGATCATCCTGAACAGCCTCGCCCAGACCGGCGAGGCGGCCACCCGAGGCTGCCAGGCCATCTGTCAGCGGATCCTGGAGGCCATCTGCCAGCCCTATGGCGAGGGGGATCGAGCCTATCAGACCACGATGAGCCTGGGTGCCTGTTTCTTTGAGAAGGGCACACCCAGCCCCGCCGAGCTCCTCCAGAACGCGGACACCGCCATGCATGCAGCCAAGGATGCAGGCCGGAACCAACTCTGCTTTTTCGACCCCGCCATGAAAGCCTCCCTGGAGTCCAGGGTCTCCCTGGAGACGGCCATGCGAGCCGGCTTCCCTTCGGAGTTCACGCTCCACTTCCAGCCTCAGGTGGACCTGGGGGGGCGCCCCTTCGGGGCTGAGGCCCTGATCCGCTGGAAGCACCCCCAGCGGGGCATGGTCCCACCAGGGGAGTTCGTCCCTCTGGCCGAGGAGACCGGATTCATCCTCGACCTGGGAAACTGGGTGCTGACCAGTGCCTGCCATCTGCTGAAGAAGCTGGAGACCCGGACCAGGACCCGCCCCTTGAGCCTGGCCGTGAATGTCAGCGCCCGACAGTTTCAGCAACCAGACTTTGTGGAGACGGTCCTCGCAGCCCTGGACGCCTCCGGCGCGGACCCTCATCTTCTCAAGCTGGAGCTGACAGAATCCATGCTGGTCTTCGATGTGGAGGATGTCATCGCCAAGATGAGCACCCTGAAGGCGCTGGGGGTGAACTTCGCCCTGGATGACTTCGGCACGGGCTTCTCCTCCCTCTCAGCCCTGAAGCGCCTGCCCCTGGACCAGGTCAAGATCGACCAGTCTTTCGTGAGGGACATCCTCACCAATCCCAATGATGCAGCCATCGCCCGTACCGTGATCGCCCTCGGCCGAAGTCTGGGATTGACCGTGATCGCCGAGGGGGTGGAGACGGCCGAACAGCGGGACTTCCTCGCCATCCACGGCTGCACCCAGTTCCAGGGCTACCTCTACAGCCGTCCCCTCCCCCTCACAGCTTTCGAAGCCTACCTCGGCTGAGTCCCCAGAGAGGGGGGAGACGGGATCAGGCCCCCTTCGCGATCTTGCTGCGGACGAGCCCCTGCACAGCCTCCCAGACCTCCGAAGAGGCAAAGAAGGAGCGGTGGAGCACGTGGAAGGTCGAGCTGCCCTTGTAGAGCAGGAGCAGGTCCGGACCGGTCTTGAAGCGCTGCATCTTGGCCCAGGGCAGCTCCAGCTGGTCCTTTTCATCCCGGAGCACCATGGCCTCGTCGTTCAGTTCTCCGATAAAAATAAATTCATCATAAAAAGTCCCGTTATATTTGAGTTGCAGGAAGATCCTGCGCAGGAGCTTGCGCAGGAGAAAGATCACAATCGCGGTACCCACGGGGACAAAGAGGAACTCGGCCTGCCTGCGGAAGGCGAAGAGCAGCAGGCCGTAGACCACCATGACGATGGGAACGATGGTCCCGAGGTGATAGACGAGACGCGAATTCACACTCTGGATGAGTCCGTAGATCTCCGGCGTGATTTGCCCCCGGAAGGGGATGGGCTGATCCATGCTGCGACTCCTGGATGGTACGAGAGTACCGCTCAATAGATGGGGTATCTGTCCATCCTAGCCCAGGCGCCCCCCCCCTGGCACCGGGATTCTCAGGGGGGCATCCAAGGAGCCATCGGAGCTGCCCATGCGCCACCCCACCCTCCTCACCCTTCTGCTTTGCCCTGCGGTCATGGCCATGGCCGCCCAGGGCGCCGACCCCCAGGGCTACCGTGGATGCCGGTGGGGGAGCAGCCTCGGGCAGGTGAAGGCCATGCTGGCGCCGGAACTGGACAGCGCGGCCCCCACGCAGAAGGATGGGGGCACCGTCCTCGCCGAAAGCGCTGAGGTCGCGGGGTTGGCCTGCCGAGTGAGCTTCCATTTCGAGCGCAACGCCCTCTCCAAAGTGATCATCACCGCCGGCCAATCCGGCACCCCAGAGCAACTGGAGGTGTTCAAGGCGGCCCTGACCCGAAAATACGGACCACCGGCATCGGACAGGACCGGAAGGTCGCCTATTGGCACCGAACGCGAGCTCCGCTGGACCTTCCCCACCACGATCATCACCCTCATGCACCACGAGCTGAAGGGCGGAATCACCATCGTGGGGCTGGTCTACCAGCCCGGCGCCCCCCCGGAGCCCAACGACAATCTCTGAAAGGTCAGCTCTTTCCCCACTTGACCTGGATGATGTTGCCTGGCTCCTCGGAGGAGGCCCTCCCCGCCTCCGAAGACACCGCCTCCTCCAGGTCCTCCTCCCGGTAGCTGTTCTCGGCGCCATTGTCCCAGACCACATAGTAGGGGCGAGGGGCGGCACCGGGACGGTGAGGCCGTTCAGCAGCCACCAGGACAGTGCCTGCAGTCCCCCCACCCTGGGCTTCGGGTACCCACTGGGCCACCCCGCCGTACAGGGCGATGCCCGCTGCGGTCAGTCGCACGCGATCGCCCGGCTGGAATCGGAAGGAGGAGGATTCAGTCATGCCATCACCTTTGCCCCATTATCGCAGGCTCCCGGGGCAGGCCATGGGTTCCCAAGCCGACCGACCCCGCCCTATGCTGGGTTCCTACCCACGGATCCACCATGCCCCATCCCCCAAGCGGCTCCATTCTTGACCGGTCCTGGCAGCGCGCCTGGACGGAACTGGGCCTTGCAGCCCCCGAGGGACTCCAGGCCAGACTCCAGGAGGCCTACAGCGAGCCGCATCGTCGCTACCACACCCTTGGACACCTGGAGGCCTGCCTGTCCTGGGCGGAGGATCTGGAGGGAGTGGCCCTTCATCCGGCAGAACGGATCCTCGCCCTATGGTTCCACGACGCCTGCTACGGGCTGGACTCGCATGACAACGAGGCGCGAAGTGCTGGCTGGGCAGGAGAGGCCCTGGCCGGTGCCGGTGCCACCCAGGGACAGATCCAGCGGGTGCGGGCCCTGATCATGGCCACGGCCCATGGCGCACCCTCGGTGGACCCGGAGGAACAGCTGATCGCCGACCTCGACCTGGCCATCCTGGGTGCGGAACCCCAGGCTTTCGCGACCTATGAGGCTCAGATCCGCGCCGAGTATGGCCATGTCCCCCGGGGAGCCTTCGACAAAGCACGGGCGGACATCCTGCGCAGCTTTCTCACCCGGGAACCCCTCTATCAGACGACGTTCTTCAGGGAGCGGCTGGAGGCCCAGGCCCGACTCAACCTCAGGACGGCGCTCCAGGCCTACGGGAGCGTCCCCTCAGAGCTCCCGACTCTGCCCGCAGGCATCGCAACGCAGCCCCAGGTAGGCTGGATCATCACCCTGGGCACCGGTGCTGCCCCGGTAGAAGTAAACCGCGACCTGGGTGCCCCCGCACACCCTGCAGCGCAGCTCGAATCCCTCACCGATGGCCGCCGTGACCTCGCTCATGACACCCTCCCCCTCCAGGATAACGACGACCCACCCCCAACCGGACCTGGGCACCAGGGCCTGCTGGACGGGGAGCACCTGCGACTCCTGGGCATCGGCTACCTGATCAGCGGGGGCCTCTGCGCCGCCTGCTCCCTCCTCGGCGGCCTCTATATGCTCATGGGAGCCGTGGTCCTGCTCATCTCGCGCCTGCCCTCCGGCGGAGCGGATCAGCCCCCTCCCGCCCTGCTGGGCGGGTTGCTGATGGCCATGGGGACCCTCATCTTCGTGGTCCTGCTCAGCCTTGCAGCCCTGAAGTTCTATGCCGCCCGGTGCCTCAAGCACCGCCGGAGGCGGAGCTTCTGTCTGGTGGTGGCGGGGCTCTCCTGTCTGGAGATCCCCTATGGCACCGCCATCGGCATCCTGTCCTTCATGGTGCTCGGCAGGGCTTCCGTCAGGAAGCTCTTCGCCCCGGGAGACCCCGGAGCTAGATGATCTCGTATTCGTCGGCGTTGCTGGGGTAGTTGCCGCTGTCGGCCTTCAGATCCGACTTAATCTTGCAGCTCGGGCACATGGCGAAGACCTCGTCAGGGGTGTCGTCCAGGGTGTGACGGAACTTCTTCCCGCAGGCAGGGCACTGATAGAACAGCCAGTAGGGTCCCCAGGTCATGACGACATCTCCTTCCGGGGAGCTGGCCTGGAGCGGCCCGGCATCCCGCAGAAGCCATACTAGCAGCAGCCGCACGCCCTGGAATCGCGCACCTGCACTGTTTTCCATGCAGCCCCCGCCCTCCTTTGCCCTGCAAGACCTCCAGCGGATTATCCGCAGACTTTTTCACACCCCCTCAACAGGGCGTGCGGATTGCGGAATGGCGCAGGGCCGCTGCGGGGCTATGATGCCATCATCAGCAACGGGAATCCTATGCGCCCCATCCTGTCCCAAGCCGCACACGCCCTGCCCTGGATCCCCCCGGGGAGCGGGCACGGAAGGCTTTGAACCTCCATGTGCGGACGGTTCACGCTGCTGGCTGAGGCCACCGATCTGGAGGCGGTCTTCACCATGAGCCTGGGGGGACTCCAGGTGGATAAGCGGTACAACATCGCCCCGGGGCAGTGGCTCATCGTCATCCGGCCCGCCAGGAACGGGGGACGGGAAGCAGCCCTTGCCCAATGGGGGCTGGTCCCCTCATGGACGAAGCGTCCGGCTTCCGGCCCCCGCCCCTTCAATGCCCGAGCGGAAGGGCTGCCGGACAAAGCGACCTTCCGGGGGGCCTTCCGCCATGGCCGCTGCCTCATTCCCGCCAGCGGCTACTATGAGTGGAAGCCCATGGACGGACGCAGACAGCCCTTCCATCTCCAGCTGCGTTCGGGCGGTCTGATGGCCTTCGCCGGGCTCTACTCGGAGTGGGCGGGCCCCGAAGGGGAGCTGCCCACCTGCGCCATCATCACCGTGGCCGCCTCAGGCACCGCGGCTTCCGTCCATGAGCGCATGCCCCTGATCCTGCCACCAGAACTCTGGCAGACCTGGCTGGATCTGGAGGCCCACCGCCCGGAGGCCCTGCTGGCACCCCCCGCAGATGCAGGCTTGGTGGCCTTCCCCGTGGGAGCGGCGGTGAACCGCGTGGGTAGCGAAGGCCCAGAACTGCTGACCCGGGTCCCCCTGCCCCAGCCCCTGATCCTGGGCTAGCGCAAGCGCTCCCTGAGCCCCTCCACCGGACCCTCAGCTGGCAGCTCCGTCGGGTCGGCCACCGGCACAGCCATCAGGTAGACGTCGACCTGCTCTCCGGCGGCAAGCCGGAAGCGGAATTCGGCCCGTCCCTCCGAGTGGAGGATCGGCACCAGGAGTCCCACCCGGTCCCCCCGCCGGTGGAGGACATAGAGATGCCCCCCCCCGACCCAGGACACCAGGCAACCCTCAGACGTCCGCTCCAAGCGGAGGGAGGGGGCCGGCAGCGACAGCGCCCCGGTGGACCTCGCCCGGAACCCCTCGGTCGGAGATCTTGGTCCGGAGAGAGCATCCGCCGCCCCGGCAGCCGGGGCGGGGGGAGGGAGGGGTGTGCTCCCGGTGGGCGGGGGCTCTGACCTCAGCGGGGCTGGAGGCGCGGGCCGGGGGTTCTTGCCTGGCTTCCGGACCGGCTCCCTCAGGGGGGCAGCCTCCTGCGTTTCGGTGGTCTGGGGCGCCAGGGTAGGAGCGGGCTGCACCCCTTCGGGGACCGGGGTCCGGTGCAGCACCCAGGTGGTGCCCACCGCCACCAGGAGCACCGCGGCCAGCCCCAGGACGGTCGGCCTCCGGTGGAAGGGCACGGGAGGCGTCAGCACCTTCAGGAGACGCTTCCGGGTCCTGGGGTCGGCCAGGAGTTCATGCAGAGCCTCCTCGTCCATGAGGGCATCGAAGAGGGCCTGGTCGGCGAGGGCCGCCTCCAGGAGCCGCCGTCGCTCATCCGGGGTCAACGTCCCAGTGGCATAGCCCCCCAGCAGGTATTCGGGGTCCAGGTGAGAGGTCATGACCAGCTTCCTCCCATCCACTCCAGGAGCTGCTTCCGGCAGCGGTGGTCCCAGGTGTAGACCGTATTGAGGGTCTCGGCCCCCAGGACCCTCTGGATCTCTGCAAAGCCCTTCCCCTGGAGCTTGAGACGGAAGAGCTCCCGGCAGCGCTGCCCCAGCAGGGCCAAGCCCATGGCGAGCTTCTCCAGGCGCTCCCGGCGCAGGGCGGTCTCCTCGGGCCCCGCCATGTCTCCGGCCAGGGAGTGGTCATCCACATCGTCCTGGAGGTGCTCGCCCCGGCGCAGCACCTTGCGCCGCCATGCCGCCAGCTTGAAGCGGAGGATCTGGAAGCAGAGGGGCATCAGCTCCTCCAGAGCCTCCACATGGCCATATTTCCCATGGAGCACCACGAGCACCTCCTGGGCCAGATCCTCGGCGGCCTCCCCTGCACCCCGGGATGCCGCGAAGGCCACCATCCTTTCACGGAGCTGGACCAGAAGCTGATCACGGGATGGGGTCGGGATGGAGACCTCCGGAGAAAGCCCCATCGTACCCCAGCAGCCCTCGCCTCAGAGCCCCTGGCTCTTGAGATAGGCGACACATGCCCGATCCGGACCATCGATGTGCAGCAGGAGCCACTTCTTGAGGAAACCTGGAAGGGCCAGGGCGCTGATGTGCCCCTGCTGGTACTGGTGGGCCAGACGGCTGGCCTCCTCCAGGAGGAGGCCATGCTCCCGCAAGTGCGCCTCCTGATCGGGGTACGCGAACTCCTCCATCAGCGCGGCCTCAGTGTCGAAGTGCCGGCGGGTCTCCAGGATCAGACGCTCGAAGAGCTGAAGCGAGACCGCCTTGTCCCGGCGGACGATCATGGTCTCGTGGAGATGGGCGATGAGGAAGGCCAGGCGCTCATGCTCCTGGTCGACCCGCGCCTGGCCAACCCGGTAGCGGTCCTCCCAGATGAGGAAGAGGGTGGAGCCAGAGTCCTGGTCGAAGGTCATGGAAATCCCGGGGAAGGCCGCTGCAGTTCTCAAGCATTCTAACTCAAAACCGCCGAGTCGCCTCACCCAGGGGCTGGATTGCCGGGATGCCCTGACGGCCTTCAGCCGCTACACTGGAAGGCTCGGAGGCCCCAGTGACCAAGCGTTTCTACGTCACCACGCCCATCTACTACGTGAATGACAAGCCGCATATCGGCCACACCTACACCACGGTGCTGGCGGACGTCCTGGCCCGGCATCATCGGATGCTGGGTGAAGATGTGTATTTCCTCACCGGTACGGACGAACACGGCCAGAAGATCGAGAAGACCGCCGCCAAGCGGAGCATCACCCCCCAGGAGCTGGTGGATGAGGTGGCTCCCAACTTCCAGAAGCTCTGGCAGGAGATGGGGCTCACCCCCGATCACTTCGTGCGCACCACCCACGCCAGCCACAAGGCCACGGTGCAGGCGCGCTTCACCCAGCTCCTGGGTACCGGCGACATCTACAAAGCCAGCTACAAGGGGCTCTACAGCGTCTCCGACGAGGCCTACGTCACCGAGACTCAGGCCAAGGAACTGCAGGCACAGGGACTGGCCCACCAGCTGGTGGAACTGGAGGAGGAGAGCTACTTCTTCCGCCTCTCGGCCTACGAGAACTGGCTCATCCAGCTCTACGAGAAGCACCCCGACTTCGTACAGCCCGAGTTCCGCCTCAACGAGGTCAAGCAGTTCGTGAGCCCCAACGGCGAGCGCGGCAACCTGCAGGACCTCTCCATCAGCCGCACCTCCATCACCTGGGGCATCCCGGTGCCCGGCGACGAGAAGCATGTGGTCTACGTGTGGTTCGACGCCCTGCTCAACTACCTGAGCGCCTGCCGCGAGGGCTTCTGGCCCCCCGTGAACCTGGTGGGCAAAGACATCCTGCGCTTCCACGCCGTCTACTGGCCCGCCTTCCTCATGGCCATGTACCGCCAGGAGGGGGAGGACCTTAGCGGCGAGCTCCCCGAGCGACTCCGGGCCCTGCTGCCCCGGACCGTCCTGGCCCACGGCTGGTGGCTCATGGGCGAGACCAAGATGAGCAAGTCCCTGGGCAACATCGTGCGCCCCAAGGAACTGCTGCACTTCGGCAACGATGCCGCCCGCTTCTTCCTGATGCGGGACATGCAGATCGGCCACGACCGCGCCTTCACCTTCGAGGGCTACATCGACCGTCTCAACGCCGACCTGGCCAACGGCCTGGGCAACCTCGCCTCCCGCTCCATCAGCATGCTCCAGCGGTACTGCGGTGGCGTGGTGCCCCAGGCCACCGTCTTCGATGAGCTGGACACGGAAGTGGCCGCCGCCGGAGCCCGGGTCATCCCGGAGTACCTGGCCAAGGCCGAAGGCTACGACTTCAGCGGCGCCCTGGAAACCCTGTGGGTCTTCCTGCGCCAGCTGGACGGCTACATCGTCAAGGCCGAGCCCTGGAAGCTGGCCAAGGACGAGGCCAACAAGCCCAAGCTCGAGACCGTGCTCTGCCAGCTCTACCGTGCCCTGCGCATGACGGCGGTGCTCACCGCCCCGGTGATGCCCGCCATGGCCCAGCTCCTCTGGGAGAGCCTGGGACTGGAGGGCGCCGTCGAAACCCAGCGCTTCGAAACACTCGCCTTCGACGCCCCGGCCCCCGCCCCCGTCTCCGAACCCAAGCCCCTCTTCGCCCGCATTGACAAGGAAGTCGCCATGACCGAGATCGAAGCCATCAAGATCGCCGAGACAGCCCCCGCCGCCCCCGCGGAGCAACCCCTCGATGTGCCCCCCGTGAAGGAGAACATCGACTACGATACCTTCGCCAAGACCGACCTGCGGGTGGGCCTGATCCTGGAGGCCGAAGAGGTCCCCAAGAGCAAGAAGCTCATCAAGATGAAGGTGGACCTGGGCTTCGAGCAGCGCACCATCCTGGGCGGCATCAAGGAGGCCTATGCCCCCGCCGATCTGGTGGGGCGCCGCGTGGTGGTGGTGGCCAACCTGGCCCCCCGCGCCATGATGGGCATCGAGAGCCACGGCATGCTCCTCTGCGCCAGCGACAACGCCTCCAAGCCCTACCTGATCGCCCCGCCTGAGGATGCCAAGCCCGGGTTCGTGGTGCGCTAGAACGAGGAAACACCACCCCCAAGACACCAAGGACGCCAAGGTTCACCACGAAAGACCTGGGCGTCCTTGACCGTATCTGACGGGGCCAAGCCCCACCTTCCCCTCAGCCGAGCGCTGAGCCTGCACCGAGCCGCCGATGTCCGATTCCTCCTCCAGCCGCCGACAGGCCCTCTGGGTCCTCATGATCCTCGTGATCCTTCCCCTCATCTGGGGCTACAACTGGATCGTCATCAAGCAGGTGCAACGCTACATCGGCCCCTTCGAGTTCGGCGCCTGGCGCTACATCGCGGGTTCCCTCTGCCTCTTCCTCATCCTCAAGGCCATGAAGAAACCCCTACTGGTGGGTCACTGGGGCCAGGTGGCCCTGGTGGGCCTCTTCCAGATCGCCATCAACACCGCCCTCACCATCTGGTCAGTACGGACCGGCCCCGCCGGCAGCTGCGCGGTGCTCAACTACGCCATGCCCGTCTGGGTGGTGCTCATGGCTTGGCCGATCCTGAAGGAGCGCCCCTCCCGGCCCCAGATCATCGCCCTCTCCACCGCCTTTCCGGGGATCCTCTTCCTCTTCGCCTCCAAGGGCACCCAGGGCAACCACCGCGCCCTGATCCTGGCCCTCCTCTCCGGCATCGCCTGGGCCATCGGCTCGGTCCTGGCCAAGCACCTCATGTCCAAGCACAAGATGGACCCCATGGCCCTCACCGCCTGGCAGATGTTCGTGGCAGGCATCGCCATGGCCATCGCCGCCTGGCTCGTCCCCGGCATGCCCACCCAGTGGCACCAGCCTTACCTGATCTTCGGCCTCCTCTGGGAGATTCTCCCGGCCACAGCCCTGGCCTGGTTCCTCTGGACCCTGCTCCTCAAGAAGGTGGACGCGGGCGTGGCCGGGCTGGCGGTGCTGGGCGGCCCCGTGGTGGGCATCCTGGCCGGGGCCATCCAGCTCCACGAGATCCCCCTGCCCCTCCAGGCCATCGGCATGGTCCTCATCCTGGTGGGCCTGGTCTTCGTGGGCCCCCTGGCCATGCGCCAGGTCCGGCGCGCCTCATGAAGACCCCGGTCTGGACCATCGAGCTGATCCGGCTCACCGACGCCCCCCTGGGCCTCGTGGAGGCGGCCCTGATGGACCCGACCCGGCCCTGGCACCCCCGTCCCGGTACCGCCCCCCTGGAACAGGTGGCACGAGAGGAGGATTTCCTGGAGTTGAGCCAGACCGAGCGCCCCTGCTGGGGTGTGACGGAGCGGGCCCTCTACCGCCTTGAGGCCCGCGATGAGGGGCTGCTCCTCAGCTACCGCGCCCGCTTCAGAGGCTGGCCCGCCCTGATACTCATGGGCTACTGGCGGATCAAGTCCCGGCGCCTCTGGGAATCCCTGGTGGAGAGCCTCCCGGCCCCTGAAAGCTGAACGCTTCCCGAACAGGGAATCCGAACAGATAATGCAGGCACATTCCATTTCATGGAGGTTCCCTGTGAAATTCAGATCCGCCTTCCTCTTGCCTCTGGCCCTCTCCACCAGCCTCTGGGCGGGGGGCGCCCCCCTCTTCATCAATATGACGGCTGACGAGCCCCACCGGGCCTTGATGGCCATTGGCTTCGGGATGAATCAGCTCAATCGGGGCCATGCTCTGACTGTCTTCCTCAACGATCGAGGAGTCCTGGTGGCTTCCAGACTCCAGACAGCCTTCCCGGAGCAGCAGAAGCTGTTGACAGCCATCCTCTCCAAGGGTGGAACAGTCTATGTCTGCCCGATGTGCATGAAAAAATATGGTATTGCCGAAGCGGACCTGCTCCCGGGTCTGAAGATCAGCAGCCCCGATCTGACAGGTACAGCCCTCTTCACACCGGACACCCGCACCCTCAGCTGGTGAACCCCGGCCCCCCTGCCCGGGGTAGAATGGCCGCCTCCCCGGGCATGGCCGGACCTGCCGCTGCATCGAAGGGGAATCACTGGTGGAGTCCCCATGAAGTTCGTCAGCTGGAACATCAACGGCTTCCGTTCGGCCCTCAAGAATGGGTTCATGGACTGGCTGGAGGCGGTCGATCCCGATGTCTTGAGTCTGCAGGAGATCCGCGCAGAGTGGGGCCAGGTGGATCTGGAGGTGCGCCAGGCCCTGGAGGGCAGCTACGACCTCTGCTGGTTTCCCGCCACCCGCAAGAAGGGCTATGCCGGATCCGCCACCCTCACCCGCAAGGGCCTGGGCTGGGTCCATACCCCCGGCCTGGGCATCGAGGACTATGACTGCGAGGGACGCATCATCCGCAGCGACCTGGGGGAGCTCACCCTGCTGGCCGGCTACTTCCCCAATGCCTCCTCGGGGCTGGTGCGCCTGCCCTACAAGCGCCAGTTCGCCCGGGACCTGGCGGATCGGGTCAGGCAGCTCCACGCCGAAGGGCGTCAGGTGATCCTGGTGGGCGACATGAACGTGGCCCCCCAGGAGATCGATCTGGCCCGCCCCAAGGACAACCGCACCAGTCCCGGCTTCACCGACGAGGAGCGGGAGGATTTCCAGGGCTACCTCGCCGCCGGGCTCCGGGACATCCTGCGGGACCGCAACCCCGGAGTGCCCGCCCTCTACACCTGGTGGTCCCAGCGGGGCGGCGCCCGGGCCAAGAACGTGGGCTGGAGGATCGACCTCTTCCTGGTGAGCGAGGGGCTCCTGGACCGGGTGAAGGAGACCCGCATCCATCCCGACACCCTGGGCTCCGATCACTGCCCCATCAGCCTGGACCTGGACTGAGCTCTCAGCAGATCCGCGGCAGCTGCTCCCCTGAGAGCAGGTCCAGGAGGCGCAGGGTCCCCAGAGAGGTGCGCAGGGTGACCCGGCCCGCCGGTCCCTCCCCCACGGTGCCGATGCAGGCGGCCCCCTCCCCCTCCGGCAGACTCCGCAGGGCCTCCAGGGCCGCCTCGGCCTGCTCACCGGGGACGAAGGCCACCAGGCGCCCCTCGCACGCGACATAGAGGGGGTCCAGACCCAACAGCTCGCAGGCCGCGGCCACCGGGGGGGCCACGGGCACCCGGGCCTCCTCCACCACCACCGAGACGGAGGCCGCCTCCGCGATCTCGTTCAGCACCGAGGCCAGACCGCCCCGGGTGGGGTCGCGCAGGCAGTGGGCGTCAATGCCGCGCTCCAGGAGCCGGGCCACGAGTCCGTGGACAGGACCGCAGTCGCTGCGGATGGGCTCCTCGAAGGCCAGCCCCTCCCGCACGGACATGATGGCCATGCCATGGCGGCCCAGGTCCCCGGACACCAGCACCGCATCCCCCGGCTTCACCCGGGCAGGGGAGATCTCGATCCCCGGGCGCACCCGCCCGATCCCCGCAGTGTTGATGAAAAGCCCGTCCCCCTTGCCCCGGTCCACCACCTTGGTATCCCCGGTGACGATCTGCACGCCGCAGCGCTTCGCCGCCTGGGCCATGGAGGTCAGGACCTGCCGGAGCTCCTCCAGGGGGTAGCCCTCCTCCAGCACCAGGGCGCAGCTCAGCCATAGAGGCTCGGCCCCGCCCATGGCCAGGTCGTTCACCGTGCCATAGACCGCAAGTTCACCGATGTCGCCCCCCGGGAAGAAGCGGGGGCTCACCACGAAGGTGTCCGTGGTGAAGGCTAGGTGCTCAGCTCCAAGACCCAGCACCGCCGCATCATGGCGCGTCTCCAGGGGGGCACTGGCGAAGAGCGGCAACGTCAGGCCCTCCAACAGCTCCCGCATGACTCGCCCCCCGCCCCCGTGGGCCATCTGGATGGTGTCGTGGCGCAGGGGCAAGGGGCACTGGAGGGTGAAGGTCTCGTCCGTCATCGGTCTGTCCTCAGTTCCGCCGGTAGCGGTAGTAGGCGGCGCAGGCCCCCTCGCTGCTGACCATGGTGGCGCCCAGGGGTTGCTCCGGGGTACATCTGCGGCCGAAGGCGGGGCATTCGCTGGGCTTCAGCAGGCCCTGGATCACCTCGCCGCTGTGGCACTCGGGAGACTCCTGGCCTCCGATCCCCTGAACCCCGAAGCGCAGGGTGGCATCGAAGGCGGCGTACTCCGGCCTGAGCCCCAGGCCGCTCTCGGGGATGGGTCCTATGCCACGCCAAGTCCGGGGAGTGACCTGGAAGATCCGGGCGATGAGCTCCCGGGCCGTGGGATTGCCCCCGGGCTTCACAAGGCGTTCGTAGCCATTCTCCACTTCGGCCCGCCCCCCCTCCAGCTGCCTGAGACAGAGGTGGATGCCGTGGAGCAGGTCCACGGGCTCGAAGCCCGTCACCACGATGGGCACCCGATGCTCCCGCACCAGGGGCTCGTATTCCTCGGTGCCCATGACCGTGCATACGTGCCCCGCCGCCAGGAAGCCGTCCACCCTGGCCTTGCCCGAACCCAGGATGGCCTTCAGGGCCGGGGGCACCAGGACATGGGAGACAAGGATCGAGAAGTTGGCAAGCCCAAGACGTCCGGCCTGATCCACGGCCAGGGCGTTGGCCGGAGCGGTGGTCTCGAAGCCCACGGCGAAAAACACCACCTCCCGCTCCGGGTTCTGGCGGGCCAACTGGACGGCATCCAGGGGCGAGTACACCACCCGCACATCCGCCCCCTCGGACTTGGCCCGGAAGAGATCCTTCTCCGAGCCCGGCACCCGCAGCATATCCCCGAAGGAACAGAAGATGACCCCGGGGCGGGAGGCGATGGCCACCGCCCTGTCGATGAGCTCCACCGGGGTCACGCACACCGGGCAGCCGGGGCCATGCAGCAAAGTGACCTCAGGCGGAAGCAGCTCATCCAGGCCGAAGCGCAGGATGCTGTGGGTCTGCCCGCCGCAGACCTCCATGAGCGTCCAGGGCCGGGTCACCGTTCGGTGGATGGCCTCCACCAGGCCTTTTGCAACCTCGGCGTCCCGGTACTCCGCCTGGTGCTTCATGCGAGTGGCCTCCCCTCGATATCGGAGAGCTGGCGGAGCACGCCCAGGGTGCGCTCGGCGAGCCCCTCATCAATCACTTCAAGAGCCGCCCCGGCGTGGACCATGACGTAGTCCCCCACCCGCGCCTCGGGCACCAGGGCCAGGCTCACCGCCTTCACCACCTCGCCGAAGCCCACCTTGCCGTAGGAGAAGGGATCCTCTGGCAGCTCGAGCACCTTTCCGGGCACCGCTAAACACATGTCAGACCTCTTTTCCCCATTGTGCCGCGACCCAGGCCTGGCCGAGCGAGATTCCGCCATCGTTGGCGGGGAAGCGGGCCGGGCGGAGGACCCGGAACCCCGCCCCGGCCAGCCGCGCCGAGCAGAGCTCGGCCAGCAGGGCATTCTGAAAGCAGCCCCCCGTGAGGGCCACCCGCTCCAGGCCCGCCTGTTGTGACCAGGCCAGGGCCAGGTCCGCCAGGGCTGCATGGAAACGCCGGGCCATGACTGCAGGAGAGGTGCCCCGGCCCAGGTCCGCCTGCAGGCCCTCCACAAGCGGCCCAAGCTCCGCCCGGCCCCCCGAAAGCCCAATGGGGTAGGCCCCACAGGCGCCCACACCACGGGCCGCAAATTCGAGCATCATGGCGGCCTGCCCCTCGAAGCCCGCTTCGGCCCGGATCCCGGTGAGGGCGGCCATGGCGTCGAAGAGCCGTCCCATGCTGGAGGTCGAGGGCGTATTGAGCTTCCGCTCCAGGACCCGCTCCAGGGCGGCCAGGTCCCCCGCCGGGAAGAGCCCAGCCGCAGGACCGGCCCCCCCCAACAGCGACCAGCAGAGCCCCAGGGCGCTGCGGCGCGGCTCCCGCACCGCCCGCTCCCCACCCGGCAGGGGGAAGCTCCCCAGGTGCCCGACGCGACGGAAAGCGGCCCCCGAGACCGTCAGGGCCTCCCCGCCCCAGACGGTCCCATCCGACCCGAAGCCGCTGCCATCCCAGGCCAGGGCGAGGAAGTCCCCCTCCAGACCATGCTCGGCAGCGCAGGCCCCGGCATGGGCGTGGTGGTGCTGGATGCGGTGTAGCGGAAGGCCCCGCTCCCGGGCCATGGCCTCGGCCAGGCGGGTGGAGGCATAGTCCGGGTGCAGATCGCAGGCCAGGATCCCCGGCTCCACCCGGAAGAAGGCCAGCAAGTCTTCCACGGTGCGCCCCAGCAGGTCCACGTTCTGGGGGCCCTCCAGGTCTCCCAGGTGCTGGCTGACCACTGCCTGCCCTTCGAAGAGAAGGGTGACGGTGCTCTTCTGGTGGGCCCCGAAGGCGAGAACCGGCAGCCCGGCATGGACCACCGGGTGGGGAAGTGGAGCATAGCCGCGGGCCCGGCGCAGGAGGTGGAGGGTGCCCGCCTCCACGCGGCCCACGGAGTCATCCACAGGACGCTGAATGGGGCGATCGTGACCCAGGAAGAGGTCTGCCACCTCCCTCAGACGCTCAAGGGCCTCGGCATCCCCGAAGGCCATGGGCTCCTCGGAGAGGTTGCCGCTGGTGCAGACCAGGGGCCGGTCCACCAGGAGGCGGTGCAGCGGCGTGAAGGGTAGGAAGGCCCCCAGGCTGGGGTTGCCAGGGGCCACCGCCTCCGCCAGGGGAACACCCGCCTTGGGCAGCAGCAGGATGGGCGCCGCGGAGGAGGCCAGCAGTTCCAGCTCGAGGGCGGTGGCCCGGCAGTGCCGCGAGAGCGATCCCCCATCGGGGAACATCACGGCGAAAGGCTTGGCCTCCCGGCGCTTGCGCTCCCTGAGCCGCTCCACAGCAGCCTCCGAACCCGCATCCACCAGGAGCTGGTAGCCCCCCAGGCCCTTGAGGGCCAGGATCCGCCCCCCCGCCAGGGCTGTCCGCGCCCCCTCCAGGGCCGCCTCCCCCAGGGCCAGTCGCCCGCCATCCCTGCCGAGGAGCTCCAGGCGCGGTCCGCAGACGGGGCAGGCGATGGGCTGGGCGTGGAAGCGGCGGTCGCTGCTATCCCGGTACTGGGCCTCGCAATGGGGACACATCGCAAAGCCCGCCATGGTGGTGCGTGGACGGTCATAGGGCAGGGAACGGATGAGGGTGTAGCGGGGCCCGCAGTCCGTGCAGTTGGTAAAGGGGTAGCGGTACCGGCGCTCACCGGGGCTGTCCATCTCCCGGACGCAGGCCGGGCAGATGGACAGGTCCGCGGGCACCGAGGGTCGGGGCGCCTGGGTCGAAAGGCTGGGCAGGATACGGAAGCCCTGGGCCTCCTCCTCGGGGATCTCCCGGTGCTCTAGCTCCAGGATCTGGGCGGGCCCAGGCTTGCGTGCAACCAGATCCCCCAGGAAGGTGCGGAGGGGCCCGGGCTCCCCCTGCACCTCCAGCTCCACCCCCGCTGGGGTGTTGCGAACCCAGCCATCCAGTGCGAGCTCGGCGGCCAGACGGACCACAAAGGGGCGGAAGCCCACCCCCTGGACCACCCCGCGCACTTCCGCTTTCAAGCGCACCGGGCGCGCTCCGCCTCGATCCAGGCAGCCCAGGCCTCCATGCCTTGGCCCGTGGTGGCGCTGGTCTGGATCACCTTGAGAGCGGGGTTCACCTCCCGGATGCAGGCCAGGCAGTATTCCAAGTCGAAGTCCAGGAGGGGCAGCAGGTCCACCTTGTTCAAGAGCAGCAGCCCTGCTGCCTGGAAGAGCTCGGGGTATTTGAGGGGTTTATCCTCGCCCTCGGTCACCGCCAGCACCGCCACCTTGGCACTCTCCCCCAGGTCGAACTCCGCAGGACAGACCAGATTACCTACGTTCTCGATCAGCAGGACCCCGCCGGGGTCCATGGCCAACCCCTCCCAGGCCCGGCGGATCATGGGGGCATCCAGGTGGCAGCCCTGCCCCGTGTTGACCTGGATGACCGGGACCCCGGTGGCCCGGATCCGCTCAGCGTCCAGATCCGTCTGCTGATCCCCCTCGATCACCCCGAGGGGAAAGCGTCCCTGGAGCAGCCCGAGGGTCCGGGTGAGCAGGCTGGTCTTCCCGGAACCGGGGCTGGAGACCAGGTTGAGCGACAGGGTGCGGGCCTCCCGGAAGATCCCCCGGTTCCCTTCCGCCAGGTCGGCGTTCCGACGCAGCAGCTCCCGCTCACGAAGCTGCACCCGGAACTTCCGCATCCCGCCCGGAGTCTTGCCATCGCAACCACAGGTTCCACACATGGAGACTCCTTACGCTTTTTTCGACGCCACCCACTTCGGCCTTGAAGGCTTTCACCCTCGCACAAAGTGACACCCCCTGTCATGATGCTTCCCATGCGGGTGTGGCACTACGAACTGCAGTCCCCTTATGGCCCCATGTGGGCGGCCCTGACAGAGATGGGCCGCCTGAGGCAGTTGGCCTTCGGCGGACTTGACCCCAGGGCCACCATGCCCCTCCCTCCCCGGGTCCACCAAGAGACCTTCAAGTTCCTCCAGCGGCAGCTGGACTCCTACTTCGCGGGGACCCTGCGCACCTTCACCATCCCCCTGGAGCCAGCGGGCACCCCCTTCCAGGTCCAGGTCTGGGAGCAGCTCCAGACCATCCCCTTCGGGTCCACCCTCACCTATCAGGACCTGGCCGAGCGTCTGGGAAATCCCCAGGCAGCCCAGGCCGTCGGCGCAGCCGTAGGCGCCAACCCCATCGCCATCCTGATCCCCTGCCACCGCGTCATCGGAGCCGATGGCAGCCTGCGGGGCTATGCCTGGGGGCTTGAGATCAAGGAGGCCCTGCTGATCCACGAAGGGGCCCTGGGGGGCATGCTCTGAGGGACCGGAATCCTTGCGATTCCCAATGATTCCCGGGATACTGGGGCCTTCAGCCGAGCGCTCGCCCTCTGCCCGGGTCTTGCCAAGAACGATGCCCTGAGGTGCCCAGATCCGCTTGGAGCCCCTGGCCCGCACTGGGACAGCACTCCCCCCATGGACAGCGGTCCGGAGCCCTGACCCGAGCCTGCCCAGCACCCGAAGGAAACCGCGTTGCCATTCAGTGAAATCCGTACAAACCTCCTCAGCGGTCTGACGGTCGCCCTGGCCATGGTCCCGGAGGCCATCGCCTTCGCCCTGGTGGCCCAAGTCTCCCCCTTGACGGGGCTCTACGCCGCTTTCATCGTCGCGCTCATCACCTCGGCTTTCGGCGGGCGCCCGGGCATGGTCTCCGGTGCCGCGGGCTCCCTGGCGGTGGTCATGGTGGCCCTGGTGGCCACCCATGGCGCCCAGTATCTCTTCGCGGCCGTGGTGCTGATGGGGGTCTTCCAGGTCCTCTTCGCCGTGGCCAAGCTCGGCAAGCTCATCCGCATGGTGCCCCATCCCGTGATGCTCGGCTTCGTCAATGGACTGGCCATCGTCATCTTCAAGGCCCAGCTCGGGCACTTCAAGACAGGCGGGGCAGGTGGCGCCCTGCACTGGATGAGCGGCGGCCCCCTTGGAGTCATGCTGGGACTCACCGCCCTGACCATGGCGATCATCTATCTCTTCCCCAAGCTCACCAAGTCCTTCCCCGCCACCCTGGCGGGCATCCTGGTGGTCACCCTCCTGGTGCTGGGCCTCGGTATCCCCACCAAGACCGTGGGCGACATGGGCTCCATCCGGGGAGGTTTCCCGGTCTTCCACATCCCCCAGGTGCCCCTGACCTGGGAGACCCTGCGCATCGTGGCACCCTACTCCCTGATCCTGGCGGCCATCGGCCTCATCGAGACCCTCCTGACCCTCAACCTGGTGGATGAGATCAGCGGCACCCGGGGGAGACCCAACCGGGAGTGCCTGGCCCAGGGAGTTGCCAACGTGGTCACCGGTTTCTTTGGTGGTATGGGGGGCTGCGCCATGATCGGCCAGAGCATGATCAATGTGAATGCCGGCGCCACCCGGCGCCTCTCGGGCATTTTCATGGCCCTCCTCCTCCTCAGTTTCATCCTCTTCGCCTCCCCCTGGATTGAGCGGATCCCCCTGGCTGCCCTGGTGGGTGTCATGTTCGTCGTCTGCCAGAAGACCTTTTCCTGGAGCAGCCTCCAGGTCTTCGGCAAAGTGCCCGGGAGCGACGCCCTACTGGTGGTGGCTGTCACGGTGATCACCCTGCTTACCGATCTCGCGGTCGCCGTGGTTTTGGGCGTGGTCCTCGCCGCCCTGGTCTTCGCCTGGGAACAGGCGAAGCGCATCCGGGTGGGACTGGGGACCGATGAAGATGGCCGGAAGGTCTATCACCTGGAGGGCAGCCTATTCTTCGCCTCCACCGCGCGATTCCTGAGCCTCTTCGAGCCCCGGCAGGACCCGGAGGATGTGGTGGTGGATTTCCGGAGTGCCAGGGTGGTGGACCACTCGGCCCTGGAGGCCATCGACACCCTGGCCGAGCGCTACCGCAACGAGGGCAAGCGCCTGCACCTCCGCCACCTCAGCCCTGATTGCCAGGAGATCCTGGACAGGGCCAAGGACATGGTGGAGGTGAACATCCTCGAGGATCCGACTTACAGGGTTGCCGACAGCCGACTCGGCTGAGGCCTCAGCCCCTGCCGCACACGGGACACCCCTGCATCCGGAAGGGCTTCTCCAAGTGGCAGGCATCCAAAAGGGCCTGGTCGGCAAAGACCTCAAGGGTGGGTCCGTCGGCCCGGATCTGCCCTTCGTGCATCACCAGGGTGCGTGCGCAGAGATCAAGCACCAGATCCAGGTCGTGGGTGGCGATGAGCCGGGTAAGGCTGAAGTCCCGCAGCAGTCCGATGAGCTGGCGGCGGGCCCGGGGATCGAGCCCGGCACTGGGCTCGTCCAGCACGAGGATGTCTGGCCCCATGGAGAGCACGGTGGCGAGGGCCGCCCGACGCTTCTCCCCCCCGGAGAGGCGGAAGGGGGGGCGATCCGCCAGGTGGCTGATCCCGGTCTGCTCCAGGGCCTGCACGACCCTGGCCTCCACATCAGCCTCCGGCAGCCCCATATTCCGGGGCCCGAAGGCCACATCCTCCCGGACCGAGGAGGTGAAGAGCTGGTCGTCGGCATCCTGGAAGACCATGCCCACGGTGCGCCGGATCTCCCGCAGGGTTTCCCGGATCACGGGCAGCCCCCCGATGCGCACCGAGCCGGAGGTGGGCAGCAGGGTGCCGTTGAGGTGCTGGAGCAGGGTGGACTTCCCCGCCCCATTGGCCCCCACCAGAGCGACGCATTCCCCAGAGTGGAGCATGAAATCCACACCCCGCAGGGCCTCCGTGCCATCGGCATAGCAGTGATGGAGGTCGATGGCCTGGACAAGAGGGTGGCTCATCCAGCCCCCCCGAAGATCCGCCCCACTTGTGCCGGGATGTCCACCAGCCTCATGGCCCCCAGGATCACCACCCAGCCCAGGAGGAAGGTCCAGTCCCTGCCTGTGAAAGCCCGCTCTGGCCCCGTACGGAGGGCACCCTCGAAGCCCCTGGCGAGCATGGCAGTGTGGATTCTCCTCCCACGCTCCCAGGTCCGGAGGAGGAGGTTCCCCACCAGAGGTCCATAGTCCCCGAAGACCAGAGCCCGCCCATGGGCCCGTAGCTCCCGGGCGCGGGTGACCCGCAGAGCCTCCTCCAGCAGCACGAAGAGATAGCGGTAGAGAAGTCCGATCTGGGCCGCGAAGACCCTGGGGAGTCCCAGCCGCTCCAGAGCCCAGCAGACGCCCTCCATGGAGGTGGTGGCCATCAGGAGTACCGCAGCACTTGCGCACAGCAGGCTCCTCAGGAGGATCGAGGCGTAGGAGAGCCAGCCCCCGGCCATGGGCAGCCCGGCCAGAAACACCGGACTCCGGTCCAGCACCGGATTGGAGGCCCCCAGCACCAGGGCGAAGGGGAGCACCAGGAGGGCCCGGCGGAGCACCAATCTGGCGGGGATCCCTGCCCGCGCGCCCATGAACACCGGGAACAGGGCGAAGGGCAACAGGCCCTGGACGGTGTAGCGCCCCCAGGAGGCCACCAGCAGAATGAAGACGAGGGTGACGCCCACCTTGGCACGGGGATCCAGTCGGTGGACCGGCGAGTCCTGGCAGGCGAGACGGTCCAGGGTGCCCAGCTCCTGCAGACGGTCGCCGAGGGAGGCCATCAGAGAGCTTTGCGCCGGGGACGGAGCGCGAAGCCGACACCTGCGATGACCACCAGGGTCAGGGCTCCCCCGCCGATGCCCGCCAGGCTGGTCCCCGCCCGGGACTCCCCCCCCGAGCGGAAGGCGTAGTCCGGCATCAGGGCCGCACCCTGCTGGACCTTCTCCAGCCCGTGGTGCACCCGGTCAGGGATGCCGACTGCCTCCGGGTTCCCCAGCCGGTGCAGGGCCCACTCAAGGCCATCGGGCCGACTGGAGGCGTACCAGGAGACGGCACCACCCACCACCAGTGCCATGATCGCCACCAGGACGGCTGGGTGGCGGGAGACCCGGCGCCCAGCCCCCTGCAGAAGCTCGGGGCGCAAGCGCCCCAGGAAGCCCACCAGAGCCCAGGTGGCCAAACCCTCCACCAGTCCGATGGCCAGGTGGATGGGGAGCATGGCCAGGGCGAAGGTCTTGAAACCCAGGTCGGCCCGCCCCGAGAGCACGGTCTCCACCACCACCCCCAGGGCCCCCAGCTGCAGGCCGATCACGGCCCCGACAAGGATCCCCACTGTGCGCAGCTCGCCCCCCCGCCCTTCCGCCAGCGGCTTCACGATCAGGGGGTAGGCCACGAAGGCGGGCAGGAAGCCCATGTTGAAGAGGTTGCAACCCAGGGCCAGGAGCCCGCCATCCGCAAAGAAGAGGGCCTGCACCACCAGCACCGAGGCCAGGGCCAAGTAGGCTGCGTCGGGCCCCATCAGCAGGGCGAGGAAGAGGGTGCCTGCCAGATGCCCACTGGAGCCGGTGCCCGGGATGGCGAAGTTGATCATCTGGACCGCAAAGACAAAGGCCCCCAGGACCCCCATGAGGGGGAGAGCCCCTTCCTGGAGGCTTCCCCGCACCCGTGAGGCGCAGCGGGCCAGGGCGGCTCCGGAGACGGCCCACATCGTGATGCCCACGGCGGGGGACAGCAGTGCGTCGGCCATGTGCATGGTGGGCTCCTGATCGGCATCCTGTGGAGGGAGTCGTGACAGAATCAGTCATCCCTGCAGTTCCCTATCGTCCAGAGATGGGGTGCGCTCAAAGTAGCACTATCTCCCCATTCGTAGCACCGGAGAAAAACATGTCCAAGCTGGAGCGGTTCGGCGTGTCCATGGAAGGCGATCTCCTGAGGCGCTTTGACGGGCGGATCGCCGAGAAGGGCTACCGGACCCGCTCCGAGGCCCTGCGCGACCTGGTGCGGCGGGAGCTGGCGGAGAGCGCCTGGGAGCAGCCCCACGCCCAGGTCTTCGGGACCGTCACCCTGATCTACGACCACCACGCCCGGGGCCTCTCCGATGTGCTCTCAGAGCTGCAGCACGACCACCACACCTCCATCGTGTGCAGCACCCATGTGCACGTGGACGCCCACAGCTGTCTGGAGGTCATCATTGTGCGGGGTACCACCGAAACGGTCCGACGCATCGCCGATGCCCTGATCGCCACCAAGGGCGTCCAGCAGGGCCACCTCGTCTGCTCCGCTGTCCACTGAGGCTGCGCCCGGGAATTGATGCCACGGCGACGGCCGGGCCACACTAGAATGGAAATTCGGCCCCATCCGAGCCCTCAGGAAGACCATGTTCGAATCCCTCACCGAAAAGCTCACCAAGGCGATGAAGACGCTCCGGGGCGAGAGCCGCCTCACGGAGAAGAACATCGAAGACGCCCTCCGGGAAGTGCGGATGGCGCTGCTCGAAGCCGACGTCCATGTCCAGGTGGCCCGCACCTTCCTCGCGCGGGTCAAGGAGAAGGCCCTGGCCCAGGGACCGGACGGCAAGGGTGCCGTGGTCCTGGACGGGTTGAACCCCGCCCAGCAGTTCGTGGACATCGTCTACCAAGAGCTCACGGAGATCATGGGTGGCACCGCCCCCGAGCATCCCCTGGACTTCGCCTCCAAGCCCCCCACCGTTGTGATGATGGTGGGCCTTCAGGGCGCCGGCAAGACCACCACCTGCGGCAAGCTGGCCAAGTTCCTGAAGAAGGCCGGTCGCTCCCCCTTCCTGGTGCCCGCCGACATCCAGCGCCCCGCCGCCGTGGAGCAGCTCCACGTCGTGGCGAAGGACGCCGGGGTCCCCAGCTACCGCACAGACGCCAAGGATCCCGTGGCCATCTGCAAGGCCGCGGTGGATGAGGCCCGCATCAAGGGCTGGGATGTGGTGGTGCTCGATACCGCAGGCCGTCTGCACATCGACGAAGCCCTGATGAGCGAGCTGGTCCGGATCAAGGAGGGGACCGCCCCCGCCGAGATCCTCTTCGTGGCGGACGCCATGACCGGCCAGGATGCCGTCCGCTCCGCCACCGCCTTCCACGAGAAGCTGGGCATCACCGGAGTGGTCCTCACCAAGACGGACGGTGACACCCGGGGCGGCGCCGCCTTCAGCATCAAGCACGCCACCGGCCGACCCATCAAGTTCGTGGGCGAGGGCGAGAAGCTGGACGACTTCACCCGCTTCCACCCCGACCGCATGGCCCAGCGCATCCTGGGCATGGGCGATGTCCTCACCCTCATCGAGCAGGCCAAGGACAAGATCGACGAGAAAGAAGCGGAGGCCATGGCCCAGAAGCTGGTGAAGAACCAGTTCACCCTGGAGGACATGCGCAGCCAGTTCCAGCAGGTCAAGAAGATGGGCTCCATGCAGAAGCTCATCGGCATGCTGCCCGGCATGGGCCAGATGAAGGCCCAGTTGGAGAGTGTCGTCACCGACAAGCGAGTCACCCACCTCCAGGCCATCCTGGACTCCATGACCCCCAGGGAGCGGGCCAACCACAACCTCCTGGACGCCAAGCGCAAGCGCCGCATCGCCGCGGGCTCCGGTCGCCCCGTCCACGAGGTGAACCAGCTCCTCAAGCAGTTCCTGGAGATGCGCAAGATGATGGGTCAGATGAAGGATCCCAAGTTCATGAAGCGCATGGCCGCCATGAAGAACATGCCCGGGATGCCCAAGCTCCCCTTCTGAGAACAACACTCGGCCCTGGGGCTGGCCGGTGGTATGCTGGCTCTTTGCGGTCTCTTCCCGGTGCGACCCAGCGGGTGGTTTGACCTGCCCCTGCCTTATTTTCCCTTCCCTTTCCCGCCCATCAGAGATAAACTGGCAAGCTCTAGGAGTTCAAATGCTCGCAATCCGTCTCGCTCGCAACGGTGCCAAGAAGCGGCCCTTCTACCACATCGTGGTGTCTGAGCACGACCGCATCCCCACCGGTCGCGCCCTCGAGATCCTCGGCTTCGTGAACCCCATCGCCACCTCCGGCGAGACGGTCCGCATCGATGCCGACAAGGCCAAGGCTTGGCTGGCCAAGGGCGCCCAGCCCTCCAAGACCGTCGCCGATCTCTTCAAGAAGAACGCGATCCTGTAGTTTTTCCCATCATGATGGAAGGGCCGGGTCGATCCCGGCCTTTCGCGCTGCATCCGGAGGCCCCGTGAATCTCGAAGCCTTTCTGAAAGATGTGCTCACCCCTCTGCTGGACCATCCGGAGGAGCTCCGGATCGAGGTGACCTCCCATGGGCGAAAATGGGACGCCCTGATCGTGGCCGCCCAGAAGGACCGTGGCCGCATCATCGGCAAGAGCGGCCGGATGATCTCCTCCCTGCGCACTCTCTGCAAGGCGGCGGGCGAGAAGGACGGACTCGTCGTCAACGTCGAACTCTACGACGCCGACGAAAAGAAGGCGGAGGCCTGATGCTGCTCCTGGGACAGCTGGCCAAGATCCAGGGCCTCAAGGGGGAGTTCCTCTTCCATGCCGTCATGGACGCCCCTGACCGCCTACCGGACATCCAGGGCCTCATCCTGGCCCCCCCCTCCATGGATCTGCAGGAGCGTGAGCCCAGCGCCCCCGCACGCGAGGTGAAGCTCCGCAGCTTCCGCTGGCATCAGGACCGCCCCTGCCTGGCCTTCGCTGAAGTTGCCGACCGCACCGCCGCCGAGCCCCTGAAGGGCTGGGCCCTCTGGATGCCCGAGGAACAGGCCGTTCTGGAGGAGGGCGAGAGCTTCCGTCACGACTGGGTGGGCTGCGAGGTGCTCGTGGGCGGCCAGGTCGTGGGCGAGGTGCTGCGCCTGGACCCCAGCCCCATGGGCTACGACATGGTCATCATGCGGGATCTGCGCCCCGGCCGCACCGGCCAGCGCGACATCCCCTACATCAAGGCCTGGTTCAAACTGGACCTGCCCAACCGGAGGATCCACCTGGATCCCCCCCCGGGACTCCTTGAGCTGGACCGGCTGAAGGACGTTTAAGCAACTCCGCTACGCGAAGTTGCTTAAAATAGAAATAAAACACAAAAGACATCCAGCCGGGCCCGCGAAGGGGGTCTGACCGGATGTCTTTTTCAGATTTCCTCGAAGAGTTCGATCTCCTCGCCGTCCGGTCCCTTCACGAAGGCGATGCGGGCGGGAAGGACGGGTCGGCCGGGGATGCGGATCTCCTTGAGTTCCTGCAGGGGCGTGGCCCCCCTGGACAGGGCCCGCTCCAGACTGGCCCGGCAGTCCGAAGTCCGCAGGGCGATGTGGACCCAGCCGCCGCTGGGGCGCAGGCCCTGGCCCTTGGCGAAGAGCTCCAGGCAGCTCCCGTCGCCGGTGTCCAGCATGATGCCCCTGCCCTGGCCCTCCCCCCAAGCGGTCCTCACCCGGAAGCCGAAGGCCTCCTGGTAGAAGCGCACACTCCGCTCGAAGTCCGCGGTCTCCATGGCCACGTGGTGGAAGCCCCGGACGGGACTGGATTGGACGGTGATATCACTCATGCGGCCTCCGGACGGATCCTCTCCAGCCTACTCCCAATGGGACGGCCCCACCGCCATGGGCAAGTGGGGGCGGATTCAGCGAGCTTACACAGCCTACGGGCAGCGCCCCGCGATCTTGAGTCCGGCCATTTCGTCCAGACCCAGGGAGAGGTTGAGGTTCTGGAGGGCCTGGCCCGCCATGCCCTTCATGAGGTTGTCGATGGCCACCATGACGGCGGCGCTGCGGTCATCGGCCTGGACGGCCAGCTCGGCCATGTTGCAGCCCAGGACGGGGGCCACGCGGGGGGACTCGCCACCGAAGCGCACGAAGGGGTGCCCCTGGTAGAAGGCCTGGTAGTGGGCCTTCAGCCGGGCCGCATCCCAGCCTGAGGGCAGCTCGAACTGGGCGGTGGCGAAAATGCCCCGGACCATGGGAGCGCTGTGGGGCACGAAGGCGAAGTGCAGGTCAGGGGCGCCCTGGTCGCGCAGGATGCGGGCCACCTCGGCGCAGTGCTGGTGCTTGAGGATCTTATAGGCCTTGAAGTCCTGGGCCCGCTCGGGGTGATGGGTGCCCGCCTGGGGCTTGACGCCGGAGCCCGAGGAGCCGGTGGCGGCACTCACGGCCACGAAGCCGATCCCCAGCCCCGCCAAGGGCAGGAGGGCGATATTGAGGGCCGTGGCGAAGCAGCCGGGATTGGCGATGCGCTTGGCACCCCGGGTGGCTTCGCGGTTCACCTCAGGGCAACCATAGACGAACTTGGGGAAGAACTCCGGGCAGGGGTGAGGTTTGCCATAGGCCTTCTCGAAGATGGCCGCGTCATCGAGGCGGAAATCCCCGGAGAAGTCCACCAGGGTCACCTTGTCCTGGATACCGGCCTTGGCCCAGGCGGCCTCCAGCCCGGGGAGCTGCAGGGCCAGATCGCCATGGGCCTGGGCGGAGAAGACCACCGGGTGCTCGGACTTGGCCAGCTCGGCCCAGTCGGCCTCCTCGAGGAAGTCCTGGTCCAGGAAGCCCTTGAGACCAGGATGGGTGCTCCACACGGGCTTGCCCCCCTGGGAGCGGCTCACCGCCTGGATGCTGCCCGCGTTGGGATGGCCCAGCAGGAGCCGCAGCAGCTCCCCACCGCCATAGCCTGCGGCGCCGATGACAACGGAATCGAACTTCATATCCACTCCCTGCAATCAGATGTCCCTTCGTGCGGAGGCGAGGGGCGCTGCCCCCCGCCTCCCTCCAGGCTCCTCCAGAGCCCGGTCTACTCTTCGTCCTTCAGGACGTCCCGCTTCTTGGCGCCGAAGTCCGGCACACGCTCCTCCAGGAGCTCCTGGATGTGCTCGGCCAGGATGCGGCTCTTGGTGCGGGCGTTGATGCCCGGGAGCCCGGTGGCCCGCTTGACGAAGCGGGTACCCACATCATTGTCCGTGGCGGGGCCCGTGATCACGTCCACCTGGATGCCGAAGGCATCCATCATCTCCTTCACGCCGCCGGAGACGCCCACGGGATCGTTGGCGCAGAGCAGGAAGGCCTTGCCCATGCCCTTGAGCTCGGGGTCCGAGAGGATGTCCTGCACGCCGTATTCGCCCATGATGCCATCGCCGGTCTCGGCCACGATCACATCCACCCCCTGGTTGCCGATGGCCGCCAGAACCGCACGGGCAGCAGCGGGGGCATTGGCGGGACAGGAAGCGGTGACCCCGGCATCGGTGAAGTCGGCCACAGCCACGGCGCCGTAGTCCTTCATGGCCAGCTTGTCGCGCATGAGGGAGACCCCAGTGAGCTTGACGCCGCCCACTTTGAATCCCGCTTGGCTGAGCCCACGCACCAGAGCGCAGGCCGCATTGGTCTTGCCGGCGTTCATGCAGGTGCCCGCGATGTAGACCACAGGCACCGCCGGAAGGACATCCCCCGCAGGCAGGGCCCCCATGCGGATGCTGGCGGGCTGTCCCACCCGGCTGCCAAACTCGGGGTAGACCAGGAGCTGACCCAGGATCTCGATCTCGAAGGGCTGCCCGATATCCGGGTTGTTGCTGGTGCAGCGGCCGATGACCCCGCCGGTGTTGAGCACGTGGAGCTTGTCTCCGGCGCTGATGCGCTCGGGCACCACGCCCTCATAGCCCTGGAGGGCGTTGCGGTGCCCCAGGGCCCCCAGGATGACGTCCCCGCTGTGGAGGCGGGTCAGACGACCGTGGAGGTCCTCCAGCTGGTTGTAGACGCTCTTCTCGCCGATGATGCGGCCAGCCACCACGGAGCCGGCCTCGGCCTTGATCTCGCGGGTGAGGGTCACCACCTCGCCGGGACGGATGTTCCGGGTGACGGAGCCGATCTTGTCCAGATGGATGCGCATCACTGGACCTCGAAGGGGTTGCTTCCGGCCTGCATGGCCAGGAGCTGGGAGACGCCGTAGAGCTTGGAGAAGCCCGCGGCCTCAGAGCCGGTCCAGAGGCGGGTGCCTTCGCCGTAGGCGGCGATCTTGGTGTTCATGAGGGCGAAGGGGCTCTGGATGCCCAGCACCTCGAAGGTGCGGGGATGCAGGCGCAGGCGGGCCTCGCCGGTCACGCCGCGCTGGCTGCTCTTGAGGAAGGCCTCGATGTCCCGGGCGAGGGGATCGAAGAAGTGGCCCTCGTGCAGCAGGGTGCCGTAGAGGTTGCCCATCTGCTCCTTCCAGAAGAGCTGTTTGCCGGTGAGCACCAGTTTCTCCAGCTCGCGGTGGGCGGTGATGAGCAGGTGGGCAGCGGGGGCCTCGAAGCCCACCCGGCCCTTGATGCCCAGGATGGTGTCGCCCAGGTGCACGCCGCGACCGATGCCGTACTGGCGGCCCAGCTCATTGAGGCGGGTGATGAGGGCAACCGCGTCCATCTCCTGGCCGTCCAGGCTGGTGGGCACGCCCTGGGTGAAGCCCACCGTCAGGGTCATGGGCGCCTGGCTGTCATCGATGGCGCCACCGGGGTAGGCCTGCTCGGGGAGCTCGGACCAGGGGTTGTGGGTCTCGGCGCCGCCGATGCTGGTGCCCCAGAGCCCCTCGTTGATGGAGTAGGAACGGATCTTCTCGGGCATCACGATGCCCTTGGAGGCGATGAAGGCCATCTCCTCGTCCCGGCTCAGGGCCAGCTCCCGGATGGGGGTGATCATGGCCATCTCAGGGGCGAGGGCGCGGAAGGCCACATCGAAGCGGACTTGGTCGTTGCCGGCGCCGGTGGAGCCATGCACCAGGGTGTTGGCGCCGATCTCCTTGGCCACGGCCACCACGCGGGCGGCCTGGCAGACGCGCTCAGCGCTGACGCTCAGGGGATAGAGCCCGCCCCGCAGCACGTTGCCATAGATGAGGTAGCGCAGGTAGCGGTCGTAGAGCTCGGCCTGCGCATTGATGGTCACGTGGCGCTCGGCACCCAGGGTGGCGGAGAGCTCCTCGATGCGCTTCAGCTCAGCGGGGGGGAAGCCACCGGTGTCCACGGTGACGGTGCTGACGGTGTAGCCCTGGTCCCGGAGCCAGAGAACGCAGAAGGAGGTGTCGAGACCACCGCTGAAGGCGAGAAGGGCGTGTCGGCTCATGGAAGCTCCGGAGAAGGAATCGAAGGGGAGACTGCGATGGGGGCGGTCCAGAGGGCTTCGGTCGCGCTGTTCCAGGCGCCGAGACGCTTCTCCAGGGCCTCGCTCAGGGTCTGGAGGTCCCGGCGGGGGCTCTCCAGGTCAGGGGACGATGATACGCCGTACTTCGTGCGGTCCGGATGGAATTCCCCGGAGAGCACCTGCTTGCCCACGACCTTGTAGGCGTCCCGGAAAGGCATGCCCTCCATGGCCAGGGCCGTGGCCTCGTGGGCAGCCCAGAGCTCATCGGAGCAGGCGGCGGCGCACTTCCCGGCGTTGACGGTGATGCCGTCCAGGAGGGCGGGCAGCACGGCGAACATGCCGGAGGCCGTCTTGAGGGTGCTGATGAAGGCACCCTTGAGGAGCTGGATGTCCCGGTGGTAGCTGGAGGGCAGGCCTCCGGCGATCTCGTGGACCAGGGCGGCCTGACCCCGCAGCTTGCGGCAGGTGCCCCGGGAGAGCTCCACGACATCGGGGTTGCGCTTCTGGGGCATGATGCTGCTGCCGGTGGTGAAGGCGTCCGGCAGGGCGGCGAAGCCCAGCTCCTCCATGGTGAAGAGGGCCAGGTCCCAGAAGGCGCGCTCCAGCACCCCGGCCACGGAGGCCAGCCAGTCGGCCACGGCGCCCTCGTGGCGACCGCGGCTGTTCATGACATCGATGGGACTGCGCTGCACCCGGGCGAAGCCGAGCTGCCGGGCCATGAAGGAACGGTCGAAGGGCAGCGGGGCGCCGAAGCCCGCAGCAGCGCCGGAGGGGCAGCGATCCAGGCGATCCAGGAGTCCGTGCAGGGCCTCCAACTCCTCGGCGAGGCCCTCGGCGAAAGCAGCGCCCCAGAGGCCCCAGGAGCTGGGCATGCCCCGGCGCATGTGGGTGTAGCCGGGCATGGCCACATCCCTGTAGCGCTCCGCCAGGCCGAGGAAGGCCGTGGCGATGGCCGCCACCTGCTGACCGATCCCCGCCAGGGTGTCGCGGGTGTAGAGGCGCTGGGCCAGGATCACCTGGTCGTTGCGGCTGCGACCCATGTGGATGCGCTTGCCGGACTCACCGGTGCGCTCCACCAGGGCGGCCTCAAGGGCGGTGTGGCCATCCTCCTGCTCGGGCTTGATCTCGATGCGACCTGCCAGCGCTTCAGCGTGAAGCGCATGGAGCGCCTCGATGAGGACCTGGGCCTCGGCCACGGGCAGATGCCCGGACCAGGCGAGGGTGCGGGCGTGGGCGGCGCTCCCCACGGCGTCCCAGGGCAGCAGGTTCAGGTCATCGATGGGGTCCTCCCCCACGGTGAAGCGATGGATGGCCTGGTGCAGGGGCAGGTCCTTCGCCCAGAGCTGGCTTCCTTCAGCGGCCAAGGGCGGCCTCCTTCTTCATGATGGCGAAATAGTTGCGGGCCACCTGCTGGTAGAAGACGGCCCCCTCCTGGAGCTCCTTCGCCGTGATGAACTCATTGGGGCGGTGGCTGCGGTGCGTGTCCCCGGGACCCACCTTCACGGCGGGGATGGTGCCCAGGAAGGCCCAGTCCGAGGTGCTGGAGCTGCCCACGAAGGTCTTGCCGCGCCCGGCGGAGAGGGCGGCCTGGGCGATGGGCTCGAAGGCGTCCGTGGACCTGGGGCGGTAGCGGGTGGACTGGATGCGAACCTCGCTCTCCAGCTCCCCGGCGATGCGGTCCGCCAGGTCCTCGTGGGCGAGGTTGGGCGTGGTGCGGAGGTCCACCAGGAACTCGCAGACATCGGGCACCAGGCCGTGATCCCCCTGGCCGTGGACCTGGGTGACCTGGGGCTTGGTGGCCCCCAGCAGGGGATGGGCCTCGAAGACCATGCCCGCCAGCTTGGCGATGTCCTGCCCCGCCTTGTGTATGGCGTTCCTGGCCAGGAAGGCGTGCTCGGCGATGGCACTCTGCCCCTTGGCGGTGCAGGCCAGCACCAGGCGGCCCCGCTGGGCGATGGCGGGCTGAAGGTTGGTGGGCTCCGCCACCAGAGCGGCATCCAGGGGTCCCAGCATGGGCAGGAGCTGGCCGATTCCGGTGTCACTGCCCGTCTCCTCCTCGGCACTGAGGGTGAAGACGACGGTTCCGTCCAGGGGCTGCCCCGCCAAGGCCTTGGCGGCGGCCAGGATGCAGGATACGGGACCCTTGGCGTCATTGGCGCCCAGGCCCGTCAGGTGGCCCTCATGCCAGACCGGCTGGTAGGGATCCCCCTCCCAGCCCGCGCAGGGGGGCACGGTGTCAAGGTGGCCCAGCATGAGGAGTCTCGGCCCCCCCTGCCCCGCCTCAAACCAGACATTGTTGTGGAAGCGATGGACCTGATAGCCCCAGGACTCGGCCAGACCGGCCACATAGGTGGCGATCCGATCCTCCTGCCCGCTGGGGCTGGGGATGGCCACCAGCTTCTCCAGAATCTCCTCGGGACTCATCAGGCCTCCTGGTTGAGGACCAGCAGGGTGCCGCTGCCCTCGTTGGTGAAGACCTCGGCCAGCAGAGCATCCTGGGTGGTGCCGCTCACGAGGTGGCAGGCCTTGACACCCGCGTTCAGGGCCTCCAGGGCCGCCTTCAGCTTGGGCCGCATGCCAGACTTGATGGCACCCTTGGCCTCCAGAGCCTTCAGTTCCTCGGGGGTGGCGGAGGTCACCAGGGTGCTGGGCCTGGAGGCATCCTCCAGGAGCCCAGGAACCGTGAGGAGGAAGAAGAGTTTCTCAGCCTTGAGGGCGGTGGCCAGGGCAGAGGCCAGGGTGTCGGCGTTGGTGTTGAGGACCTGGCCCTTCTCGTCCATGGTCAGGGGAGCCACCACGGGGACGTAGCCGCCCTCCAGGAGGTGCTCCACCAGGCTGGTGTTGACCTGGTCCAGGTCGCCCACGAGGCCGAAGTCCACCTTCACGGCCTCGGTCTGGCCGTCGGGGACGACATCCACGGGGGGGCGGCGATGGGCCATGAAGAGCCCGCCATCCACGCCGGAGAGCCCGGCGCACTGGACCCCGGCGGCCTGCAGGTCGGCCAGGAGGCCCACCTGGGTACCGCAGAAGACGGCCTTGGCGGCCTCCAGGGCCTCAGCACTGGTGATGCGCCGCCCGGCGATCTTCTCGGTCTGGATGTTGAGGGCCTTGCAGTAGTCATCCAGCTGGTTGCCACCGCCATGCACCAGCACCACCTTGATGCCGAAGGAGACCAGCACGGCCACCTGCTCCACCAGGACGGCGCGCACGGCGGGCTCCACCAGGAGCTCCCCGCCGAGCTTGATCACGAAGATCCGGCCGCGGAAGCTGCGGACATAGCGGGCAGCATTGCGCAGGGCGCCGAAGGGGGTGAGGTTCTGCATCATCGTCGGGCCTCCAGGGGAAATCCATCCCAGGATGAGGAGGAGTGGAAGGAAGGCCCCGCAGACAGCTGCGGAGCCCGGAAGATCAGGAAAAAGGGATCAGCCGTTGAAGATCCAGTCAAGGACGGCCCGCTGCACATGGAAGCGGTTTTCGGCCTCATCCACCACTTTGCAGCTGGGGTGGTCCAGGACCTCGTCGGCCACTTCCACATTGCGCCGCACGGGGAGGCAGTGGGTGAAGATGGCGTCCTTGTGGGCCTTCTCCATGTGGCGGCGGCTGGTCATCCACTCGGGGTTGACCACGGTCTCGGGGCCGAGGCCGGAGGCGGTATTGGGACCCCAGGCCTTGGCGTAGACAGCGCGACTGTCCGCCAGGGCCTCGTCCAAGTCATGCGTGATGCTGACACTGCCCCCTGTGGCACGGGCATAGGCCTCGGCCTCGGCCAGGACGGAGGGGTGCAGTTCGAAGCCCTTGGGGTGGGCCACCCGCACCTCGCAGCCGGCGGCGGCGGCCGTGAGCAGGAAGGAATTGGGCACCGCCTTGGGCAGGGGCTTGATGTGGGAGGCCCAGGTCAGGGTCACGGGGAGCCCCCTGGTGGGGCCGAAGTTCTCCCGGACCGTCATGATGTCCGCCAGCCCCTGGCAGGGGTGCTCGCGGGCGCTCTCCATGCTGATGACGGGCACCGTGGACAGCTCCCGGAAGGCCGTCAGCACGGGATCGTAGTTGTCCAGCTCGTCATCGACGTTCCCGGCGAAGGTGCGCACCGAGAGGGCATCCACAAAGCGGGCCAGAACCGGCACCGCCTCCTTGACGTGCTCAGAGCGGTCGGCGTTCATGATGGCGCCGGGGCGATCCTCCAGCTTCCAGACTCCGTTGCCCACCTCCAGGACGATGGCGCTGCCCCCCCCCCGGTTCATCACGGCCTCGAAGGAGGTGCGGGTGCGCAGGGAGGGATTGAAGAAGACCATGCCGAGAATCTTGTCGACCAGGTGCTTGGGGTACTGCCCCTTCCAGGCCAGGGCCTTGGCGAGGACCCTCTCCAGCCCCTCGGGGCCGAGATCCTTGAGACCAGTGAAGTGCTTCATGACCTCTCCGTTCCTAGAAGTTCTTGATCGCCTGGAGCAGAGCCTCGATGGCAGCGTCGCTCAGATTGAGAGGGGGCAGAAGCCGCAGGACCTCGGGATCGCTGCTGGCACCCACCAGGATCTTGTGGGCCATCAGGTGCTTTTTCAGCTCGGCGGCCCGGCCGGGGACCCGCAGGCCCAACAGGAGCCCCTCCCCCTCCACCTTGGTGACGACGCTGCCCACCAACTCACGACGCAGGCGCCCGGCGATGGCGCTGGCACGATCCATGAGGCCCTCCTCCCGGATGACCTCCAGGGTGGCCACCAGGGCAGCACTGGCCAAGGGGCCGCCGCCGAAGGTGCTGCCCAGGTCACCCCCCTTGATGAGGGAGGCCACCTTGGGACTGAAGACCACGGCCCCCATGGGCACCCCGCTGGCGATGCCCTTGGCACTGGTGATCATATCGGGGGTGACGCCGTAGTAGTTGGCAGCGTAAGGCTTGCCCATCCGCCCCACGCCGGTCTGGACCTCATCGAAGATCAGGTAGCAGCCGCTCTCGTCACACTTCTTCCGGAGGGCCTTGAAGAAGCTGGCCGGGGCGGTGCTGATGCCGGCCATGCTCTGGATGGGCTCCAGGATGATGGCGGCGCACTGGCTCAGGTCCGCCTTGGCCAGGGCCTCCTCGTCACCGAAGGGCAGCTGGGTGTCGGGCACCAGGAAGCTCTCCAGACCGGGGGTCAGCTTGACGTCGTCGGTCACCGAGATGGCCAGAATGCTGCGGCCGTGCCAGCCGCCCTTGAAGGAGGCGTAGGCCCTGCGACCGGTCTGCTTGGCGGCCATCTTGAGAGCATTCTCGTTGGCCTCAGCGCCGGAGTTGCAGAAGAAGACCGTGGCCATGGGGCTCTCGAGACCGTCATTGATGAAGTCGATGAGGGCGCGGGCCGCCTGGTCCCGCACCGGGATCTGAGCCGCCGTGGAATAGAAGAGGATCTGAGAGGCCTGATCGGCGATAGCCTTCACCACCTTGGGGTGGGAGTGGCCGGTGGAGCAGACGCAGTGGCCGCCGTAGAAGTCCCAGTACGCGTTCCCCTCCGCGTCGAAGATGCGGTCCCCCTCGCCGCGGACCACGGGGAAGGGGTAGGGGGCATAGGTGGGCTGAAGGGCAGGAGAAGCGGACATGGCATGCATCCATATGCGGGACCGGAACCCATTCCGGCAACCCTCCAACTTTCCCACGCTCCTTGGATTCAATTCAACAATTTAAATCAGATTTCACACCTCGTTCACAGAGAAACATCTTGCATAAAAATGCGCATAATCATAAATTTAATGCATGAATATGGACAGCACCATCCTCCGCCTCCTCAAGCTGCACCCCATCAGCGAACAGGGTCAGCTGCAGAAACTCCTCGAAACAGAGGGCATCCACGTCACCCAGAGCACCCTCTCCAGGACCTTCCGACGCCTGTCCATCGCCAAGGTGGGAGGCCAGTATCGGCATCTGGCCTCCCTCCCCACCCATGCCTCCTCCGCCACCATCACCCCTGCCCCTCCCAATCTCCTGGTAGTCAAGGTCTCCCCGGGCCAGGCCCCGGGACTGGCCCTGCGGATCGATCAGAGCGGCCTCCCCGGCCTGGCGGGCACCCTGGCCGGGGATGACACCATCCTCGTGGTCGTCACCCCTCCGGAAATGCTGCAGACGACCAGGGAAGGACTGGAGGGCCTCCTCTGACGCCGAAAGGCTCGGAATATATGGACATTCCAGGCCTGCAGGGCCACGATGAAATCCGTAGCCCGGAGCTGTCAGGGCCTACAGGAGGGGGGGTGGAGTGCCCTTGAACGTCCTTCTCGTCTATCCAAAGGTTCCGCCCACGTACTGGAGCATGAAGTACGCCCTGCCCTTCGCAGGAAAGAAGTCGGCCTATCCGCCACTGGGGCTCCTGACCATCGCAGCCATGCTCCCGGAGAACTGGAAGCTCCGCCTGATCGATCTCAATGTCGAAGATCTGGAGGAGGACATGGTCCGCAATGCGGACCTCGTAATGACCTCTTCCATGATCGTCCAGGGGGATTCCCTCGGCGAGGTCATCGCCCTCTGCAACCGCTGCGGGGTTCCGGTGGTGGCCGGCGGCCCCCACCCCACCACCTTCTGGGAGGAGATCCCGGGCGTGGCCCACTTCGTCCTGAACGAAGCGGAGAGCACCCTTCCCGCCTTTCTGGAGGACTTCCGGAAGGGCGAGGCCAAGCCCGTCTACCAGAGCGACGAGAAGGCGGACCTGACCACCACGCCCGCCCCCCGCTGGGACCTGGTGAACCCGGACCACTACGCCTCCATGCTGCTGCAGTTCTCCCGGGGCTGCCCCCACGCCTGCGACTTCTGCAACATCACCTCCCTCTTCGGCCACCGTCCCCGCTGCAAGTCCCCCCAGCAGTTCATCGCCGAGTGCGAGGGACTCTACCTCCGGGGCTGGCGCGGCAACCTCTTCGTGGTGGATGACAACTTCATCGGCAACAAGGCGGCCGTGAAGGCCCTGCTCAAGGAGCTGGCCACATGGCAGCAGGAGCGGGAGTATCCCTTCTCGCTCTTCACCGAGGCCAGCCTCCTCCTGGCGGAGGACCAGGAGCTGGCCGAGCTGATGGTCGCGGCCGGCTTCAACATGGTCTTCCTGGGCATCGAGACCCCGGATGCCGAGACCCTGGCCGCCGTGGGCAAGAAGCAGAACCTCCGCACCGACCTACGGGCGGCGGTCCACCGGCTCCAGTCCTGGGGTCTCGAGGTCACCGCCGGCTTCATCGTGGGCTTCGACCACGACCAGGAGGACATCTTCGACCGGCAGCTGCGCTTCATCCGCGAGGCCGCCATTCCCACCGCCATGGTGGGCCTCCTGACCGCCGTGCCCGGCACCAGGCTCCATGACCGGCTCTCCAGCGAGGGGCGGATGCGGGGCCGCACCAGCGGGGACAACACCCACGACCTGACCCTGAACTTCGAGCCCCGCATGGCCCCGGAGACCCTGCTCACGGGGTACAAACGGGTCATCAGCGAGCTCTACAGCCCCCGGCAGTATTTCTATCGCTGCCTGAGGCTGCTGGGACGCCTCAAGCCCCACCGGGCCCTCAGCCGCCCCATCGGCCTCCAGGAGCTCAAGGCCCTGGTCCGCTCCCTCCTGGTCCAGGGCTTCTCCCGCTACTCCCTGGCCTACTGGTCCTTCGTCATCCGGGGCCTCCTCCGGAGACCGAGCATGTCCGCCGAGGTCTTCACCATGGCGGTGAAGGGCCACCACTACTTCAAGATCACCCGGGCCATGCTGGAGCTGGACCGCTTCAAACAGAGCCTGGCCAGGGCGAAGGCGACCCTCGCCATCCGGACGGACCGGGCTTACCGAGAGCAGGCCCTCGAGAGCCTCCGCCGCCACTGCCAGAAGATCGACAAGGACTTCCGCGCCTGGGCAGAGCGCGCAGTGGCCGAACTCCAGCTGGAACTCGCCACCACCGGAGCATAAACCCTTGAGCAAGATCCCCTCCACCCCGGCCACCCGCCTCCTGAAACAGCGCCGCATTCCCTGCACTGAACACCTCTACCGCTACGAAGAGCACGGCGGCACGGCCACAGCAGCCCTGGCACTGGGCGTAGACGAACATCTGACGGTCAAGACCCTGGTCTTCGAGGATAACCGGCAGCAGCCGCTGATTGTCCTGATGCACGGAGACCGAGAGGTCTCCGCCAAGGCCCTGGCCCGCCAGATCGGCGCCCGCTCCGTTCAGATCTGCAGGCCGGAGGTAGCCCAGAGGCACAGCGGCTACCTGGTGGGGGGCACCAGCCCCTTCGGCACCCGGAAGACCATGCCGGTCTTTGTGGAGAAGAGCATCCTGTCCCTTGACCGGATCTACATCAATGGCGGCTCAAGGGGATTCCTGGTGGAGCTCGGACCTCAGGTGCTGATGGAGCTCCTTGGGGCCCGGACCGTGGAGGTAGCCCTCGGAGAGGGGCAGGAAAGCTAGGAGGCTCCGCTTCCTCCCTCCTGCAGCGGCAGGCGCACACGGAAAGTCGAGCCCAGCCCGGGAGAGCTCTCCACCTGGACCTCACCCCCACACTGCTCCACGATGACCTTGATCGAAGCCAGGCCGAGCCCCGTGCCCTGCTCTGGCCCCTTGGTGGAGAAGAGGGGCTCGAAGAGGTGGGCCATGACCTCCTCTGTCATGCCGCAGCCTGTGTCTTCCACGGCCAGAGCCACAATCCCCGCGTGCTCCCCATCCTGACCCAGGCGGACACGGATCCTTCCCCTGCCCAGGATGGCATCCCTGGCATTGGAGACCAGGTTCACCAGGACTTGCAGGATCTGGGCTCGGGCAGCCAGCACTCTCCAGTCGCCGGGCTGGATGTCCAGCTCCAGCACCACACCCGCCGGGAGGAGTCCGTTCAGGATGACCCGTTCCTCCTCCAAGAGACGGCCAAGCTCCAGCAGGGTCACCTCCTCACCTTCGCGATGGATGAAGCCCCGGAGCCGCCGCCCCAGCGCCGCGCTGTGAGCCGCGGAGGCCTTCAGTCGGGAGAGGATCTCCTCTCTGGGCTCCCCCATGCTGAGCAGATCTACCCCAGCAGCGATCACCGTCAGGGAGTTGGCCATGTCATGCACCAGACCGGCCCCGACCAGGCCAAGGGTATTCATCCGCTCAGTCCTCAACAGCAGACCCTGGGCCTCTTCCAGGGCCCGGGTGCGCTCCAACACTCGCTCCCCGAGGTGATCCTGGGAGGCCTGGAGTTCCCTCATGAGCACCAGCTGACGCCCAACCATGAGCGTCGTCACCAGAAGGAAACAGGCGGTCGGGAGGACCAGCCCCCGTGCTGTCCTTGTCAGGGTGGTCAGAAGCCACACGGCGGAAACCAGATAAGGCACCCCCATGATGTATCCCATCAGACATGAGGAACGCCGCCCCGACTGCTGCTCTTCATTGAATGAAGCTGGATGCAGGGCGGCAGCCGCAAAGAAGAGGGGATAAAGCGGAAGGATGGCCACCCCGGATGGAATGGAGCGCCCTGGATGACCCACAGCTGGTGCAATGGAGAACAGAAAAAGCACCAGTCCGACGAAGACGGAAAGAAAGATCCAGCCCAGAGGCCCCCGGATCCTGGAAAGGTCATCCGCCAGCCGATAGGCGACCACGCCTCCCACCAGGGCGGCCCGGACACAGAGACCCGCGACCCCGGCCTGTTCCGGCCCCGCCAGAGGCCCCCCTCCCCGCCAGATCCCGAGAATCCAGAACAGCAGAGCGAGCGAGCCACCAAAGAGCATTGCGCCCAACAGATTGCCGACTGGACTCTCCGGAGCACGGGAGGGCATCCGCAGTTTCAGGAGGGCCCATGGATGCAGGAAGGTCGGCACCAGGACGCAGACCCCTGTGAATGCCTGGAAGCCCCCCCAGCTTCTCACCCCGGACCCCAGGAGGATCATCGACAGATTGGCGACGACGGCAAACAGAAAGCCCAGGCCGATGACCCGCCAGGGCTTCGCCTCTTCAGGCAGTCTCCGGGCACGATGGAAGGATGCCCCGACGGCCAGGAGGTTCGCCAGACCAAGGACGAGGAGCCCGATCCGCCGCCCCGTCCAGGGATCCACCTGGGGTAGGATCCAGCCGAGGATAGCCAGGACGAGGACGACTCCTCCCGCGGCCATCCCCCATGAGCGCAATGGTGCCCTCTCCCCAACGCCGATAGGTCCTCCCCGGAACCAGTCCATCGTATCCAAGCAGCATGGTTCCTGGTTAAGACGAATCGGGGTGCCTACCCCCTCAAAGAATTCCCGGACGCAGTGCCACATCTGCTACCATGGGGGACACCGCGCCTCGACCCACCGAGGCGCCCATTTTTTTAGGCCTTTTCGACCCGCCACCACCCTCACGCTGGTGCCGGTTTCCTCCACGTCGCGGCAAGCGCCGTTCACTCCGGAACTCCCATGCCCAAGCACGTACTCGCCAAGCTCGAGGCCGAACTCAAGGACCTCAGGCACGCCCTGCTCGTGGACATCCCGAAGGAGATCGCCTCCGCGGCCTCCCAGGGCGACCTCTCCGAGAACGCGGAATACGAACAGGCCCTGGCCAAGCGGGACATGTTCCAGGCCAAGGTCGTGGCCATGGAGAAGCGGATCGCCGAGATCGCCAGCCTGGACATCACCCGGCTCCCCAAGGACAAGGTGGCCTATGGGAGCCGGGTGACCCTCCTGGACCTGGACTCCGACAAAGAAGTAACCTATCGACTGGTACTTCCCGAAGAGCTGGGTGCGGGTTCCGAGCTCCTCAGCATCAGCTCCCCCATCGGCATGGCCCTGGTTGGCCTGGAAGAGGGCGCCGAGGTCAGCATCCGGATCCCCGCCGGCAGCAAGCGCTTTGAAGTCCTCGAGTTGACCACCATCCACGACCAATAGACATCTGATCTGCCTGGAGACGCCATGACCAAACCCAAGCGGGAACAAAAGTGCGACTTCTGCGGCAAGGCCCCCCACGAGGTGGAACAGCTTCTGGCGGGACCCACGGCCTACATCTGCAATGAGTGCGTCGAACAGGGCCAGCTCCAGCTGCGCATGAGCCGCCAGGGCGGCAAGGGTTCGGACGCCCACCGGACCCGTCTGGCCAAGCCCCAGGAGATCAAGGCCTTCCTGGATGACTATGTCATCGGCCAGGAGGCCGCCAAGAAGCGCCTGGCCGTGGCGGTCTACAACCACTACAAGCGCATCATGGTCCCCCGCAAGGCCCTCGGCTCCGCCGCCGAGGTGGAGCTCGCCAAGAGCAACATCCTCCTCATCGGCCCCACGGGCACGGGCAAGACCCTGCTCGCCCAGACCCTGGCCAAGTTCCTGGATGTGCCCCTGGCCATGGCCGATGCCACCACCCTCACCGAGGCCGGCTACGTTGGCGAGGACGTGGAGAACATCCTCACCAAGCTCCTCCAGGCGGCCAACTATGATCTAGAGCGCGCCCAGCGCGGCATCGTCTTCATCGACGAGATCGACAAGGTGGGCCGCAAGAGCGAGAACCCCTCCATCACCCGGGATGTGAGCGGCGAGGGTGTCCAGCAGGCCCTTCTGAAGCTGGTGGAAGGTACCGTCGCCAATGTGCCCCCCCAGGGCGGGCGCAAACACCCACACCAGGAGTTCATCCAGGTGGACACCACCAACATCCTCTTCATCTGCGGCGGAGCCTTCGTGGGCATCGACGACATCGTCAAGCAGCGGGTCCGCGCCAAGGCGGTGGGCTTCGGCGCCAAGCCCAACAGCAAGATGGAGAAGGAGGACTACCTCAAGCAGGTGGAACCCGAAGACATCGTCAAGTTCGGCCTGATCCCCGAACTGGTGGGCCGCCTCCCGGTCCTGGCCACCCTGGACCCCCTGGACCGCGAGGCCCTGGTGCGGATCCTCACCCAGCCCAAGAACGCGCTCACCAAGCAGTTCGCCAAGCTGCTGGACATGGACAACGTGGAGCTCTCCTTCGAGGATGCCGCCCTGGAGGCCATCGCCGACCAGGCCATGGCCCGCAAGCTGGGTGCCCGCGGCCTCCGCTCCATGATGGAGCAGATCCTCCTGGAGCCCATGTTCGATCTCCCCAGCGAGGACCGGACCACCAAGGCCCCTCTGCGGATCACCCGCGAACGGGTGCTGGAGGTGCTGGGCCTGCCCCCCGAAGAGGTCCAGGCCGCCGGCTGAACCACGCACGACACCCCGGAGAGGGCGGGACCGGAGCATTCCGGGCCCGCCCTTCCTGCATCCAGACTCTTGCAAAGGCTAGGCCCGGTCGCGTCCTGTAACCCGGGGACCACAGCATCCCAAGGTCATTTCTGCGCGATGGGGGAGTGACTTCCTCGCAATAATAAACAAGAAATCAAGTTTACAATTATTGAAATTATTTGCATTAGAATTATTTTTCTGCATCTGATTTCAAATACCGGCAACACCCTGGACACACCGAGCCGGGAAAGTCATGGACATCCCCATTTCCCAAAGGATGGACCATGACCGACTCCAAGAAGCCCGAGAGTGAAGCCCAGCAGGGTCTCGACCGCCGACACTTCCTCAAGCTCTCCGCCCTCGGCCTGGGGGCGGCAGCCATCCCAGCCGCCCTCACCACCGCCTGCGGCGGGGCCTCGGATTCGGTGAGCAGCAGCGCGACCAAAGCCTCCGGCATCCCCAGCTCCAGCGCCTGGAAGTTCGCGGTGCTGGGCGACTCCCAGTGGCTCGCCACGGATGACGGGAAGAACCCCAACACCAGCGCCGTGGGCCTCTATCAGCAGATGAACGCCACCTTCATCGCCGAGGGCGTCAAGTTCGTGGTCCAGGTGGGCGATCTGGCGGACAAGGCCTCGGGGACCAGCACGGAGGCTGGCTACAGCACCACCGGCACGGTCTGCGAAGACACCCGGGGACTCTTCGCCCAAGCCCTCTACAACGCCGGCATCGGCTTCTTCCCCTGCCGCGGCAACCACGACAGCAGCGCCGCCACGGCCACGGAGTTCATCGCCATCTTCCCCCAGACCCAGACCGGTGTCATGAATGACGCCACGGTCTTCAACACCGTGAACAGCAACTATGCCGGAAGCGGAGGCTACGCGGCTGACCAGAGCACCCAACCCGCCCCCAGCCGCAGCAACACCAGCACCTTCACTCTGGGCAGCAACTTCAGCAGCATCGGAGCCCCCTCGGACAACCTTCTGGGCCTTTCCTACGGCTTCGATTACAGCAATGCCCGCCTAGTCTTCATCGACCAGTTCGCCACAGCCGACGGCAACGGACCGGATGGCAACACGTACAGCATCGACACCACTGCCGGGCTCCAGCAGACCTGGATCAGCAGCACCCTGAGCAGCAGGACCGACGGCACCCATGCCTTTGTCTTCTCCCACAAAGGGCTGATCACCCAGCAGCATGTCGATGTGCTCTTCGGGGAGTGTCCCGCGGATGCCGACTTCGCCGCCGCCGCCAATACCACCAATGGCACCGCCGCCAAGACCATCGTCGGTTCGCCCAGCCTGAATGCCTTCATCCGGAGCATGGCCGACAACGATGCCCGCATCTACTTCTGCGGCCACGACCACATCCATAACCGTTCCATCGTCAAGACCACGGACAGTGGCACCGCCGCCCAGGTCACCCACATCCTGACCCAGTCCGTCAGCTCCAAGTTCTACACCCCCAATGAGAACAACGCCTACGGCAATGGCAATGTCACCCCCTGCACCTCCAACGATGCCTACTTCTGCGGGGGCAAGCGGCAGACCCAGCTGAGCCAGGAGGTCTACACCGTCGGCTTCTACATCGTGACGGTCGATGGGGCCAATGTAACGGTGGACTACTACTCCGCCCCCGCCTATCCCAGCTACGACAGCTCCACCGAGAACAAGATCACGACGACGCCCACCCTGAACTGGACCAAGCGGGAGAGCAGCGGCTACAGCCTGAACGGACAGCAGTTCGTCCTGGCCAATGGCGCGGACCTCAGCTCTGTGGCTGACACCGGCCCCTCTGGGACGAAGATGTCCATCCTGGACGGCTCGGCCTACAACCCCAACTCCGATCAGAGCGGGCGGACCTTCTACTGCGATGTGAACACCGGCTGGTACACCAAGACCTCCACCACCGACGGCGACATCCTCATGCTCTGGGGCCTCCAAGGGGTCCTGGGCAGTGAGCAGACCGGCACCTACGTCCTCTCCATGAGCTACAACACCTACTCCAGCTCCCTGGCTCTGGCCACCACCGACTCGGACGGTAACTGGGTCAAGGCTGCGGATGCCACCTTCAGCGGCAGCGCCACTGCGGTCACGGGAGCCTGGAACAGCAGCTACGGGGTCGGCACTTACGGCATCGACACCAGCAGCAAGACCGTCTGGGCCGTACTCGACTACGCCGGCACCTTTGCCGTGGTCAAGGGCCTGTAGGCCATTCCAAACGACCGGGCGGCGGTGCCGCCCTTCATTCACGAGGTGAACCCATGGGCAACCTGGGCATTACGGAAATCCTTCTCATCGGCGGCGCGCTCCTGCTCTTCTTCGGCCCCAGCCGGCTCCCCGAGCTTGGCAAGTCCCTGGGCCGCAGCATCCATGAGTTCAAGAAGGCCGGCAAGGAGCTGACCGCCGACGTCACCAAAGAGCAGGCCTGATCCTCCACCACAGCGGACCGCGGACGGAGTCCCCCTGGGATTCCGCACCGCGGTCCGCCTCTACCTTCAAGGAAGGGCCCCTTGTCCGACCCCAAACCCTCCCCCGATCACATGAACCTCTGGGAGCACCTCCAGGAGCTGAGGGTGCGCCTGGTCCACGCCGTAGCGGCCGTGGGGGTGGCCTTCGCCCTCACCTACAGCTTCCCCTTCGGACTCCAGGACCATGTCCGCTTCCTGAAGGGGGTCCAGCCCTTCCGCTTCACCCTGTGGCACTGGGCCCAGGCCCCCTTCCTGCAGGCCATGGCCCGGCAGACCGGACAGCCCATCAACGCACTCCAGCCCTGGGCTTTCACCGACCTGGCCGAGCCCTTCTTCAGCCTCATGCGCCTGAGCTTCTGGGCAGCGGTCTTCCTCAGCGCTCCCTACATCTTCTACCAGCTCTGGCTCTTCATCCGCCCTGCCCTCCATGCCCGGGAGAGGCGCTTCGCCCTGCCCTTCATCATCGCCACCAGTCTGATGTTCGTGCTGGGAGCCATCTTCGCCTACTTCCAGGCCTTCAACTTCCTGGGTGACATTCTCTTCCAGGAGGCCCAGGCCGCCGGACTGAGGGCGAACCTCCATGCCAAGGCCTATCTGGATCTCTTCCTCTACACCCTTCTGACCCTGGGGCTGATGTTCGAACTCCCTGTCCTGGCATGGTTCCTGGCCCGATTCCGGATCATCAGCGCCCGCACCATGCTCCACTATTGGCGCCATGCCTCGGTCGGAATCATCGTGGCCAGCGCCTTCCTGACCCCTGGCGATGTCGTGGTGACCACGATCTTCTTCAGCGCTGTGCTCTTCGCCCTTTATTTTGTCTCCATGGGGGTGGCCTGGATGGCAGAGCCCGCGGCAGAGCCGGAGTGCAGGGGTGGGGACGCGTGAAGACAAATACTCATAAAATTTGACATGAACCCATATTCCTTCTTTGTGAATCGATAAAAATTACTCCATATTGAGACTTGATTTCAATTTGGAGGATTGGTCTCATGAACCCATCGGGGGCAGCACCAGACCCATATCCAGGGCTGGAAGCCGTGTCTCCCGATTGAGGCTTCCATGAAGAACAGATGGCTGATTGCGGCGGCGGCCGTGGGGATCCATGCATCCCTTGGCTCGGTCTACGCCTGGAGTGTTTTCAAGGCACCCTTCGTCAAGACCTTCGGTTGGTCCCAGGTGCAGGCGGGCATGCCCTTCGGCCTCGCGATCTTCGTGCTCGGCACCTCCGCCGCCTTCATGGGCCACGTGGTCGAGCGCAAGGGGCCCCGCTTCGCCGGGCTCGTCGCGGCCTTCTTCTGGGCCCTGGGCCTGCTGTCCTGCGGGGTGGTGACCTCCCACTACGTGCAGGACAACCACCTGCGGATGTGGCTGCTCAATGGCTCCGCCGTGGTGGCGGGCATCGGGCTCGGCACCGGTTACGTCACTCCCGTCTCCACCCTGATGAAGTGGTTCCCGGACCGCCGCGGCCTCGCTGCGGGGCTCGCCATCATGGGCTTCGGCCTGGGTGCCCTCTTCGGCGCCCCCATCATGGGGCGCCTCATCCAGACCCAGGGCATCGCCACCACTTTCTCGATCCTGGCGGTGGCCTACCTGGTCATCATGCTGGCCTCGGCCCTATACCTCGCCCCCCCGCCCACCGGGTGGAAGCCCGCTGGCTTCGAAGCCTCTGTGGCCCTCGGCAAGATCAAGGCCCCCATGGAGATCATGCCCATGGACGCCAACCAGGCCATCCGCACCTGGGCCTTCTATGGCCTGTGGCTCATGATGTTCATCAACATCACCTGCGGCATCGCCATCCTGTCGGTGGCCTCTCCCCTGGCCCAGGAGGTCACGGGCATGAACCCCATGGCCGCCGCCGCCCTGGTGGGTGCCATCGGCCTCTTCAACGGGGCCGGACGCATCGGCTGGGCCTCGCTCTCCGATCGCCTGGGCAGACCCAACACCTTCCTGGCCTTCTTCATCCTCCAGGTGCTGCTCTTCTGGCTGCTGCCCTCGCTCCGGCAGGTCCTGCTCTTCCAGATCGCCCTCTACCTGATCATGACCTGCTATGGCGGCGGATTCGCCACCCTGCCCGCCTACATCGGGGACATCTTCGGCACCCGCCAGGTCAGCGCCATCCACGGCTACGTCCTCACCTCCTGGGCCATGGCCGGCCTAGTGGGGTCCGGGGTGGCGTCCTTCCTGCGCCAGTCCACGGGCAGCTACGCTATGATGAACCGCATCTTCGCCGTGGTCTTCCTGCTGGCCACAGGCCTCTCCCTGGCCATGCGCGCCTATGTGCGCCGCTCCCTCAAGCGCCAAGCCGATCCAGCCTCCCTGGCCCCCGCCATCTCCGGGGAACCCGCCTAGCCGTAGCCCCGACCTCAGAAGACCCCAAGGCCTCCATGCCCTGGGGTCTTCTGCCGTGTGCGGGCACCCATCACTCCGCAGGTAGACCCCGGCGGCGCTCCGCGTCCCGCATGGGGGGTTCGCCAAAGTGGCGCTTGTAGTCCCGGCTGAAATGGGAGGCATCTTCATAGCCCACCCGGTAGCCCGCCTCGGCGGCGTCCAGGTCCTCGCTGAGGAGGAGGCGCTGGGCCTCCTGGAGCCGCAGATGCTTCAGATACTGCAGTGGGCTCATGGCCGTCACGGCCTTGAAGTGGGCGTGGAAGCCGGAAACGCTCATGCCCAGTTCCCGGGCCATCTGCTCGATGCGCAGAGGCCTCTGGAGATTCTGCCGCAGGATCTCCACCGCCCGGACCATGCGGTGGGCCTGTCCCCCGAAGGTGGCCAGGTGGAGCATCCGCCCCCCCTGAGCCCCCGTCAGCAGGCGGTACAGAATCTCCCGGATCACCAGGGGGGCGAGGATGCGGTACTCGCCGGGGCGCTCCAGCAGACGCACGAGGCGTAGACTGGCATCCAGCAGCTCGGGGTTCAGGGGACTCACATCCACCGCCCGGGTACTGGTCTCCACCTGGGAGGGCGCCAGCCCCGACTCCACGAACACAGAAGAGACGAGTCCGGGGTCCAGGGTAATCATCAGGTTGAGGAAGGGCTCCTCGGGGGAGGCCTCCACCACCCGGCTGCTCATGGGCACCCCCACGGTGCTGATCATGTAGTGGGCGGGATCGTAGCGGAAGGTGTCCTGGCCCAGGGTCAGGGCCTTGGCCCCCTGGGCGATCACGCAGAAGAGCGGGTGGTGGAAGCCGTGGGCCATGGGGGTCAGGCGGGAGCAGCGACCGAGAAGAAGGCCCGGCTGCACCTCGATCTTGCCGTCATGGGGCAACGCCCTGGCAATGCGCTCCGCCAGTTCCCTCCGATCCGCCTCCATGCGCGGAGTGGCGCGTGCAGTCGTCGTCTCATCCATGACTGGAAGCATAAGGGCTTCCCCGGGCCCCGGGGAGGCTTTTGGAGAATCCTGCAAGCAGCCTGGAGCTTTGTTCTATAAGCCTTATTCCCCCTGGTCATAGATTCCAGGGATGGGTGGGCGAGTCCCACCCGGGGAGTGGGTCATGGAGATTTCTTTCAAAGACAAAGCAGCCCTGGTGACCGGTGCAGCCTCGGGCCTGGGCCTGGCCACCGCCAGGGCCTTTGCGGAAGCGGGGGCTGCGGTGGCCCTGGCGGACTGGAATGCCGAGGCGGTTCGTGCCGCCGCCGCGGAGCTGGCGGCCCAGGGACACCGCACCCTGGCCATCGCCTGTGATGTGTCGGACGAGGCCCAGGTGGAGGCCATGGTGGCCCGGACCGTGGCCACCTTCGGCCGCCTGGACGCCGCCTACAACAACGCCGGGGTCCAGAACCAGCTGGCGGAGACCGCCGACACCACCCGGGAGGACTATGACCGGGTCACCGGCATCAACCTCCGGGGCGTCTGGAGCTGCATGAAATACGAGCTGCAGCAGATGCGCCTGCAGGGCAGCGGAACCATCGTGAACTGCTCCTCCCTGGGCGGCCTGGTGGGCGGTGCCGAGCGGGGCATCTACCACGCCGCCAAGCACGGTGTCCTGGGCCTGACCAAGAGTGCCGCCCTGGAATACGCCCCCAGAGGCATCCGGGTCAATGCGGTTTGCCCTGGCCTCATCTACACCCCCATGGCCGAGCAGATGATCGCCGGTGGCCAGGGGGAAGCCCTGGAGGGGATGCTCAAGATGGTGCCCATTGGCCGCTACGGCCGCCCCGAGGAGGTGGCGGATGTGGTGCTCTGGCTCTGCAGCTCCGCCTCCAGCCTGGTGGTGGGCCAGTCCATCGCCGTGGATGGCGGCTTCACCATGCGCTGAGGCCAGCCCCATTCCAAAGGCCTTCATGGGCCGACACCCCATCCCCTTTCATCCCCGGGGTTGTGGCTTTCAGGGCACCCACGGAACGAACCGCATGCCACGGCCAAAAAGGAAATCAACCATGAAATACCGCAAGCTTGGCAGCAGCAATCTGGAGGTATCAGCCCTGGGCCTCGGCTGCATGGGGATGAGCTACTCCCGGGGCCTCCCCAAGGACAAGGGCGAGATGATCGCCTTGATCCGGGCCGCCGTGGATCGGGGCGTCACCTTCTTCGATACGGCAGAGGTGTACGGCCCCTACGTCAACGAGGAGCTGGTGGGTGAGGCCCTGGAGCCGGTGCGGGACCAAGTGGTGATCGCCACCAAGTTCGGCTCTGCCCCCAGCTACCCCGGCGAACCCCGCTGGAGCACCCTCAACAGCCGCCCCGAGCACATCCGCCAGGTGGTGGAGGGCTCCCTCAAGCGCCTGAGGACCGACCGCATCGACCTCTACTACCAGCACCGGGTCGACCCGGAGGTGCCCATCGAGGAGGTCGCCGGGGCCATCCGGGACCTCATCGCCGCGGGCAAGGTCAAGCACTTCGGTCTTTCGGAGGCTGGGGCCCAGACCATCCGCCGGGCCCATGCCGTGCAGCCCGTGACGGCCCTGCAGAGCGAATACTCCATCTGGTGGCGCTCCCTGGAGGCCGAGATCATCCCGACCCTGGAGGAGCTGGGCATCGGCCTCGTCCCCTACAGCCCCCTGGGCCGGGGCTTCCTGGGCGGCACCATCGACGAGCACACCCGGCTGGACGCCTCGGACTTCCGCAACACCCTGCCCCGCTTCAGCCCGGAGGCCCGCCGAGCCAACCAGGGCATCATCGCGGTACTCCGGGACTTCGGCCAGCGGAGGCAGTCCACCCCCGCCCAGGTGGCCCTGGCCTGGCTCCTGGCCCGGAAACCCTGGCTGGTGCCGATCCCCGGCTCCACCCACCTGGGGCGGGTGGAGGAGAACCTGGGCGCCCTGGGTCTCACCATCAGCCCCGCGGAGCTGGAGGACCTGGAACGATCGCTCTCCGGGGTCGCCGTCGTGGGTGACCGCTATCCCCAATCCCTGGCCGAGAAGACCGGCCGCTGAAGGAGTCCGCATGAACACCGCATCCGCCATCACAGGCCTGGGACTGATCCTGGGCGGGACTACCGGCACACCCACCCAGGGCCAGCCCCCGGAGAAGCCTGCCGCCATCACCGTCAGTCATGGAGAAGCCCGCTCCGCCCAGAAGGGTTCTTCCGACTACTTCACGGGCTCCGTCCGGGTGGAGCAGCTCTTCGCCCCCCAGCCCCCCTCCACCACCTCCGGCGGCCAGGTGAGCTTCGAACCCTGCGCCCGCACCGCCTGGCACACCCACCCGGCGGGGCAGACGCTGGTGGTGACATCGGGCTCCGGCCTTATCCAGGCCTGGGGCGAGCCCGCCTTGGAGCTCCGCCCGGGGGACGTGGTCTGGATCCCGGCGGGGGTCAAGCACTGGCACGGCGCGAGCCCCTCCTCACCGCTCTCCCACACCGCCATCCAGGAGTTCCGGGAGGGCAAGGCCGTCGTCTGGCTGGAGCAGGTACCCGACGCCCAGTACCATGAGGCAGCCAAAGGTGTGCACCCCGCCGGGACAGCAGGGGGCTCCCCAGCCCTGGACCACTATACGCGGGAGATTCTGCAGGGCGAGGTCTGGACGCGTCCGGGCCTCTCCCAGCGGGACCGGAGCCTGGTGACCCTGGCCGCCCTCATGGCCCGGAACCAGGGCCAGGCCCTGCCGGAGCAGGTGGCCCTGGCCCTGGACCATGGCGTGAAGCCCGGTGAGCTCTCGGAGCTCGTGGCCCACCTGGCCTTCTACACGGGCTGGGGCGGTGGTGAGGGCGGAGCCGGGGCCCTCCGGCAGGTCTTCGCCCAGCGCCACATCGGCCCAGACCAGCTGCCCCCCGCCGAGGTTGCCCTGCTCCCTTTGAATGAAGGCGCTGAGGCCACCCGTGCCTCCCGGGTGGAGGCCAGCTTCGGGGCCATCGCCCCCGGGGTGGTGCACTACACCACCGAGGCCCTCTTCCGGAGCCTCTGGCTGCGTCCGGGTCTGGCCCCCAGGGACCGCAGCCTGGTCACGGTCAGCGCTCTCATCGCTTCCGGCCAGGTGGCCCAGATCCCCTACCACCTGAACCGGGCCATGGACAACGGCCTGACCCCCGGCGAAGTCTCTGAGAGCCTCACCCAGCTGGCCTTCTACGCGGGCTGGCCCAGTGTCTTCACGGCGCTGCCGGTGGTGAAGGAGGTCATCGAACATCGGCCTGCCCACTGACCCCCCTTCCACCTTCAGTCCAGGTCGCGGGTGAAGAGGGCATCCTGGAAGCGGTTGCCCGTCAGGGGGTCCCGGAGAGTCCGCTTCAGGACAAAGTCGAGCAGCAAGGGTTCCCGGCCTTTGAGTTCCTGGAGCCCCCGCCGTTCGGAGGGACTCACCAGTCCCAGAAGCTGAGCCTGGCTGGGCCAGATGAGGGGACCCACCGCAGGCAGAGGGTAGTCGGTCCCATTGAGCAGGCGCTCATGCAGCTCGGGCCGACGCAGGAGGGGCAGCAGGGTGCGCTTCAGATGCTGCACCAGGACCAGGGCCGAGATATCGCCGTAGAGCAGCCCACGGTAGCAGGGCTCCTCCATGAGTCTCAGGAAGAGCTCGAAGTTCCGGACCCTCCTCCCGGGGTGGTCGAAGTCCTCTCCCCGGCCATCACCGGCACAGTGGGCCGCCACGACCCTCACCCCGTGGTCCAGGGGCCGCCTCAGACGGAGCGGGTTGCCGTAGGCCTGCCAGGGGGCCGTGACGGCATGCTCATCCCCGGTATGCACAAGCAGGATCATCCTGTGCCGTGCCATGCAGCTGTAAAAGGCATCCCAGCGGGGGTCGGCGGGATCGATATTCTGGGCATTGGGAAGCCACTTGACCCAGCGCACCCCCTGGGCCGCCCAGCGCTCCAGTTCATCCAGGGCGTCGGGGCGGACGGGATGGACCGAGATCACAGGGACCAGCGTACCCGGATGGGCCCTGGCCAGGTCGACCACATAGGCATTGGGGACGTAGAAGTCGGTATGGGGCCGGTCCACGCACCCACTCTTCGTATAGGTGCGGTCCATGGCGAGGAGGTGCAGACGGACAGGCCTTCCGAAGGCCCCGGCCCGCCGCAGGAGGGTCTCGAGATAGACCTCGTCGAAGCGTTCCAGATCGCGGGTACCCCCGGCCTCCATGTAGAAGTGACCCGCCAGGCGCTTGGCAGGGTCAACCCCCTTCAGGAAGCTCGGGTTGACCTCGCACCCCTGCCGGAGGGCCACCATGTGGATGTGGGCATCCACCAGGGGCACGCCAGGGGGCAGCCCTGCAAGGGCCCGCGTCACCAGGGCCTGGGCCTCGACACTGAGCGGCCTCCCCGACTCCGGTAATCCCGGGACCACCGGAGGCATCAGAAGATCAGAGAAGTCCGGCCGATCCGGACCTGAAATCTGGAATGCATCATTCAACCTCAACAGGACTGCATGAGTATCCTGCCAAGGATTCGATGGCTCGTCACGCGAGGTTATGCTGAAGGGGCCCCCACCGGGCACCCACGAGTCGAGCGATGACCAACAAGCCCCTCACCCTACCCGCACTGCCGATCCGGGACATGGTCCTGTTCCCGGGCTCCCGAATGCCCTTCGTGGTAGGGCGCAAGGCCTCGGTCCACACCCTGGAGCAGGCCATCAAGGCCGGCGACCACTTGGTCCTGCTCACCCAGCGGAACCCCCGGGAGGAGGAACCCCGCCAGGACACCCTCTACACCACCGGCACCCTGGCCCTGGTGGAGTCCCTCATTGCCCTGCCCAAGGATTACTACAAGGTGGGCGTAAAGGGCATCGCCCGGGTGAGGCTGGAGCATTACTCCGACCAGGATGAGGTCATCAAGGCCGAGGTCACCCTGCTCAACGAGCCCCCCACAGCTGGGGAGAGTGCCCTCCTGGAGCCCTTCCACCTGGCGGTGGGCGATTTCCTGTCCCGGAATGCGGACGCCAGCCGCCTCCTGACCCTCGACCAAGTGAAGGAGCTGCCCCTCGGACGGGCCGTCGACACCGTCGCGGGGCTGCTGCCCGTCGAGGTCAAGGACAAGCAGAACGTACTCGAGCAGTTGGAGATCGAGCCCCGGCTCCAGACCCTCCTCAAGCTCATCGAGGTGGATGCCGCCCGGCACGAGGTGGACCGCGAGGTCGAAGCCAAGACCCAGCAGCGCCTGGACGAGGACCACAAGCAGTACGTCCTCAACGAGAAGATGCGGGTCATCCAGCAGGAGCTGGGCCGGAAGGGCGAGAAGGACGAGAGCACCCGGATCAAGGAGCGGATCCTCGACGCCGGCATGAGCGAGGAGGCCGAGAAGAAGGCCCTGGAGGAGCTGGAGCGGATGGAGGCCATGCCCCCCCAGAGTGCCGAGGCCACCGTATCGCGCACCTACATCGACTGGCTCCTGGCCCTGCCCTGGAAGGCCAGCGCCGAGGAGCACCTGGACCTGGACGGGGCCGAGCGCATCCTGGACGAGGACCACGCGGGTCTGGAGAAGGTGAAGGCCCGCATCCTGGAGTACCTGGCGGTCATGCGCCGCCTCAGGGACACCGCCAAACCCGGCACGGGCCTGCGGGGCCCCATCCTCTGCCTGGTGGGACCTCCGGGCGTGGGCAAGACCAGCCTGGCCCGCAGCATCGCCCGCGCCCTGAACCGCCCCTTCGTGCGCTTCTCCCTGGGGGGCGTCCGGGATGAGGCTGAGATCCGGGGCCACCGGCGCACCTACATCGGTTCCATGCCCGGGCGCATCATCAGCCTCATGAAGAAGGCCGCCGTGAGGAACCCCCTCATGCTCCTGGACGAGATCGACAAGATGGCCTCGGACTACCGCGGCGATCCGGCCTCGGCCCTGCTGGAGGTCCTGGACCCGGAGCAGAACGCCGGCTTCCAGGATCACTACCTGGATGTGGGCTACGACCTCAGCCAGGTGATGTTCCTCTGCACGGCCAATGTGCGCCACAACATCCCCGCCGCCCTGGACGACCGCCTGGAGGTGATCGAGCTGAGCGGCTACACCCTGAAGGAGAAGCAGGCCATCGCCCAGCAGCACCTGGTGCCCAAGTCCCTGGAGCGCCACGGCATGCAGGACCTGGACATCCGCTTCGAGGACGCGGCCCTGGAGAAGATCATCCAGGCCTACACCAAGGAGGCCGGCGTCCGCCAGCTGGAGCGGGAGCTCTCCGCCATCCTTCGCAAGCTGGCCCGGCACAGCCTCCAGCCTGACCGCGCCGACCAGCTCGCCGGGCAGCCCTTCGATCCGGTGGTGCATCCCGAGCGCCTCCCGAAGCTGCTGGGGCCGGAGCGATTCCTGGAGACCCGCCCCGATGCCCAGGCCATGCCCGGGGTGGTGAACGGCTTGGCCTGGACCTCCACCGGAGGCGACCTCCTGACCATCGAGGCCGCCCCCCTGCCGGGGAAGGGCAACCTCAAGCTCACGGGCAAGCTCGGTGAGGTTATGCAGGAGAGCGCCCAGATCGCCCTCTCCTACGTCCGGACCCGGGCCGAGCGGCTGGGCCTGGCCCCGGATTTCATGGAGAAACTGGACCTCCACGTCCACGTGCCCGAAGGCGCCATCCCCAAGGACGGTCCCAGCGCGGGCATCACCCTGGCCACGGCCCTCATCTCGGCCCTGACGGGCATCCCAGTCCGGGGCGATGTGGCCATGACCGGCGAGCTGACCCTCCGAGGCATGGTGCTCCCCATCGGCGGGCTCAAGGAGAAGCTCCTGGCGGCCCATCGCATGGGCTGCAAGGCCGTCCTGATCCCCAGCGAGAATGCCCGGCACCTCGAAGAGGTCCCCGCGGAGGTCCGGGAGACCCTCAGCATTCATCTGGTCAGCCACATGGATGAGGTGATCCAGCTCGCCCTCTCCAGGCTGCCGGAGCCCAGGCGCTGCCCTGAGAACTGCACCCAGGCGGGAGCCCCTCCCCAGCAGCCCTCAACCCACTGAGCCCATGGGCCGATGGAACACCTCTGAATGGGCAACCCGACCTCTCCAGCAAGCGGCCTCTCCCGTGGCCTCGTCCTTCTCCTTGCCCTCCTCACGGCGATGGGGGTGGCCAACCTCTACTACAACCAGCCCATGCTCGGGGTCATCGCCCGGAGCTTCCCCGGCGATGCGGCCACGGCCCTGATCCCCACCCTGACCCTCCTGGGGTACGCGGCGGGCCTGCTCTTCCTCGTCCCCCTGGGCGACCTGGTCCAGCGACGCAGACTGATCATGGTCCAGTTCCTGGCCATGGGTGTGGCTCTCGCCCTGGCGGCCCTGGCCCCCAGTGGGCAGGCCCTCCTGGTGGTCTCCTTTCTCATCGGGGCTGGTGCCTCAGTGGTCCAGCAGGTGGTCCCCCTGGGGGCGGCCCTGGCCACCAACGAGCGTCGTGGCGCGGTGGTCGGCAGCATCATGAGCGGCCTCTTCTGCGGCATTCTCCTCTGCCGGGCCCTGGCGGGTTTTGTGGCGGCCCACCTGGGCTGGCGGGCCATGTTCTGGATCGGGGTACCCCTGGCCCTGCTGGGGGCCCTCTCCACCCGGATCCTGCCTGAGATCGAGCCCTCGACCACCCTCAACTACACCGGCCTGCTCAGTTCCCTGGTCAGGCTCTGGCGGGAGGAAGCGCCCCTGAGGCGCGCCACTTTCACCCAGACCGGCCTCTTCATGGCCTTCAACGCCTTCTGGACCATCCTCGCCCTTCACCTGGAAATGCCCCCCATCTGCAAGGGGGCGGACACCGCAGGCCTCTTCGGCATCGTGGGCCTGGTGGGCATTCTGGCCGCACCCCTCGCCGGGCGCCAAGCGGATCGTCGAGGCTACCGCCCCGTGGTCCTGCTGGGCGTCGGCACCGCCCTGGCGGCCTGGCTGGTGCTGGCGATATGGATCTCCATTCCAGGCCTCGTGGTCGGGGTGATCCTCCTGGACTTCGGCATTCAGAGCGCCCTCATCGCCCACCAGCAGCTGATCTACAGCCTCCGACCCGAGGCCAAGAACCGCATCAACACCATCTTCATGGTGGGCATGTTCCTGGGGGGGAGCCTCGGTGCCGCCGCCGCGATGCTGGCCTGGAAACGGGCCGGGTGGAGCGGGGTCAGCGTGCTGTCCATCGCCCTCTGCCTGGCGGCCGGGGTCATGGCCCTGTGGAGCCGTCCCCGGCGCCCGGCTTAAGCCCTGGCCCCCGGATCTCCCCAAGGAACTCCCGGGCACAGTCCGGGCAGAGGCCGTGGGTGAAGGTGGCCTTGGAGTGGGCAGCCACATAGCCCTCCACCTGCTGCCAGTACCCCTGGTCATCCCGGATCTTTTTGCAGGAGGCACAGATCGGGATCAACCCGCTGAGGGTCTGGACCGCATCCAAGGCCTCCTGCAGCTCCCGGATGAGCCGGACGTGATCCTGGTCCCGGCGCCGGTCCTGGGCCCGCAGGCGTTCCAGCTCCATGACCAGCTCCGTCATCTTCCGCTCCCTGGCCTCCGTGGCCCCCTGCTCCGCCAGGACCCATCCGAAGCCCACCAGGGTCGCCCAGAGGAAGCACCACAGGCCGATCCGCGCCAGGAGGAGCTGGTGGAGCGAAAGCGCCGGCGGCGGACCGGGAGCGGCGCCGGACCCGGCATGCAACAGGAGGGCCAGCCCCGCCAGCCAGGCGCCCTGCAGGACCAGGGACTGGAGCGTACCGACCACTGGGCCTGCCAGGGCCCGCCCGTCCCGGGTCCACTGCCAGGGGATCGGAGCCAGGAGGAGGGCCAGGAAGGGCATCAGGAAGGAGAGCAGCAGGGCCGCCGTTCCCGGTCTCTGGGGAGCCGTCAGCGCGTGGATACCGAAGAATACGGCCCCCACAAGAGCACAGCCTCCGAGCCGCCGACTGCTGAGCACCCGACCCCGGATCGACGCCATGACCCTTGCCCAGCGCATGCCCCCTCCCTGCAGATCGATACCCGTGCCCCACTATAGGCCTCGGGGCGCAGGGGGAAACCCCGCGCCCCGAAGCGCAACGGCAGGGCGGACAAGCCGCCGGAGCCCAGGTCACTGGCAGGTCATCGAGACCAGGGTGCTGGAGGCCGTGTCCGTGGTATCGAAGGACACCCAGCTCCCGGTGGAGCCCGTCTTGCTATAGAGGTGACCGGCAGCGGTAGCCCCATAGAAAGTGGTGCCATCCCAGGTCACCGAGACCAGGTTTTCTGCGGCGGCATTGCTGCTTGCCACCGCCCAGGTATTTGCAGTGGTGACATTGGCCGGCGTGTTGGTATAGAGCGCACCGGTGGACGTGAATCCATAGAAGGTGGAGCCGTCGAAGACAGCCGAGACCAGAGCCAAGCCTGAGGTCCCTCCCAGGTTCGAAGCGGCCCAACTGCCACTGAGGGTCGTGGTGTTGTACTTGCCGGTGTTGGTGAACCCGTAGAAGTTCGTGCCATCGAAAGCCAGAGCCTTCATGGTGCCGGAGGCGGTGGAGCTGAGGAGCGGGGCCCAGGTGCCGGCTGCTCCGGTCTTCCGGTAGAGGTAGCCGTTGTTGGTGCCACTGAGTGCGCCATAAAACGTATTCCCGTCCTGGGTGACCACCAGAGCCGGAATCACATCGGTCTCCGTGGCCTCACTGATCCAGGCACCGGCGGTGCCGTACTTGGCCCAGGTGCTTCCATCCGAAGCGAAGGCGTAGAAGGGTGCGATGGTGAGCGCGCACTTGGCCGTGTGGTTGCCATCCGTGGTGGTGACGGTGATATCGGCGGTCCCCTGACCCACGGCAGTGACCACCCCGTTGGTGACCGTGGCCACCGAAGTGTCAGAGCTCGACCAGGTGACGCTGCTATCCGAGGCGGTCGAGGGACTGAGCGTGGCCGTCAGGGTGTGGAGACCGCTGAGCGTGAGGGCGCTCTTATCCAGGCTCACCCCGGTGACGTTCACCGTGGAGGCCGTGACCATGACGGCGCAGGTGGCTTGATAGCCCCCGTCCGCCGTGGTCACGGTGATGGTGGCGGTTCCGGCAGCCACGGCGTGGACCACCCCGTTGGTGACGGTCGCCACCGAGGTGTCGCTGCTGCTCCAGGTGACCGTGCTGTTGCTGGCACTGCTGGGGCTGACCGTGGCTGAGAGCGTCTGATCGCTCCCTCCCGCAGCAAGATTCAGGGAGCTCTGGTCCAGGCTCACCCCCGTGACGCTGACGGTGGGGGCGGTGACCGTGACAGTGCAGGTGGCCTGATAGGAACCATCCAGCGTCGTTGCGGTGATGATGCTGCTCCCAGCCGCCACCGGGGTCACCAGCCCGCCTGTCACGGTGGCTGCGGCACTGTTGCTGCTGGTCCAGCTCAAAGCCTTGTTGGAAGCGAAACTCGGCAGAACCACTGGGGTGAGGACCCCATCGCTGCCGCCCGTGGTCAGGGCCAGGGTCGTGGGACTCAAGGTGATCCCGGCGACCGCCGTGGAGGTGCTGCTATCCTCGGTCACATCCTGGGCCACGTAGGTGCTGCTCCCGAGATCCGCATCACTGACGGCGAAAACATAGATCCTGTTGGGACCGGCTGTATCGCGGATGAAATCGTTGTCGTTGGCGATCCAGAGGGTGTGCTTGTTGATCCCGTTCACGGTGATATCGGGGCCGAAGGCGGCGCCCTCGATCTTGGCGGGAATGGCCGTATCCGCAATACCGGCATCACTCAGGACAGACTCGAGATCCAGGAAGAGGGTCTTGCTCACCGCGTACGTCAGCAGGGTGGCCTGCCCGCTGGCATCACTGGGAAGCTCGGTGGCGTCGGAGATATCCACCTTGTAGAGACGCTTGACCACGGCACTGGAGCCGTCCCCCAGCCCCTTGCCGTCCCGCTCGTCGATCAGGAAGACATGATCGTTCACAGCAAGGATCTCGCTGCTGTTATAGGCCTTGGATTTATCTGACAGATAGTTGTCGTAGACGTACTGGTGGGTGGTGCCGGTGGCGATATCGATGGTCACGATCCGATTGCAGCGCCCGCCATCCCCCCCGTCCTGGATCAGGGGGCTCTGCATCAGACCGACCAGGGTCGTGCCATCGGGGGTGATGGCCAGGCCCTCCATGCCCTTGTTGGCCACTCGCCCGCTCGTATTGCCATCAATCTCGTTCTGGCCGACAGCACTCAGCGTGGCGACATCGAAGCCGCTCGGCAGGGAGAAGCTCGCCAGACGCTGACCGGTGTGACGATCGAACTGGTAGACGTAGGGACCGTATTCGTCCGAGATGAAGACGCTCTGGCCATCATTGGCCACCCGGATGGATTCCGGATCCAGGCGGGCGTGCGCGGTGGCACCGGAATCCCCGCTGCTGGCGAAGCAGTCCGAGCGCCCCACGAAGTAGTAGACCCCATCGGTGGTGTTGAGGTCCTGGACATCCGTGAGGGCCTGGACCGAGCTGCTGCTGTAGGCAAGCTCCGTCGGGGAGGACAACAGCTTCGTGTCCGCCAGGGTCACGCTCAGGGTATAGGGAAGACTGGAGCCCGAGGTGTTCGAGGCGAGTTCCATCTTCAGGGTATGGAAGCGGGGAATGTAGGAGGTGGTGTTATCCACCGTGGCGTCATAGGCCGTGGCATTGGGCCCCCGATCCGGCAGGGCCAGGAAGGTGTATCCGCCAGCCCAGGCCAAGCCCGATCCCATCCCCCCCAGGATGGCCTCTGAGTTGCCGTTCTCCAGAGTCCCCGTGAGGCCCGAGAGATCCGTGGCCCCATCCAGGGTCCCGATGGCGATGAGCTGGGGGCCGGCAGCGGCGGCCACGGTCAAGGCGCAGGAAGCCGTGCCCAGTCCGTCCGCAGAGGTGGCGGTGATGGTGGCTGTCCCGGCGGAAAGAGGTGTGACCACCCCACCGGACACGGTGGCCACCGAGGTGTCCGAGGATGCCCAGGTCAGGCTGGGATAGGTCGCGTCCGTCGGCAGCACCGCGGCCGTCAAGGTGCCTACCGCCAGCCCGGCCCTCAGGCTCAGGGTGCTCTGATCCAGGGTCACGCTGCTCACAGGCACATAGACCGTCACCCCACAACTGGCCGTCTTCGAGCCATCCTCCGTGGTGGCGGTGATGGTCGCGGTGCCACTGGCCACCGGGGTCAGCACCCCACCGGATACCGTGACCACGCGGGTATCACTGGAAGTCCAGGTCACCACCTTGTCGGAGGCATTGGAAGGCGAAACCGTGGCGGTCAGAGTGGAGGTCCCACCACCCAGAGCGAGGCTCAGGGTGCTCTGATCCAGGCTCACGCCCGTGACAGGCACGGTGACGGTGACGACACAGGTGGCGGTCTTGGCCCCATCGGCCGTGGTGGCGGTCAGGGTAGCGATACCGGCCCCCACCGGGGTCACCACCCCGCTCGAAACCGTGGCGACCGCTGTATTGGAGCTGGTCCAGGTGATGGCCTTGTTGGTGGCGTCACTGGGCGCCACCGTGGCGGTGAGGGTCACCGTGCCGCCCCCGACCCTGAGGGCAAGGGTGCTCTGGTCCAGAGTCACGCCCGTGACCGCCACGGTGGAGGCTGTGGTGGAGCCTGTGGACTTGTGTCCCCCGCATGCGAGGGGTCCCACAAGCAGGGTGATGGAAAGAGAGGCCGTCGCGGCCTGCTGAAGTTTCATGTCGCCCCCGAGGGAGGGAAGACCCTCCCCCCTGGAAGCGCCCGCCCGGTCCATAGTTGTTGAATGGACTTTAGGCAGGGACCATGAAGCACCCGCTTCGCACAGGTGACATCTTCATGACGACAGTTCAGCGGTGAAGGGAACTTTTCCCTCAGCGCCCCAGCAGCCGGATCGCCGAGATGTAGTCCTCCTCACCCCAGCCCTCGGCCTGGGCCTTCTCAAGCTGCGACTTGGCGGATTCCAGCAGGGGATAGGCCACCGTGGCCGCGCCTGCAGCCAGGCGGGTGTCCTTGGCCATGTGCTTCACGGAGAACTGGGGCGAAAAGTCACCCTCTCTCAGCTTGGGCTCCTTGAGGTCAATCAGGGGGGAGTGTCCCATGTTGCGCCCCAGAACCTGGAAGAAGAGGTCATCGGAGATCCCGGCCCGCCGGGCGAAGTCCAGGCTCTCGCAGAAGCCCTGCATCTGGATGGCCAGGTTGAGGTTCATGGCCAGCTTGATGGTGGCCGCCTGACGCACGGTACCCGCCCGGAGCCTCACTTCCGAGAGGCAGGCCAGGACAGGCTCGACCGCATCCAGATCCGCGGTCTCACCGCCCAGGAAGAAGACCGTCTTGCCTGAGAGGGCAGCGGGCTTGCTTCCGGTGAAGGGCGCCTCCACATGCACTGCACCGGTCGCCCGGACGCGGGCGGCGAAGCGCTCGCTGCTGTCGGGGTCGATGGTGCTGGACTGGATCAGGGTCTTCCCGGGCCCCAGGGCGGGCAGCACCTGCTCCAGCACGGCCTCCACCGCCGCCGGATCGGCGACCACGATCTGGAGGACTTCACTGGCCCGGGCCAGTTCCAGGGCCGAGGCCCTCCAGCCCGGAGCCTCGGGACGCGGCGAGCGGTTCCAGGTGCCCGCCAGGCAGCCAGCCGCTGCATAGCGCTGAGCCCAGGCGCTGCCGATGATCCCCAGTCCGAAGATGCCGATATTTTTCATTTATTTACCCTTTATCATATCCTTGATCACCTCGCCGGCCATGATCATGCCGACCACCGCAGGCACAAAGGAGACACTGCCAGGGGTCTGGCGCCTCGAGGTGATGGGGGCTTCGCCCTTCTTGGGGCACTGGCAGTCCGGAGGGCAGTCGCCGTCCTCCCCCTTGTCGGGAACCAGGGCCTCTTCCTGGGAATAGACCACCTTGAGGTGCCGGATACCCCGCTTGCGGAGTTCCTTGCGCATCACCTTGGCCAGAGGGCAGTTGAGGGTCTTGGCGAGGTCGGTGACCTCGAAGGCCGTGGGATCGAGCTTGTTGCCCGCCCCCATGGCACTGATGATGGGGATCTCGCGGCGCTTAGCCTCCTGGATCAGATCCAGCTTGCCGGTGACGGTATCGATGCAGTCCAGGATGTAGTCCAGGCCCTCGGGGATCATGGACTCCGCCTTCCCGGGGTTGTAGAAGTCGCATAGCGTGTCGATCCGGGCTGTGGGATCGATCTCCAGCATGCGGGCCTTCATGGCCTCCACCTTGTACTGCCCCAGGGTAGCCTGGGTGGCATGGAGCTGCCGGTTGAGGTTGGTCAGGCAGATGCAGTCGTGGTCCACCAGGAGGAAGTGGCCCACCCCGCCCCGCACCAGGGCCTCGGCAGCATGGCTCCCCACACCCCCCACGCCGAAGATGGCCACCCGGCTGCCCCGGAGCCTCTCCAGCGCCTGCGCCCCCAGCAGCCGTTCCGTCCTTGAGCGCGCATGGAGCATGACCTTCACCTTCCGGGTTCCAGTCTAGCAGGCACCTCCGGGTTCCCCGGGCAGGGTTCAGACCTGCCCGGTGGCGGCGATGTCGATGCCGTGCAGCAGCTCCGCGATCACCTCCCGGAGCAGGGGGTCAGCGGCGTAGCGCGCGGCCACCCGCTGACGGGCCCCCGCGCCGTCTCCCGCGGCCTTGCCCCTGGCGATGAGCTCCCGGCAGCTGTCCGGCATGGGCCCCCAGTGGCCGCACTCCACCCAGGAGGCGTTCAGGAAGATGAACTTGGGGATGGCCTCTCCTCCGTTGGTGAGAAAGCGGGCGAAGACCCCGGGCCACTGCTCCCGGGTGATGAAGCGGACCTCCAGGTCCGGCCCTGCCATCTCAAGGGCGCGGAGGGCGGGCACGTGGCGCACCACATCCCCGCACCAGTCCTCGGCGATGGCCAGCACCCGGACCGGACGGTCAAGGTGCTGCATGAAGCCCTGCACCCGGGGCTCCAGGGAGAGGGCCTGCAGCCCCGCGGTGATCTGTGCGGCCTTGTCAGGGAACTCTGCGGAGCCTATCCAGTCCGGGAAAGACTTGCCGGACCTGAAGACGGTCTCCCAGTCAATGAGGGGAAGGATGGGGGGTCTGGGCATGGTTACTCCTGACTACCCCTTGGATCCCCCCAGGCGCCCCTCCATGACATGTTTTCATGAATAAAAATCATTTCCATTAACACCCGCACAGATGAAAATAGATTCCATCTGGAGGCATCATGTCTGCTCATCGGTTCGGATCCCGGATCATCCTTCCCCTCCTCGTCGTCGGCGCCGCCCATGCGGCCGGCACCAGCCTCACAGGGACCGTGAGCGGTCCCGGGGGGACGGCCTTGAACGGAGCCCGGGTGGTCCTGAAGAATCCGCTGACAGGCCTGGTCATGAGCGCCAGTACGGATGTCAGGGGACACTTCAGCCTCGTGAACATCCCCGCCAACACCTACCACCTGGAGGTCTTCGCCACGGGCATGCAGGTCCTCCACCGGGATCTGGAGCTCCGCAGCCCCCTGGAGCTCCCCCTCGTCCTGAGTGCCGCCTCCGCGGAGGTGGTGGTGGAGGAGAAGCTTGATCTGGTGGAGGACCACCCCAGCAGCCACCTGGACATCGGCCGGGAGGCCATCGACCACAACCTGGCCCCGGTCCAGAGCCGAGCCATGGAGTCCATCCTCCTCGCCACCCCCGGCTTCATCGCCGATGAGAACGGGCGCTTCCACTTCCGGGGCAGCCACGGCCAAGCCACCTATGTCATCGATGGAGTGCCCGTCTCCGACCAGCTCCACGCCACCTTCTCCAACAGCCTGGACCCCTCCCAGGTCGAGAGCATGGAAGTCATCACCGGAGGCGTGAGCGCCGAGTATGGAGGCAAGCCCGTGGCGGTGATCAACATGACCACCCGCTCCGGCCTCAACGCCCCCAACGGATTCTCCGGCGATGCCTACCTCAACGCAGGCAGCTACGGCAGTCGTGAGGCGGGGGGTTCGGTCCAGGGAAGTGCTGGGGCCTTCGGCTACTTCGTGTCGGGAGCCGCCAGCGAGAGCAACCGCTTCCTGGATCCCGTCAACTTCGAGAATCTCCACAACCAGGGCAGCACGGGTCGCCTCTTCTCCCGCTTTGACTGGATCCTCTCGGCCCAGGACAGCCTCAGGGTCTCCCTGAGCGGTGGGCGCACTCTCCGGGATGTGCCCAACCTGGCCTCCCAGGAGGCAGCCGGGATGAACCAGCGCATGGAGACGGGAGACCGCAACCTGAGCCTGGGCTGGGACCACGCCTTCAGCGACGCCCTCAGCCTGGAGAGCAACCTCTACTACCGGGTCTCGACCTCTGTGCTGGACCCGACCGCTCAGCTCCAGAGCGGCTTCAGCGAAGGGGGAGCGGACACCCCCGTGTGGGCCTGGCAGGACCGCAGCCTCGGCAGCTGGGGAGCCACCACGGCCATCACCCGGCGCTTCAGCGGCGGCAGCACCCTCAAGGCAGGCCTGCAGTACCAGGCCAGCCCCATCCACGAGCGCTTCCGCTTCGCCATCACGGACCAGGACCTGGTCACCGACAGCAGCGATCCCCTCTATGCTTACTCAGCAGCGGGGGGCGGAAACATCTTCGCCTTTGATGAGCGCATCAAGCCGACCCTGGCCTCGGCCTTCGTGCAGGATGACCTCCACCTGGGGGCCTGGCTCCTGGCCATGGGCCTCCGCTATGACCGCTACACCCTCCGGGGCCAGAGCACGGGCCAGCTCCAGCCCCGTCTGGGCACCTCCTACCAGCTCAGCACCGGGACCGTGCTCCGGGCCTCCTATGACCGTCTGATGGTGACTCGGGAGAACGAGAACCTGGCCCTCTCCACCTCCCAGAAGGCCTGGGACCTGGGCCCCTATGCCGGCACCTCGGTCCCGGCCCTGAAGCCCGAGATCCAGGACAGCTACACCCTCGGTGCCGAACAGCAGTTGGGCAAGGTGGCCCGGATCATGGTCGAATACTGGGCCAAGGACTCCCGCAACCCCGGGGACAACTCCCAGTTCTTCAACACCGGCGTCCTCTTCCCCATCAGTGCCGCCCGTGGCTTCTTCCGGGGCTGGAACACCCGGCTGGATCTGGTCCCCATCCACGGATTCTCAGGCTACGTGAGCCTGGGACACACCCGGGCGGTCTTCGAAGGCCCCGTCACCGGGGGACTGCAGTTGGAGGCCGCGGAGGTGGGCGCCGGAGAGAAGTTCCTGATCGACCATGACGAGAAGCTCTCGGGACAGATGGGCCTGCGCTTCGAACAGAAGGGCTTCGCCGTCCAGGTCCAGGGTCGCTATGACTCCGGCCTGGTGGCCGGTGACCCCTCAGAAGCCACCGGCAATCCCGACCTGGCCTTCGGCACCACCTATGTCCACCAGGACTCCGAGGGGACCTGGCGCGTCAAACCCCACACCATCTGGGATCTGGGCACCAGCCAGACCCTGGCCCTGCAGGGGGGACGCAAGCTCACCCTTGGAGCCGACCTCCTGAACGTCCTGGACGAAAAGGGGCTCTACAACTTCCTCAGCGAGTTCGGAGGCACCCATGTGCTTCCCCCCCGCACCTGGAATCTGAAGGTCAAATATGCTTTCTGAGCTTCTCCACTCCCCCTGGGCGGCAGCCCTCGGTGCCAGCCTGGCCACGGGACTCGGGGGGGTCCTGGTGGCGGGCCTGTCCCTCCGGCTCCCGGACCGGCTCCTGAAGAAGGCCCTGCCCCTCTCCCTCAGCTTCGCCACCGGCGCCCTCCTGGGCGCGGTCTTCCTCGACCTCCTGCCCGAGCTCACGGAGGCCCTGCCCCACCACCGGGGCTTTCTGGCCGTCCTCGTCGGCATCCTGCTCCTGCACCTGGTGGAACGGACCTGGATGGGCCACCAAGACAGCTCACATGCCGGAAGCATCCAGCCCGGCACCCGAGCCATCGTCATGCTGGGGGACGGCCTCCACAACTTGGTGGACGGTCTGGCCCTCGCAGCGGCCTTCAGCACCTCCCCGGCCGCCGGACTCGCGGTCACCGTGGCCATCTTCGTCCACGAAGTCCCCCACGAGCTGGCGAACTTCGCCCTGCTCCTGGAATCGGGCCTGTCCCGCCGCCAGGCGCTATGCCTCAATGCCCTCTTCAGCCTGCCCTCGCTCATCGGCGCGGCCGGTGGCATGGTGGCCCTGGGCCACTTCGAGCACCTGGCCCCCTATGCCCTCGCCCTGAGCGCCGCCAGCTTCCTCTACATCACCCTGGCGGACCTGATCCCGGGGCATCGGAAGCCGGTGAGCCACCGCCGCTTCGCCGCCCAGATCCTGCTCATCCTCCTGGGGGTGCTGCTGGTCGGTGGCGTGGGACACCCCGCCTGAGCCTTCGGCCTCAGCGCCCCAGCACCCGGGGAATCCGACCGGCCTGCATCAGCAGGTCGGCCAGCACCAGGGCAGTCATGGCCTCCAGGACCACCGGGACGCGCAGGGCGATGCAGGCATCGTGGCGCCCCCCCACGGAGAGATCCGTGAGCCCACCCGTCGTCATGTCCACGGTCCGCTGGACAGCATTGATGCTGGAGGTGGGCTTGACCGAGACCCGGAAGACCAGCTCATTACCGTTGCTGATGCCGCCGTTGATGCCCCCGCAGTGATTGGTCCGGGTACGCCCGTCCACGGACTCGATGGCGTCGTTGAAGTCGCTGCCCCTGGAGCGGGCCGCGGCCCAGCCGTCCCCGAATTCCAGAGCCTTGGTGGCCGGGATGGCAAAGACCGCATGGGCGATGAGGGACTCGACGGAGTCGAAGAAGGGCTCCCCGAGCCCCGCGGGCAGGCCCTGGACCCGGCACTCGACCAGACCCCCGATGGAGTCCTCGGCGGCCATGGCCTCGGCGATGGCCGCCTCGATGTCCTGGCGTCCACCCACCTCTAGCAGGCGGGCCTCCACCCTGATGTCGCCCAGGAGCTTCTTGGCGATGACCCCCGCCGCCACCACCCCGGTGGTGAGACGCCCGGAGAAGTGACCACTGCCCCGCATGTCCGCGAAGCCCCCGAACTTCTGAAGGGCCACCCAATCGGCGTGCCCGGGCCGGGGGACCCGCTTGAGGTGCTCGTAATCCCCGGACTTGGTGTTGCGGTTCTCCACCACGATGAGCATGGGCGCCCCGGTGGTGACCCCCTTCAGGATGCCGGTCTGGAGCAGGGGGCGGTCATCCTCCTGACGGGGCGTGGTGCCCGGGGCCTTGCCACCCCGGCGTCGCTCCATGTCCGCAAGGAAGTCGGCCTCCTGCAACTGGAACCCCGCCGGAAGCCCGTCCAGAAGGACGCCCACGCAGGTCCCGTGGGACTCACCGAGGATGGAGATGCGGAGGTGGCGGCCAAAGGTGTTCATCAGTACTCCCTCCTGAAACGTACACCGAGGTGGCAGCTTTTCAAAACACAAGGCGAGACCCCGCCAAAGGGCGGGGTCTCCGGAGGGAATCGGCGAGGATCAGGAGGCTGTCAGGCCTCCTTGGCCAGGCTGGCCTGGGCCTTGTTGAAGTCCGCCAGGGCACTGAAAAAGGCCTCGACGTTGGCCTGGGGGCTGCCGGGAGGCACATCGCAACCGGTGGAGAGGACGAAGGTCTTGTACCCCGCGGCCTTGGCCAGGAGCTCGTTGACCTTCTCGCGGACCATCTCGGTGGAGCCCATGCGCATGACATTGGAGGGGTCGATGTTGCCAGCGGCCACGCAATGGCCGGGAATCTGGGGGAGGATGTCCATCATGTCCACGGCATTGCCGAAGTGGAAGACCTTGCAACCGGTCTCCAGCATGGCATCCACCTGCTTGACCGTGTGGCCGCAGTTGTGGAGCACCACCAGGAAGCTCTCGTCCTGGACTTGGTCGACGATCTGCTTCACATAGTCGAAGGCGAAGGTCTTGCACATGGCGGGGGAGAGCAGGCCAGCGGTGGGCTCGGCCATGATCACGCCATGGGCCCCGGCCTTCTTGAACTCGTTGATGTAGTCCGCCACGTACTGGGTGCACTTGGCCATGAGGGTGTGGATCATCTCAGGATTGCGCCGCACGGCGATCATGATCTGGGTGACATCGAAGAGACGGCCGGCCAGGGAGAAGGGCCCGATGACGCCCCCGAAGGTGGGACGGTCCGTGATCTGTTCGGCAGAGAGGCGGGCGGCCTCCAGATAGGCACCGGTACGCATCAGACCCGCCTTGGGCACCTCCAGAGCCTCGATGCTGGCCTGATCGGTCACGATGGGGGCCGTGACGGTGGGGGCCTCGTGGTCAGAGAACTTCACCGGGCTGCCGAAAGTCTCGGCCTCGGCGGAGAGGTCCATGATGGTGATGGCCGCCGAGGAGGGGTATTTCTCGGCCAGGGCCTTGATGCACTCGAACTGCACCTGGCCGTTGCTCACGATATCGGTGATCTTGGCACCGGTGAGGTCCGCGCCGGGGTAGGTGACGACGGGCAGGGCCTTCCGCTCGGGAGCGGCCAGGATCTCTTCAACCCACTGGTACATGTTGCGCTTCATGAGGAGCCTCCAGTATTCGTTCTCGATCAATCGAGAAAAATTTATCCATTTCGTGTTAAAAGAAAGGCACGCACATCCGTGCCTGCCTAGCAGAGTCCGGAGACGCCCCAGAGCCCTCAGGCTTCCCGGGAAGCGCCCCTCTGGTCATATGATAGAACTGATCAGACCAGCAGCAAGCAAGAATGGGAAACAAATAACCAAGTCTATCAGTTGACAATTAACAACTACCCCATCGTGAATATTTCCACAAAAAAGAGGCGCCCCCAGGGCGCCTCTTTTTTGTGGACTGGCCCTCTCAGGGATAGAGTCCCCGGCGCTCCCGGCTGGAGAGGACCCGGGTGCAGGCCACCACGAAAGCCGCTGTCCGGAGAGGCACCTTCAGCTCCTGGGCTGTGGCCCAGATCCGCCCGAAGGCATCGACCATGATGTGATCGAGCTTCTCGTTGATCTCATCCTCCCCCCAGAAGAAGCTCTGGATGTCCTGGACCCACTCGAAGTAGGAGACGGTCACGCCCCCGGCATTGGCGATGACATCCGGGACGACGCTAATCCCCCGCTCCCGGAGGATGTCGTCAGCGGCAGGCAGGGTCGGACCGTTGGCCCCCTCCAGCACGATCTTCGCCCGGATCCGGGCGGCCCTGGCGGCCGTCACCTGCCCCTCGAGGGCCGCCGGCACCAGGAACTCGCACTCCAGCTCCCAGAAGGCCTCGGAGTCGAAGGGTTCTGACTCCGGAAAATCCTTCACCCCGCCTGTCTTCTCCTGCCAGGCCAGCAGGGCCGGAATGTCCAGCCCCTTGGGGTTGTAAATGGTCCCCGTGTGGTCCTGGACGGCGAGGACCCTGGCCCCATGGGTGTGGAAGAGCTCGGCGGCCGCCCCCCCCACATTCCCGAAGCCCTGCAGCAGCACCCGGGCTCCCTCCAAGGGGATCCCGAGATTCCGGGCCGTCTCCCGCCCGACCACGAAGATGCCCCGGCCCGTGGCCTTCAGCCGGCCCAAAGAGCCCCCCAGCTCGATGGGCTTGCCGGTGACCACCCCGGTGGCCGTCGCACCGACATTCATGGAGTAGGTGTCCATCATCCAGGCCATGATCTGGCCGTTGGTGTTCACATCCGGAGCCGGGATGTCCTTGTCGGGGCCGATGATGAGCCCGATCTCGCTGGTGTAGCGGCGGGTGATCTTCTCCAGTTCCCGCAGGGAGAGTGTGGAGGGATCGACCCGGATCCCTCCTTTGGCACCACCATAAGGCAGGTTCACCGCCGCATTCTTGACGGTCATCCAGGCCGCCAGCGCCATGACCTCTTCCAAGGTCACCGCCGGGTGGAAGCGCACCCCTCCCTTCCCCGGGCCGCGGGTCAGGCTGTGCTGGACCCGGAAACCCTCGAAGTGGCGGACCGAGCCGTCATCCATCTCAATGGGGACATCCACGATCAAGGCCCGCTTCGGGCGGCGGAGGGTGTCGGCGTACCTGGACAGGGACCCCAGGTAGGGCATGACCCTGTCTACCTGTTGCAGGTAGGTGGCCCAGGGGCCTTCCGGGTTTGTGCAGACATAGGAGAGGGAATCCACTGGCACCTCCACTGCAGGACTGAAAAGTTTCTCGGCAGACCCGCACCTCCACTATAGGAAGCGGGGATGCCCCTCCTGGGGCCGATTGGAATAAATTACGAAGGCATGACAGGCATTCCGCCTTCTTTTTTCAGTGCCTCCCCTGCAGCACCGCAAGGTGCTCGAAGAAGGCTGGATAGGACTTTGCGACGCATCCTGGCCCTTGGATGCCCACGGGGGCGCTGGCGTGCAGGGCGGCGATGGCGCCGGCCATGGCGATGCGGTGGTCGTTGCGGGAGTCCACCATGCCGCCGTGGAGAGGCCCGCCGGTGATCCGCATGAGATCGCCCTCCACCCTCACCTGGCCGCCCAGGGCCCCCAACTCCTCCACCAGGGCCGTGGCCCGATCGCTCTCCTTGTGCCGGAGGCGCTCCGCCCCCCTGAAGACCGAGGTGCCCGCGCAGTGGCAGGCCAGGACCGCCAGGGGCGGGAAGAGGTCAGGACAGTCGGTGGCATCGAAATCAAAGGCCTTGAGGGGGGTCTGGAGCACCCGCACCGTGCGCGGGGAGATCCACTCGGAGTGCGCCCCGGCGGCGGCCAGGGCGTCCAGGATCACCCGGTCTGCCTGACTGGAGTCCGGCAGCAGCCCGGAGAGGGTGACCTCCCCGGCGATGGCGCCCGCCACCAGGGGGAAGGCCGCCCCCGACCAGTCACCCTCCACCTCCACATCCACCCCGGTGCAGGTCTGTCCCCCCGGGATCACGAAGCGCGAGAGGTCATCGGCGGCCTCCACCCGCAGCCCGAAGCTGCGCAGCACATCCAGGGTCATGCGGACGTAAGGGCCGCTCTTGAGGTTTTTCACCGTGAGGACACTGTTCCCCACCGCCAGCGGCAGGGCAAGCAGGAGGCCGGTCAGGAGCTGGCTGCTGAGACTGCCATCGATCTGCGCCTGGCCACCCTTCAGGGGCCCCCGGATGGTGACCGGTGGACAGCCCCCCTGGGTCTCCACCTGGACGCCCAGCTGCTGGAGGGCCTCCACGATCATCCCCATGGGGCGGGTGGCCAGGGAGCCATGACCAGCCAGGCTGAGGGGTCCCTCGAAGAGGGCTGCCACGGCGGCGGCGGAACGCAGGCAAGTGCCAGATTCTCCACAATCGAGGACCTCACCGGTGGGACGTCCACCTCCCGTCACGCGCACTTCGGTGCCCTCGACCTCGACCCTGGCACCCAGGGCGCGGACCACGTTGAGGCAGGCCCGGACATCCCCCGAGTCCCCGGGGTCCTGGATGCGGGTGGTGCCCTGGGCCAGGGCGGAGAGCAGGAGCACCCGCTGGGCATGGCTCTTGGAGGCGGGGGCCCGCAGGCTCCCCTTCACGGGACCGGGTTGGATCTGGATCATGCTTGGTCTCCCAGGAGCAGGGGGGCGGTCTCGTCGAGCTCCAGGGGATGGACCCTGCCCTGCCCCAGCGCCTCCAGGAGGATCCAGTTGATGCGTGAGCCCCGGCGCTTCTTGTCCTGGCGCATGGAGGCCAGGGCGGTGCGCAGCTGCTCCTCCGTCACCGCCACCGGCAGCCCCAGGCGAGCCAGGAGGGCGATCAGGCGCTCTGCCTCCGCGGTCGGGAACCCCGCACGCTTCACCGAGATGCGGGCGGCGGCCACCATGCCCAGGGCCACCCCCTCGCCGTGGGTGATGCTGCCCGGCTCCAGGGTCTGCTCCAGGGCGTGGCCCAGGGTGTGCCCGAAGTTCAGGAGCATGCGGACCCCCTTCTCATCCTCGTCCTCCTGGACCACGTGGGCCTTCACCGCCACCGCGCCGGAGGCGGCCCGGGAGAGGGCCTCGGGCTCCAGGGCCACCACCTTTTCGGCATCCTGCTCCAGCCACTCGAAGAGGGCCCGGTCGGCGATGGCCGCGGACTTCACCGCCTCCGCCAGCCCGCAGAGGATCTCCCGGCGAGGAAGGGTTTGGAGGGTCGTGGCATCGATGAGTACGAACTCCGGCTGGCGGATCACACCCACCATGTTCTTGAATCGGTGGAAGTTGACGCCATTCTTGCCCCCCACGGCCGCATCCACCTGAGCCAGCAGGGTGGTGGGGGCAAAGCCGAAGCTCAGGCCCCGCATGTAGGTCGAAGCCGCAAAGCCCGCGATGTCGCAGACAATGCCCCCGCCCACCCCGATGACCAGGCTGGAGCGGTCCAGCTCACGCTCCATGAAGGCGTCGTAGAGCCCCTCCACGGTGGCCAGGGTCTTGTGGACCTCGCCCAGCCCCACCTGGAGGACATCGAAGCCCGCCAGTCGGTGCCCCTGAGCGGCAAAGACGTTGGCATCGGTGATGACCACCGTCTTCCGACCCCGGGCGAGCTCCGGGAGCTGCTCCAGGGAGGCCTCTGTCAGGATTCGGCTGGTGCCCGTGGGGGCCTTGAGGATGCGTTCGTTCATATCGGAATCCCAGGAGCGATCGATGATTCAGCGGAAGAAGGTCTTCAGGCGTTCCAGGCCCCGCTCCAGCTCGGCGGCGGGGGCGGCGATGGAGAGCCGCAGGTGCCCGGGGGCGCCGAAGGCGGCGCCGCTGAGGGTCTTCACCCCGGCCTCGTCCCGGAGGCGGGCCACCAGATCGCTGTCCTGCTCCACGCCATGGGCGGCCATCCAGTCCGCCACCCGGGGGAAGAGGTAGAGAGCTCCCTGGGGCAGGTGGGCCTGGAGCCCGGGAATCCCGGAAAGAGCCGCATGCGCCTTGTCCCGACGGTCCCTCAGGCTCTCAACAGTCTCCCGCTGCCAGGAGCCATCCAGAGCCAGGGCCGCCAGAGCGGCGTGCTGGGCGATGATGGAGGGGTGGGTCACAGTGCTGGAGGCCAGGGCCACCATGGCCTTGATGAGGGGGGCCGGAGCCGTGGCGGAACCCAGGCGGTAGCCGGTCATGGCGAAGCGCTTGGAGAAGCTCTCCACCACCACACAGCGGTCCGCAAGATCAGGGGCCTGGGCTAGAAAGGGTCGCTCGGGGCCATCATAGGTGACCGTCCCATAGACCTGGTCAAGGATCACCCAGAGCCCCCGCTCCCGGGCCACCTTGGCCAGGTGGGCGAGGCGGGGCTCATCCCAGATGCGGCCCGTGGGATTGGAGGGTTGGTTGAGGATGACGGCCCGGGTGCGGCTCGTCAGGGCCGCATCGATGGCCTCGAGGGCAGGCAGAAGGTCAGCCCCCGGCTGGACGATGACCGGCACCCCTCCACACCAGGTCACCTGATCCTTGAAGGTGGGCCAGTAGGGGGCGAAGATCAGCACCTCGTCCCCGGGCTCCAGGATGCAGCGGAGGGCATCATGGATGGCCGCCTTGCCCCCGGCGGTCATGAGGGTGTTCTCTGTCGAGCGGGCCACACCATCCCGCCGGGCCAGATCCTGGCTCACCGCATCCCGCAGCGCAGGCAATCCCGCCGCCGGGCCGTACTTGGTGCGCCCCTCGGAGATCACGCGGCAAGCCGCCTCCCGGGCCTCCTGGGGCGGCAGGAAGTCAGGCTCCCCCACCGTGAGATCCACGGGATCGGGATGCTTGCAGAGCGCCGCCGCCGCCGCCATGGTGGGCGAAATCCCCACCGAGGAGGCACGGGCGTTGAGGGAAGGCATGGACTCGGAAGAAATCATAAAAACCTCTGAAAGCTCTACCTCCAAGACACGAAGAAGGGCAGAAGACAGGGAAATGACGGATCATCTACGCCTGGTGCCTTGGAGGTGAATCTTTTCCTTAAGACCAGATCCTGCCCTGCCCGGCGACGATGGGGCGCAGGTCGGCCATGAGCTTGTGCATGTCCTCCCCGGTGAGGGCCTGCTCCTTGTCGCAGAGGGCCTCCTCGGGGTGGGGGTGGGCCTCGACGATGAGACCGTCGGCCCCTGCGGCGGCGGCGGCCAGGGCGAGGGGCATCACCAGTTCCCGCTCACCAGCGGCGTGGGAGGGGTCCACGATCACCGGCAGGTGGGTCAGCTTCTTCAGGACGGGTACGGCGCTCACGTCCAGGGTGGAGCGGGTGGCGGTCTCGAAGGTCCGGATGCCGCGCTCGCAGAGGATCACCTGCTGGTTGCCCCCCGCCAGGATGTATTCGGCTGCCAGGAGCAGCTCCTTCACCGTGGCGCTCATGCCCCGCTTGAGCAGGATGGGCTTGTCCAAGCGACCCAGCTCCTTCAGAAGGCTGAAGTTGTGCATGTTGCGGGCACCCACCTGGAGGATGTCGGCGTGGGCCGCCACATGGAGAATGTCCTCGATGGCCATGACCTCGGTCGTGACAGGCATGCCGTACTGGCGGCCGGCCTCCTGGAGGTACCGGAGACCCTCCACACCCAGTCCCTGGAAGGAGTATGGGGAGGTGCGGGGCTTGTACGCACCGCCGCGCAGGATGGTGGCCCCGGCGGCCTTGACCATGGCCGCGGCCTCCAGGATCTGCTCCCGGCTCTCCACAGCGCAGGGTCCGCTCATCATCACGAAGGTGCCTTCACCCAGGGTGACGTTGCCGATCTTGAAGGTGGTGCGCTTGGGCGCGGCCTTGGGGGTGGGCATCGCCACGGCCTCGATCCTGCAGCTGGGCTGGATGGGTGCGGGGGCGGGATCGCTCGGGATCTCCAGGTGCTGTTCCTGCTTCCGGGTGCGGAAGGGGTAGCTGCCCAGGATGCGCAGATGGTTGCAGCAGCCCCGGAGCTGACGCAGGGCCGTGGCGAGGTTGGGGGCGTCCTTGTGCCCCTCCACATCCACGAAGAAGAGGTATTCCCAGGGGATGTCGGGCTGGGGGCGGCTCTCGATGCGGGTCAGGTTGATGCCGGCATCGGCCAGGATGGCCAGGGCCTTGGCCAGGGCCCCCTCGGTGTGGTTGGTCTTGAAGACCAGGGAGGTCTTGCAGGCCAGGCGCTGATCGGGCGTCTCGGGCTCCAGGGAGAGCAGGAGGAAGCGGGTCTCGTTGCGATCGCGGTCGGCGATGCCCCGCTCCAACACGTTGAGACCGTAGTGGTGAGCGGCATCCTCGGAGCAGATGGCCCCGACATGGGGCAGGTCCTCCGACTCCAGGGAGGCGGCGGCACCGGCGGTGTCGAACCAGGCCACCCGCTCCACCCCCTCAAGGCTGCGCAGGAAGGTCTCGCACTGGGTGAGGGCGGCAGGGTGGCTGCGCACCTCCCGCAGGTCCTCGACCTTCACCCCGGACCGGGCGGCCAGGACATGCTCCACCTCCCAGACCTCCTCATCCACCACATGGAAGGACTGCTCGACGATGAGCCGGTTCACATCCATGATGCTGCCGCCGATGCTGTTCTCCACCGGCAGGAAGGCGTAGTCGATCTCCTGCCCCAGGAGGGCATCGGCCACATCCGGGAAGGTGGCGAAGCCGATGTACTCGACCTGGGCGCTGGTGCGGGTGGCCATGAGGTGGGCCGAGGCCAGGGAACTGTATGCCCCGGGCACGCCCTGGTAGCCCACCTTGAGGGTATGCACCGGCTCCTCCGCAGGTCCGGAGAGCAGGGGCTCCTGGATGCGGCGGGAGTGGTTCAGGACCTCCTTGAGGATGCGCCGGGCGAAGGGGGCGGAGAGGCCAAGGGCCTCGGCGTCCTGGACCCAGTGGGCCTGCACCGCCAGCTCCCGGGTGCTGTCCAGGATGGACTTGGCCTCCTCGTTCCGCTTCGCCGTGGCCACCTGGCGCACGGCGTCGAAGCGGCGGGCCAGCAGGCGGAGCAGCTCGCGGTCGACCTCGTCGATCTCCTTGCGGGCCAGATCGAGGTTCTCAGGGTTGTCCTTGGGTGTGGGTTCCATCAGGAAGCCTCCATATCGATCCGCCGTTCCGGTGCATGCAGAAAACCCGTCCACCGGAGGAGCGGACGGGTTTGAGTGGAAAGTCGGAATCCAGGTTTGCCGGTTCCGCCTTCAGCCAAGTTCCCGCCCTCGTCGAGTAAATCGACGAAAGGCGCGGGTAAAGGCGAAGGTGGCGGTGAACATGGCAAATGACCAGATTCCAGGCTAATGGGCCCGGGAAGGGCCTGTCAAGCGCTCTCAGGCCATCCGGCGGACTCGGGCGGGGGTGGCGGGCGCCCGCCGCTCCACGAAGAGGCTGCTGCCGGGCATCCGCTTGGCCTCCCGCTTTGCGGAGCTGGCGGCACTGGAGATCTCGTGGTGACCGGGATAGGCCCCTGGTGTCACCGGGAGGATGCCGATGGAGAGGCTGAGGAGGGGGTGGAAGACCATGCATCCCTGGCGGTCATCGCTCCAGTAGCCCCCCTCCGCCAACTCGGCGGGATCGAAGAAGCGGCTCCGCCCGGCCTCGAAGTCCTCCACCACCCGGAGACAGCGCTCCTGGGCGTCCGGACTCCGGCAGATCAGGATGAAGTCATCCCCCCCGATGTGCCCCACGAAGTCGAGCCCGGGATCGGCAGCCCGCTCCAGGAGCTTGCCGGTCCAGTGGATGACCTCGTCCCCCCGGCGGAAGCCATAGACATCGTTGTAGGGCTTGAAGTGGTCCAGGTCGCCATAGCAGACCGTGAAGGGCACCCGCTGCGCGATGAGCTCCTCCAGTCGCTCACTGATGGGGACGTTCCCCGGGAGCCCCGTGAGGGGGTTGGCATAGCGGGCGGCGTGGATCTGCATCTGGGTGATCTCGCGCATGAGATCGTGACCGCTGCCCATGCCCATGTACCGCCCCTGATAGGTCAGGATGAAGCCATGGAGGATGTGGCGGGGATCGGACTCCACCATCATGCGGCTCAGGTCATGCAGGCCCGTTCCCTGGTCCACCACCAGGATGTTCCGCTCCATGAGGCTCTCGCAGCCCTTTTTGCCGTACAGCTCCCGCATGAAAGGCCGGGCCATGGTATCCATGAAGAGATGGCGGTTGATGAGCCCGACAGGAAGGCCGTTCTGCACAATGGGAATGGTCTGGAGCTCGGGGCTCCGGGTGAAGCGCCCGCTCAGCTCCCCCACAGGCGTGTCCGGTGACTCGGGGGGGACCTCCTGGAGGAGCTTGACCGCTGTGACACGGGACTGGCTGATCCAGCTCACATCCTCAAAGCCCTTCCGCCTCTCCCGACAGACGCGAAGCACCTCCGGCGAGACCGTCTGCAGCGGGCTGGGGTGGGGACGTCCGGTGAAGTAGCCCTGGACGAAGTCCAGCTCCAAGTCCCTCACCACCACCAGGTCCGCTTCCAGCTCCACCCCTTCCGCCACCACCTGGGCACCGGTCTGCCGGGCGATGTCCCGGAGGGACTTCAGGAACTGGAGCTTGACGGGGTCAGAGCTGGCCCCATAAATGAAATGTTTATCTATTTTAACATAGTCCGGCCCGGTCTCGGACCAGAGCCTCAGGCTCGAAAAGCCCTCTCCGAGATCATCCAGGGCCACCCTGAAGCCCATGCCCTTGAGAGCGGCGACAGCCTCCCGGATGGCCACATAGTCTGTGAAGGGCTGGCCCTCGGTGAGCTCGATGACAATCTGGGCGGGGGAGATGCCCAGTTCCTCCAGCTCCCGGGGGTGGATGAGGTCGCGCACCAGGGAGCGGTAGAGGGAGTCCGCGCTGACATTGAGAAAAAGCCTCTGCCCCAGTCCGTTCTCCATGGCGGCCTTGACCAGGGTGCGACAGCAGGCAGCCTCCAGGCGGAAGGCCAGCCCCAGGCGCCGGGCGGTCCGGAAGAGGTTCAGGGGGGACTGCAGCACACTGTCCGAGGGCCCCCGGATGAGCCCCTCGAAGCCATGGATGCTCCCATCCTTCAGGTTCAGGATGGGCTGGAAGTTGGCCTGGAGCCGCCCTCGGCCGAGGATGTCCTGCAGTTCGAGATGCAGGTCTTCCAGCGGGGCCATGAGTTCCTCCTGTGCGCGGGGCACGACTGCGAGCATTGCGATCTTCCCTCAACCCACCGACTCGAGTGGACACTCCCGGTAATCCAGGAAGCCCATGTCCTCAGCCAGATCCTGGCCCAGTTCCTGGAGGGCGTCGTCCTCGGCGTCGAAGACCCACTCCACGGTCACGCTCGCCCCGGTGGTGGCCGCGGCGTCCAGCAGCTTGAAGATCTGCCGGAAGGCCTTGGTGGCCGCACTGTTGACGTACTTCAGATGGATGGTGGCAGTGAAGCTGCCGCTGCCCAGATCGTCCAGGTGATCCTTGAGGGCCTGGAAGAGGGGCGCGAAGAAGATCAGGGGGTTCTCGGGGTAGCACTCGCCAGCGATGCTGAGGCGGTGTTCGGCCCCCAGGAGGGTGACCTCGGGGGTCATGGAGGTGGCAGGGGAGTGGAAGGTGCGCATGGTGTCCTCAGAACCGGTCAGACGACCGCCTTGATGATGAAGAAGGCCCTGGCCCCCTGGGAGGCCGGGTCGGAGGCGAAGGAGAACTCGATGGGAGACTTGCTGTCCCGGGCGATGGTCAGCAGGCCGAGGCCCGCACCGCGGCTCACCCCGTCCTGGACGGCATGCTCGTCGTTGGCCACCTGCTGCCTGTACCGCTGCTTGATCTCTGGAAGGCTGAGACTCCGGAGCTCTCCGAGCTTGGCGGAGATGCGGGGGATGTACTCCACATCCACCAGGTTGCCGCAGACAATCCAGTAGTCGCTTCCATCCTGGCCCAGGGCCAGGGAGGCTCGCTTGTGGTCTGCAGCCTGGGCGGCCTCGCCCTCATCGGGCGCCGCATAGTGGATGACGTTCTGGGCCATCTCGATGAAGGTGCTGAAGAGCTTGCGGCGGATCGGTCCGGCCACGCCCTCGACCTCCAGACGGTGGCGCAGGGCCTCTCCGAGGGCCGCCATGATGGTCTGGTTCAGGTCACCGCAGAAGTAGTAGAGAACCCCGGCCTCGCGGGCCTGGCCCTGGAAGCGCTCGAACTGTTCGATGTTCACGGGTGGATCTCCGGAGTGAAGGCCAGAAGGGTCACATCATCGCGACGGGGTTGCTCCCCCTGCCACTCGGCGAAGAAGGACTGGAAGTGCATCCCGATCTCCCGGGCGGCATGGGTGGCCTGCCCCGCGAACCACTCCCCCAGACGGCGGCGCCCCAGGGCGATGCTCTTCGGCCCCCCCAGCTGGTCGGTGACCCCGTCCGTGAAGAGCAGGAGCCGGGTTCCCGCTCCCAGGGCCACGGAGCGGGTGGCCCAGGCCTGCTCATCCGGAGTGTCCACGTACCCGATGCCGGCCCGCTCCCCCTCGCAGTGCCGGAGTTCCCCCTCCCCCGCCAGGAGGATGGAGAGCCGGGCGCTGGCGTAGGTCATCACGCCGCCGTCAGGACTGAGCAGGAAGCAGAGGGCGTCCATACCGTCATCGGAGCGGGACTCTCCGTCCTTGCGGCTCGACTGCCCCTGGGCCAGGACCTGCTTGATGTAGCGGTTGAGGTCCCCCAGCACCTGGCCGGGGTCCACGGGACCCCCCTCGCGGGAGATCCGCTGCTCCAGGAAGGAGAGGGCGATGAGGGTCATGAAGGCCCCGGGGACCCCGTGGCCGGTGCAGTCCACCAGAGCACCGAAGAGCCCCTGGGGCAGACGCCGGAAGAAGTAGCAGTCACCTCCCACCACATCCCGGGGTTGCCAGACCAGGCCGTGGTCCGGCAAGCTGGCCGTGATGTCCTCCAGAGAGCTGCGGAGGTGGGAACGCTGGATGGTGCTGGCGTATTCGATGCTCTGGAGGATCTGGCGGGACTTCACCGCTTCCAGGGCCTCCATGGCCTCCATGAGGGCGAACCCCGTGCCCAGCCCGGCATAGCGCCCCTCCCGGGTGGTGATGAAGCCATCCTTGAGGACCTTGGCCCCCTTGGCCACCGCCAGCTTCACCAGCTGCTCCGTGGGGGTGTCCGCGTCCACCACGAGGGCATCCTTGTCCATCCAGGCGATGCAGGACTTGCGCCCGAAGAGCTCCCGGGCGAAGGGACGGGCGTAGGCCTCCAGGAAGATGCTCCGGTTGATCAGTCCGATGGGCACCCCATCCTCGTTCACCACCGCCAGGGCCTCGGCCCGGGCATCCTGGGCGAAGCACTGCCGGACCTCCTCGTTGCTCATCTCGGACTCCACCGAGGGCACCCGCTGAGCGATCTGGTGCGCCCGGGTGAGCAGGGCCTTCTTGGTGGGTCCGGCGTCACAGATGGACGACACCGCCAGCAGATCATGCAATCGCTCGATCGTAGTCAAGGGACTTCCTCCACAAACCATGCCCAGGCTAGCGAGGCATCCCCCCTCGTCGGCTATCTCCAAAAGGGGGCAGCTTTGTAACTTCCTGACACCCAACCGATATTTCCAATCCTTGACCGCCTCTTTACGCCCTTGAAACAGCCCTTTCACACCTCTTGCGTCTCCTGTAAGGCACTGGAGGACGTATGAAGAAGATCATCCCGGTTGCGGCCCTGCTGCTGGCGGCCCTGGGCTGCGAACCCATCGTGTCCACGCCTGCGCCCCAGCCACCGAAGGTCCAGGAGCCCACTCCCGCGCCTGCCACCCCGGCACCCGCCGCTGAGACTCCGCTGGTGATGCACCCCTCTCTCCCTGCCGTGGATGCAGCCCTCAATGGCTACCTTCCGGTGGCCGATCCCCTTGAGGGCACCGTGGACATGGTCGGCTCGGATTCCATGGACCCCCTGGTGCAGCTCTGGGCCGAGAGCTTCCGCTCCATCTACCCCAAGCTGCAGTTCCAGATCATCTCCCGGGGTTCGGCCACGGCCCCCCGGGCACTCCTCGCGGGCACAACCCTGGTGGGGCATATGAGCCGCCCCATGAACGACGAAGAACTCAAGGCCTTCGAGGCCAAGTACGGCTATGCGCCAACCCGGGTTGTCGTGGCCGCCGACGCCCTGGCGGTCTACGTCAATGCCAACAACCCCATCAAGCAGCTGACCCTGCAGCAGGTGGACGCCATCTTCTCCTCCACCCGGAAGGCCGGCTACCCCAAGGACATCGCGGTCTGGGGCGGCCTCGGACTGACGGGGGAATGGGCAAGCCGGGCCATCCAGCCCTACGGACGCAATGAGAACTCCGGCACCCGGGCCTTCTTCAAGGAGCACACCCTGAAGAAGGGTGAGTACAAGGACATCGTCAAGGCGCTCCCGGACCAGTTCGCCACGGTCGAGGCCGTCGCCATGGACGGTGCCGGCATCGCCTATGGCCCGGTCCAGCACTCCGTCCGCATGGTCAAGGCCGTCCCCCTGGTGGACTTCGGCGGCGGCGAACCCATGCTGCCCACGGTCGAGAACATCCTCGGGGCCCGCTACCCCCTCAACCGCTTCCTCTACATCTACGTCAACAAGGCCCCCGGCAAGGCCCTGCCCCTCCCCGTCCAGGAGTTCCTGACCTACATCCTCTCCCGAGAGGGCCAGAGCAGCGTGGCCAACTTCGGCGCCATCCCCCTGCCCGCCGGGGTGGCAGCCCAGAGCCTGGAGCGCCTGACGGCCCGCTGAGCACCTGTTCAGCCAGAAAAGCAAAGGGGGCCTCGCGGCCCCCTCTTTCCGTCATCTGCGCTGTGCCAGCGGCACATAGTCCCGGGTCTCGGGCCCGATGAAGATCTGCCGGGGACGGGCGAGTTTCTGCTCGGGATCCTTCAGCATCTCAGCCCACTGCGCCACCCAGCCAGCGGTGCGGGGGACTGCGAAGAGCACCGTGAAGAAGTTGGCAGGAAGGTTCATGGCCCGATAGATCAGTCCTGAGTAGAAGTCCACATTGGGGTAGAGGCTGCGGGAGATGAAGTAGTCGTCGCTGAGTGCCGCCTGCTCCAACTCAAGGGCCACATCCAGGAGCTTGTTGTGACCGGTCACCTCGAAGACAGCCTCAGCAGTCTTCTTGATGATGCGGCACCTGGGATCGTAGTTCTTGTAGATGCGGTGGCCGAAGCCCATGAGTCGGCCCTCGCCGCGCTTCACCTTCTCGATGAAGGCGGGGACGTTCTCCACACTGCCGATCTGCTCCAGCATCCGCAGCACCGCCTCGTTGGCCGCCCCGTGGAGGGGGCCGTAGAGAGCAGCGGCCGCACCGGAAAGGGCCGAGTAGGGATCGGCCTGGGAGGAGCCGATGGTCCGCATCACCGTGGTGCTGCAGTTCTGCTCGTGGTCCGCATGGAGGATGAAGAGGACATTGAGGGCCTTTTCCAGCACCGGATGGGGCTCGAAGTGGACCTCGGTCATGCGGAACATCATCCGCAGGAAGCTGCCCACGAAGCTCAGACCGTCGTCAGGCCGATTGATGGGCCACCCCTGGTTGTGCCGGTAGGTGTAGGCCGCGATGGTGGCCACCTTGGCGAGCATCCGCACGATCTGCAGCCGCATGATCTCCGGGTCAGTGATGTTGCGGGAGTCGGGATAGAGGGTGGAGAGTGAGGCCACCGCGCTGATGAAGACGCTCATGGGATGGGCGTCATAGCGGAAGGTCTGGATGAGGTTCTGGATGTTCGTGTGCACCATGGCATGGCGGCTGATCTCGAACTCCCAGGCACTCAGCTGCTCCGCGGTGGGCAGTTCCCCGTAGATCACCAGGTAGGCGGTCTCGAGGAAGGTACTGTGCTCGGCCAGCTGCTCGATGGGGATGCCCCGGTACTGCAGGATCCCGGCATCACCATCGATGTAGGTGATGGCGCTCTTGGTGGAGGCGGTGTTGGTGAGCCCCGGATCATAGGTCATGAGTCCGAAGTCGCCTTCATCGACCTTGATCTGGCGCAGGTCCATGGCCCGGACGGTGCCCAGGCTGATGGGAACCTCGTACTGACGCCCGGTCCGGTTGTCGGTGATGGTGAGTGTGTCCTTGGACATGCGCCCCCCTAGACCAGAGACTTGAGCCGCTCGGCGACCTTGTCCAGGAAGCCTTCGGTGGTTTCGAAGCCCTGGACCGCCGGGACCACCAGGCTGACCAGATCCTTGGTGACGACCCCCTCCTCGATGAGGCTGAGGACAGCCCGCTCGAGACGATGGCCGAAGGCCGTGACCTCGGGGGTCCCATCCAGCTCGCCCCGCTTCTTGATGGCGCCGGTCCAGGCGAAGATGGAGGCCACCGAGTTGGTGCTGGTGCTCTTGCCCTCGAGATGCTGGTAGTAGTGACGGCGCACGGTGCCGTGAGCGGCCTCGTATTCGAAGCAGCCATCGGGGCTCACCAGTACGGACTCCATCATGCCCAGGCTGCCGAAGCCGGCGGCGATCATGTCGGAGAAGACATCGCCGTCGTAGTTCATGCAGGCCCACAGCATGCCGCCGGGGTGCTTCATGATCTGAGCCACGGCATCATCGATGAGCATGTAGCGGTAGGAGATGCCCGCAGCCTTGAATTCATCCGCGTGCTTGGCGATCTCGGCTCCGAAGAGCTCCTTGAAGCGCCCGTGGTATTTCTTGCTGATGGTGTCCTTGGCGCCGAACCAGAGCTCCACCTTCTCCGAGAGGGCGTAGGCGATGCAGGCCCGGGCGAAGGAAATGATGGAGGCATCGGTATTGTGCATGCCCATGACCACGCCCCCCCCGTTCTTGAAGGTGTGGACGGGGTATTTCACGGCCTCGCCGCCCTCGGGGGTGTAGACCAGGTCCACCTGCCCTGCAGCGGGGATCACCACGTCCTGGGTCTTGTAGATGTCGCCGTAGGCGTGGCGCCCGATGATGATGGGCAGCCTCCAGCTGCGCACCGCTGGCTCGATATTCTTGACGATGATGGGCTTGCGGAAGACCGTCCCATCCAGGATGGCCCGCAGGGTGCCATTGGGGCTGGGCCAGGCCTTCTTGAGGCTGTACTCCTTCACCCGATCGGCGTCGGGGGTGATGGTGGCGCACTTCACACCCACACGGTGCTTCTTGATGGCGTTGGCCGCCTCCACCGTGATGGCGTCGTCGGTCTCATCCCGCTTGGGCAGGCCGAGATCGTAGTACTCCAGGTCCACATCCAGATAGGGCAGGATCAGCTTCTCCTTGATGAGCGCCCAGATGATCCGGGTCATCTCGTCGCCGTCGAGCTCTACGATGGGGTTCTTGACCTTGATCCTGCTCATTTCGACTCCTTGGCGTGGGCGAGGGAGCCGCCGGCGAGGACGATGGCCCGCTGGCGGTCGCTCAATTCAAGTTTCACACGGAAGGAAGTGCCCTGGGTCCGGTTCTGGACCTCGATGGCGCCCCCGGCGGAGATGGCCTCCCGGATCCCGGGGATTTCGAGGCGGTCACCGGCCTGGAGGGAAGCATAGTCCTCCTCCCGCTCGAAGATCAGGGGCAGGATGCCGAAGTTCACCAGGTTGGCAGCATGGATGCGCTCGTAGGACTGGGCGATGATGGCCTTGACCCCCAGGAAGGCGGGACAGATGGCGGCGTGCTCGCGGCTGGAACCCTGACCGTACGAGGCCCCGGCCACAATGATGTTGTGGATGCCGGCATCGCGATTCTGCGAGGCCCGGGCGGAGAAGGCCCTGTCCACGTTCTCGAAGACGAACTCCGCGTAGGCCTTGATATTCGAACGGAACTTCATGCGGGAACCCGCCGGGGCGATGTGATCGGTGGTGATCTTGTCGCCCAGCTTGATGGTGGCCACACCCTGGAGGGCACCGGGATAGGCCTCGCTCTTGAGGGGCTCGCCGATGTTGGGCCCGCGCTCGATCCAGATGCTGGCCGGATCGGGGGTCTCCTCGGGACGGATGATCATGCGGTCGTCCACCAGGAACTCGGCGGGCACCGTGACCTGGGGATAGGCCATGCCCAGATCCCGGGGATCGGTGATCTTGCCCGTGATGACCGCGGCGGCGGCGGTCTCGGGACTCACCAGGTAGACCTGGGCATCCTGGGTCCCGGAGCGCGCCTCGAAGTTGCGGTTGGAGGTGCGAAGGCTCACGCCCCCGCTGTTGGGGGACTGGCCATTGCCGATGCAGAAGCCGCAGCAGGGCTCCACGAAGCGGCCGCCTGCGGCCACCAGCATGTCGTAGTAGCCGTCCTTGGTGATATTGCGCACCACCTGCTTGGAACCGGGGGTCACCACGAAGCTGACCTCGGGATGGGTCACCCTGTCCTCCAGCACCTTGGCGGCGGTGGCCAGGTCCCGGTAGGAAGAGTTGGTGCAAGAGCCGAGACAGACCTGGTGGACCGTCTTGCCGGCGATGTCGCGCACCTTGGCGATGTTGCCGGGACTGTGGGGCAGTGCCGCAAGGGGCTCCAGCTCACTCAGGTCGATCTCGATGGACTTGAAGTACTCGGCGTCCGCATCGGCAGAGAGTTCCGTCCAGTCCGCCTCGCGGCCCTGGGACTTCATGAAGACCAGGGTGGTGGCATCGCTGGGGAAAATGGAGGTGGTCACACCCATCTCAGCGCCCATGTTGGCGATGGTGGCCCGCTCGGGCACGGAGAGGGTCTTCAGGCCCTCACCGGCGTACTCCATGATGCAGCCCACGTTGCCCTTGGTGCCGAAGAGCTCCAGCATCTTGAGGGCCACATCCTTCGCCGATACCCAGGGCTGCAGGGCACCCTTGAGCTTCACCTGGATCACCTTGGGACAGCTCATATAGAAAGGGCCGCCCCCCATGGCCATGGCCACATCCAGGCCACCTGCGCCGATGGCGATCATGCCGATGCCGCCCCCGGTGGGGGTGTGGCTGTCGGAACCCAGGAGGGTGCGACCGGGCTTGCCGAAGCGCTCAACGTGCACCTGATGGCAGATGCCGTTGCCCGCCCTGGAGAGGAAGATGCCGTATTTGCGGGCGATGCTGGCGAGATAGCGGTGGTCATCGGCATTCTCAAAGCCCACCTGCAGGGTGTTGTGATCAATGTAGCTCACCGAGAGTTCGGTCTTCACCCGGGGGATCCCCATGGTCTCGAACTGCAGATAGGCCATGGTGCCCGTGGCGTCCTGGGTCAGGGTCTGATCGATCCGAATGCCGATCTCCTCGCCTACAGCCCAGGTTCCTTCAAGGATGCGGGGCTCCAGGATCTTGCGGGTGAGGCTCTTTCCCATGCGATTCTCCATGACAGTTCCACCTGTAGATCGACCAACCCCGTCAGGAATCCGGGGTGCGGCGGTTTTTCAGCTTAGTCGTTTTCCTACAGGAATTTCTTCAAGAACCTTTTCTTGAATGGCAGGGGATGAGGTCGGCCCTCCCACTGTTCTCCCGGGACTTCCCCCGACTGGAATCCGGAGCTCCCGCCAGGGTCAACCGCCTGAAGCCGGAGGGCTCGCTCCCCCAGGGTTCACACCCTCTTGGTCACAAATTTGTAGGAAGCAACTTTCCAATCCACACATAAGCGCCTTTTTATATTCATTTAAACCACATTGTGCCCCCTGACCATCAGACGCCTCCACATGGTCCGGGTCAAGAGCGCGCCCTTCGTCCGATAGCCAACCCGCCCCAGGTCCGGGTCCGTCAAGGGCACCCGGGGAACCCATGTCCCGAAAGGAAGATCCCACTCAGGTTGGCCTTTCCACGCCCCTCCGGAAAGGACTTGAGCCTGACGAACTGCCCCCTGGAAATCCGGACTACAAATTTGGATGGGAAATAGGCATGACCTACATTTTTGTATCAAATTTATATCATAAATAGACTGAATCAAAAATAAATACTGTTTTTTTAGATATTTAATTTTCTTTATGCCCTGAAGCAGCTTCGGTACGCCCCCTGCAATGAGAGGGGCAAGAGGGCTTCGTCACCCAACCCGATGAACCCGCCGCAGGAGGAAGCATGTCTTCGATGACTGGAAACTTTGTCAGCCGGGTCTTTGCCCGGTCGGCCGATCTGGAGGGAGCTGCCCGATGATCCTCAAAACCCCCAAAGCCCGCGTCATGGCGGTCCTGGCCCTTGCGGCCGTGAGTACCGTCCTCTTCGCCGCCGACCCAGGCGGCGGCGCCACTGGCGGCATCCAGAACGTCCCTGCAGCCGTGGCCGGCAGCCCCACCCTCCAGGAGGTCGCCACCGCCGTCGGTCAGACCCGGGTCTCCATGAACTTCGTGTGGTCCCTGGTCTGCGCCTTCCTGGTCATGTTCATGCAGGCTGGCTTCGCCCTGGCCGAGACCGGCTTCACCCAGGCCAAGAACGCCGCCCACACCATGCTGATGAACTTCATGGTCTACGGCATCGGCATCCTGGGCTTCTGGATCTGCGGCTACGCCCTCCAGATGGGCGGTGCCGGTGTCGCGACCGGCGCCACCCTCGCCCCCCCCGAAGGACTTAACCATCTCTGGACCGTAGGCCACGCAGGCTGGGGCCTCGTCGGCCTCAAGGGTTTCTTCCTCACGGGCTCTGCCTACGATGTGTCCGCCTTCGCCACCTTCCTCTTCCAGATGGTGTTCATGGACACGGCCCTGACCATCCCCACGGGTGCCATGGCTGAGCGCTGGACCCTGAAGAGCTTCGTGGTCTACGCCTTCATCGCCTCCATGTTCATCTACCCGGTCTACGGCAACTGGGTCTGGGGCGGCGGCTGGCTCTCCCAGCTCGGCAAGAACCTCGGCTGGGGCCACGGCTACGTTGACTTCGCCGGCTCCGGCGTGGTGCACCTCACCGGCGGCGTGATGGCCCTCACCGGTTCCTACTGCCTCGGCCCCCGCATCGGGAAGTTCGTGAAGGGCAAGGCTCAGGCCATCCCCGGCCACAACGTCCCCATGGCCTTCCTCGGCTGCTTCATCCTGGCCTTCGGCTGGTTCGGCTTCAACGCCGGCTCCACCCTGGCGGGCACCGACCTCCGTCTGGCTGTGGTCGCCACCAACACCATGCTGGCCTCCGCCTCCGGTTCCCTGGGCGCCTACTTCTTCACCAAGGTGAAGTACGGCCGTCCTGACCCCTCCATGGCCGCCAACGGCATGCTGGCCGGCATGGTCGCCATCACCGCCCCCTGCGCCTTCGTCAACGCCCCCGTCGCCGTCCTCATCGGCCTCATCGCCGGCGTGCTGGTGGTCCTGGCCGCGCTCTTCGTGGAGAACACCATGAAGATCGACGACCCCGTCGGCGCCATCGCCGTCCACGGTGTCAACGGCATCTGGGGCATGATCGCCCTGGGCCTCTTCGCCGACGGCACCTATGGTGGTGGCTGGAACGGCGCTGCCGCCTCCGGCGTCACGGGCCTCTTCTATGGCGACCCCAAGCAGCTCCTGGCCCAGATCGCTGGCGTCGTGGCCAACCTCGTCTGGGTCGGCGTCACCAGCTTCATCATGTTCAAGGTCATCGACAAGGTCATCGGCCTGCGCGTGAAGCCCGCCGAGGAACTGCAGGGCCTCGACTTCCACGAAGTTTCCGCCCCTGCCTACCCCAGCCAGGGCTCCATCATCAACACGCCTATCCTTGTGGACGGAACCCTCAAGACTGGAGGCAAAGCATGAAGATTATCAGCGCCATCATCCGCCCCGAAAAGCTTGAGGACGTGAAGGCCGCCCTCTTCGCCGCCGAAGTGACCGGCATGACCATCTCCCGAGTGGCCGGCCATGGGGGCGAGAAGACCGAGTTCGAGTCCTACCGCGGTGCTCCCCTGGTCTATGAGTTCCACGAGAAGATCCGCATCGAGATCGCCGTTTCGGACCCCTTTGTCGAGGTGACCATCAACGCCATCCTCGGCGCGGCCCGCACCGGCGAGGTGGGCGACGGAAAGATCTTCATCCGCCCCGTGGACGAGATCATCCGCATCCGCACCGGCGAGCGTTCCAACGACGCTCTCACCCCGGACCCCACGCGGTTCAAGAAGTAGCCTGACCCACCGGGGGGTGCCTGGACCCACCAGGCACTCCCTTCCTCAGACACCCAACCCAACCCATTGAGGAACCCAGACATGCACCTGACCAAGTCCCTGGCCATCGCCGCCCTCGCAGCCTGCATCCCCGCCTTCGCCGCGGATGCCCCCGCCTCCCCCCACACCTTCACCGGCAACTTCGGCCTGACCACGGACTACACCTTCCGCGGCCTGACCCAGAACAACAGCCGTCCCGCCGTACAGGGGGGCTTCGACTACTCCCACGCCTGCGGTTTCTATGCCGGCTTCTGGGCCTCCAACGCCTCCTGGGTCATCGCCGGCGATGGCGGCAGCAGCTCGATGGAGACGGATTTCTACCTGGGCTACCGCTTCAGCCCCGTGAAGGATCTCACCCTGGACCTGGGCGCCATTGAGTACTACTATCCTGGCCAGTACAGCTCGGACGTCACCAAGCCCCACACCACGGAGGCTTACCTCAGCGCCACCTACAAGTGGGTCAACGTGAAGTACAGCCAGGCCATCAGCAGCGACTGGTTCCAGTTCGCCGACGCCAAGAACACCAAGTATGTCGAGGGCAATGTGACCCTGCCCCTGCCCCAGGGCCTGAGCCTCGTGCTTCACGGCGGCCGCCAGGAGCTCAACTCCACTTACAGCGAGCTGAGCTACAACGACTACAAGGCCGCCCTCACCAAAGAGGTCATCCCCACCTACACCGTGGGCCTGACCTATACCTATGCCAACACCGACAAGGCCCTCTGGATGGAGGCCAACGGCGACAACCTCGGAGGCAGTCGCGTCGCTCTCAGCCTGGTCAAGGCCTTCTGAGCCCCGAGAGTCACACGAGCCGAGACACCCGGAACACCCGCCCTCAAAGGCGGGTGTTCCGCTTCTGGGGCTTGGGAGACAAGGAAATCACAAGAAGTCACAAATATGAAGGGCCGCCAGAACCTTCATACATTTTTGTCACATCTTGCACCCCAAACACCCCTCAAACAATCGCCCATATCAATGACTTCAATGACTTTATACACCTCTCCCAAAAGCAAGGCTTTTCGGCACAACCCCTGCTCATAGATGGGTAGGGGAAGCCCTGTCCGCACCCCCCGCAAGCCCCTCGCGGAACGCAGTCCGGGCCCCCTCCGAGCAAGCCATCCCGAAAGGAACCGATTCCATGCCCCTGGTGATCAATCACTCGCTGGGCCTGAGTGCAGAACAGCAGCACCGCATCGCCGATGCCCTCACCCACCTCCTGGAGGACGAGGGCCTCCCTGCGGACGCCACCTGCGTCACCTTCAGGCCGACAACCGCAAGCGGAGCCACCCACGAGGACCCGTTGTCCGACTTGCCTCCGCTCATCTCCCCCGAGTTCCGCACCCGCGCCCGCAGGACACGGGCAGAACTGCAGGCCCTGCGGGACCGGCTCATCGAGACCCTGCAGGAGCACCAGACCCTGAGCAGCCTCCAGGCCCGGAAGTGCCTCGGCCTGACCCACTGTGACTGGGCCCCGGCCGCCATCCGGCGAATGTTCAGAGAGCTCGAGCACCAGGGGCTGGTGGTCCAGCAGGGCGTCAAGCGGGGCACCTGCTATGCATGGATAGGCCCGAAGACCGCTTGACGGAGGTCGGCACCCCGCCCTGACCAAAGAGGATCAGGCCTTGCTTTCCGGACAGTCTCCTGGGAAACTGGGGGTTCGCGCTCCCGTAAGGGGGCACTCCTTGCTCCGGTCCGTGCACCGGGGCTTCACATCCACGAGGAGGATAAACAGATGCGTCGTTACGAGACGATCTTCATCGCCTCCCCGACGCTGACGGACGAGCAGGTCGACGACCTGGTCCGTCAGTACGAGGGGATCATTGCCGAGCAGGGTGGCGAGCTGCTCAAGACCGACAAGTGGGGCCGCAAGAAGCTGGCCTACGAAGTCCAGAAGTTCAGCGAGGGCTACTACACCCTGTTCGAGATGAACGCCGGCTCCACGCTGGTCGCCGAGCTGGAGCGCCGCTTCCGCAACAACGAGAACGTGATCAAGTATCTCTCCGTCCGCATGGACGCCGAAGCCAAGGCCGCTGACCGCCAGAAGGCCCGCTATGACCGTGAGGCCAAGCGCAAGGCCCAGGCCGGCATCAAGGACCGCAGCGCCGAGGAGGTGATGGGATGAAGCGTCGCACCGACGGAAAGGGCAAGCCCAAGAAGAAGAAGGCCTTTGGCGGCCGGCGCAGTAAGTTCTGCAAGTTCTGCGTCGAGAAGACCACTGCCATTGACTACAAGGACGTGAAGACCCTGTCCTCCTTCACCCCTGAGCGCGGCAAGGTTCTGCCCCGCCGCACCAGTGGTGTCTGCGCTCTTCACCAGCGCATGCTGGTCGAGGCCATCAAGCGCGCCCGCAACATCGCGCTGCTGCCCTTCGCCACCGACTAGTCTCTGGCGATCGGATTCTCGCACAGGCCGCCGCAAGGCGGCCTGTGTGCGTACTCTCCCCTCCGGTAGAATGAGCCCCCATGCCCACCCCCAACAAGCCCCAGAAGACCGCCAGCCTGCTCATCATGGCCGCCAAGCGGCGGATCAGGCACATGGTGGCGGCCCGCTTCCGGGAGGCCAAGCTGACAGACCAGCAGGCCCTCATCCTGGAGAGCGTTCGGGAGGCGGGGAGCATCTGCCTTACAGAGCTGGCCTCGCACATCCGCCTGGACCACCCCACGGTCTCCAGGCTGATACACGGCCTGGAGCAGCAGGGATTACTGGTGATCACGCCTGACCCGGAGCAGCGCCGGAAGGTGATCATCCGTCTCGATGAGCGCCAGCGCCCCTACCTGGATGAGATCCACGAACTGGCGCTGGACTACCGGGCCAAGCTGGAGGCCGGGCTCAGTGAAGAGGAGAAGCGGATCTTCCGCATCTGCCTGGGTAAGGTACTGGACAACCTGGACCGGATGGAGGCCGAGGCCCAGGTACCGGGAGGCAGCCGAGGCCAAGGCGATCCCGACCCGGAGGGCTGAGCCCCCCTGGGGGACTTTGTCCATCCCGAACGGCTTCAGCATTGCCTGCAGTGGGACGGGTCTGGTGCCAGAAAAGCCTTTGGGGCCAAAGATTACACAGATCAACACAGATAGTCAGCGACCCACCAGAGGCGCCTGAGGCAGGTTCAGAGGGGGAATCGGTACCCACATCCGTGTCCCCTGCCTTTGTCCCCGCCCACACCACCGAAGCGGAGTCCAGGCCGCGCACCACGCCGCCTCAGCCCCGGGCGTAGCGCTGGAGCTTTGGGATGTCCACGATGCGGACCACAGGGAAGGTGCTCTGAACCAGCCCCAGGTCAGAGAGGAGCCTAAGGGCCCGGCTGAAGGCCTCACGGCTGGCCCCGATGCACTGGGCCAGATCTTCCTGGGTCTGGGAGAACTCGACCAGGGTGCGGCTGGGATTACGCTGCTGGTAGTCCAGGATGAGCTGGGCGACCCGCTCGGGCACGCTGTGCAGGCTGAGGGTCTCCACCAGGGAGATGAGCATGCGGACCTTGGAGGCGAAGTGCCGGATGATGTGCTCGGCCACCACCGGATTGCCCAGGGCGATACGGCGGAGCTGCTGCCCGGGGATGAGGAGACACTCCGTCTCCCCCCGGGCCTCGGCGCCAGAGGCGATGGGCCCTCCGTCAAAGGCCTGCACCTCACCCACGAAGTCCCCGGGGTGGAGGATGTCCAGGATCTGCAGCTTGCCCCTGCCATCGGTCCGGAAAACCTTGAGGGACCCATTCAGCACCACGAAGATACCGGGGATCGGCTCCCCCAGAGAGAAGACCAGATCCCCGTCACCGTAGCGCTTGACTTCACAGGCGGCGGCGAGCTCCAGGCACTCCCCGGAGGACAAGCCCTCCAGGAAGCTGACTTTCTTCAGGCACTCCACTGTCGGTCCCATCCGTCCCCCGTGAAACTGCCCCTCTGGAAGCACTGTCCCCCACTTGTCCGGGCAAGTCCAGTCTACTTGACCCGCTCCATGTAAGTGCGATCCACCGTGTTCACACGGACACGCTCACCACTCTCCATGTAGGGGGGCACGTTGACGGTCACGCCGTTCTCAAGCTTGGCGGGCTTGTAGGAGCCGGTGGCGTTGGCGTTCTTCATGACGGGCTCGGTCTCCACGATCTCCAGGACCACGCTGGCGGGCAGGGTGGCAGAGAGGGGGTTGCCGTCGTGGAACTCGATCTCGAGCTCCATGTTGGGCACGAGGAAGACGATGTCGTCGCCCAGGATCTCCTTGTGGAGTTCCGTCTGCTCGTAGGTCTCGTTGTTCATGAAGACCAGCATGTCGCCATCCTCGTAGAGGAACTCCAGCATGTGCTGCTCGAGATTGGCGCGCTCGATCTTGTCGGCGGACCCGAAGCGGTTCTCGCGGTTGATACCGTCCTTCAGGCGCTTCATCTTGGTCACCACCCGGGCGGGGAGGTTGCCGGGGGTCTGGTGCTCCACGCTGATCACCCGGCAAAGCTCGCCTTCGTAGTTGATGATCATGCCGGCACGGAGCTGGGTCGCGAGGATGTTGGCCATGGGTCCCTCCGGATGGAATGGCGAAAGGCCCCTGACGGATCAGGGGCCTTTGGGGTGGTGGGCGTACCAGGGTTCGAACCTGGGACTTCTACCGTGTGAAGATAGCACTCTACCGCTGAGTTATACGCCCGCAGAAATACTAGTGTAGCAGGTTCCGAGGCGATGTCCAGCGCTGTTTTTTCGGAGTCCTTCGTCCAGCCGGGCCACAAAGCGGAGGATCCCTGGCCGTTCAGCCTCCCCCTCCCGCGCATTCCAGAGCCCCAGCATGTCCTCGGGGCACCCGACCCGCTCATAAATGGCCTCCACAGCGGCTCCCAGGGCCCTGGGCTCCAGGGGAGCATCCAGCACCTCCCGCAGGAGGGCGAGCCTCCAGCGGTCCTGGGCCCGCTCCCAGCGGAGGTGCCCGGGACGGGGGAGCGTGCCGGACGTCTCCATGCAGGCCTCCCAGAGGGCCGCCTCGAAGCCGGGGTCATCGGGCCTCATGGCCTGGAAGGTCTGCAGGGCTGGGCCCTTCCCAGCTTGCTCTGCCGCCCAGGCGAGAAGGGTCAGGGGGCTGACCAGACTGAAGTCGTAGCCCACCAGCAGGTCCTCCCAGGAGAGCTCAGCTCCTGGCTCAAGATGGCGGGTGAAGATGCGGATCCAGCAGTCACGGGTCACAGGGCACCTCAGGGGCAGGAGAGGAGATGGAGGGCCAGATGGGCGGCGACCAGGGCGCTGGCCTCCCCACCTTCCAGGGTCGGAGCCAGCTCCATGAGATCGGCCCCCACCCAGGGTGCACACCAGGGGGCCGTGCCCTGCAGAAGCGTGATGATCTCCGCCACCGAGAGCCCGGCGGGCACCGGCTCGGCCACGGCGGGACAGAAGGCGGGATCCAGGACATCCAGATCGAGGCTTAGGTACGCGGGCCCCTGCCCCACCCGGGCGAGATCGCCCTTGAGCTGGGAAGCCAAGCGGGGGTCCCGGAGATCCCAGGGAGTCCAGAGCCGGAAGCCCGCTTCTGTCAGCAGGACCAGCTCCTCGCTCCCGAATCGGGGTGCCCTGAGCCCGACCTGGACACAGCGGCTGCCATCCAGGAGCCCTTCCTCCAGGGCCCTGCGGACCCAGGTGCCGTGGTGGTACTCGGTGCCCCAGAGCCCGCCGTCCGCGGCATCGGGGTGGGCATCGAAGTGCAGGAGTCCCAGGGGACCGTGCTTGTGGGCCAGCGCCCGGAGAGCTCCCAGGGTCATGAGGTGGTCTCCCCCCAGGAGCAGGGTCCGGGCGCCCTGCCCGGCCCAGGCGCTCACCCCCTGGGTGACGGCCCCTAGCGCTTCTTCGGCGGAGAAGGGGCGGGTGGGAAGGTTCCCCCCATCCACCCAGTCCACCCCGGTCCAGCCCCGACCGCCCTCCTCGCAACCCTGGAACCGGAGCGGCATTGGCAGGCGCCCCATCCCGAGGCTGGCGCTCCGCAGCGCCCAGGGACCCATCCGGGCGCCGGGGCGGTGGATCACGCCACCATCGAAGGGCACGCCCAACACCACACCGGAAACGGGTCCGGGCTCAGTCAGGAGCGGCAGACCCAGGAAGGGCGTCTGACCGGAGAGAAAGGTCTGAAGAGGGTTGTCCAGGTTCAAGAAGCTTCTCCGAGGATGGAACGTACCGAGGCCAGCCAGGCGGCTTCATCCGCAAAGTCCGCCGGATGCATGAGCCCACCGGGCAACACCTTCAGTCGGGTGCGGGGGGCCTTGGCCAGATTCTTCAAGTGGGGGAGGAGATCGTCGTCCCCCACCCACGGGTACCAGGGGTCAGGACTCATGAGCCGGATGGGCAGCATGGGGACCCCGAGCTGGAAGGCGGCGGCCACACCACCGCGGTAGAGGGGAGCGAGGCGTCCGCCCCGGGTGGTGGTGCCCTCCGGGAAGAGCAGCAGCGGGTCCCCCGCCACCATGGCCCCCTCCAGCCCCCGAAGTGCGACCGTGCGGCTGGCCAGGCTCTCCCGCCGGACAAAGCGCAGTCCGTGACGCTGGGCCAGCCTGCCGATCACGGGATAGCCCGCCACCTCCGACTTGGCCAGCACCTGGGCGGGCCTGAGGCTCAGGAGGGCCAGGGGGTCGATCCAGCTCAGGTGGTTGGCCACCCAGAGCTGGCCCCCTTCCGGCAGCTTCCCCTCCAGCTCAATGTCCACCCGGAGGGCCTCCAGGACCCCGGCAGACCAGGCCGAGAGATCCCGGGCCCGGGGCTCCCGCACGCAGCTCACGAGTCCCCGGGCGACCGTCAGGCCCAGGACCCGCGCGATGCGGAGGGCCGACCTCAAGAGACCAGCCTGAGGCGGCTGTAGCGGGCCTTGAAGCGCTCCAGGTCATCCCGGGTGATCTCGGACCAGAGCCGGACATCCCCCGGCATGTAGTAGTCCTGGACCTCCGCCACCACCCGGGCCCCCAGGGCCTGGTGAACGCTGCGGGCATCGGTGTTGTCCGGCTCCACCAGGAAGCGGCAGGCCTCCATCTGCTCGTCGGCGAGCTTGGAGACCATGGCCTTGATCAGGAGATAGTTGGTCCTGCCCTTCTGGTAGTCGGGGTGGACCGCCAGGGTGGCGCAGTAGGCCGTCTTGCCACTGGGGAAGTTGAGGACGTAGCCCACGGGCCGCTCGCCATCCAGGGCCAGGAAGCACCACTCGGGGTAGAGCTCGGTGCAGAGCCTCAGGTAGTGGGGACAGAGCTGCCCGGCGGCGTCCTCGCTCCACATCTCCGACTCGAGACGCTTCAAGTGGGCGAAGTCGGAGGAACGCAGGGCGCGGACATGGAGTCCTGCGGGTTCAGGCTGCTCTTGGCTGATCTGGATCGGGCTCATGGGCCACCTCCTGGGGTCCAGGATGGAAGCCGCATGTGACCAGCTCATGAAGGTCTGACCCTCAGGCGGGGAACAGACTGTAAAAAGGCGGCTACCCCAGCCCGTGTTCCCGGAAGAGGCTCGGATAGCTGCGGGTCTCCACCGGGGCCCCGGCCAGGCCCAGCTCCCCGAGCGCCTGATGGATGAGCCCCCGCTCCCCCTCCAGCTCCAGGTAGCAGCCAAAGGGGGCCTCATCCAGACAGGCCACCAAGCCCTCCCGCTGGAGGATCTCCCGCCGCTTCTCCATGGTCATCACGGGACTGAAACCCAGCTGGCGCAGGATGGCCTCCATGACCCGGGCATCCTCCACTCCAGTCTCAAGTTCGGGACGGATCTTGAAGGTGGGATCCTCCAGTTTGGGCCCCTTCCAGGTCAGGCGGGTGGCGGAGGCGTACTGCCGCAGGCGGAGGGCGGAACCCTGCCGGAACAGCTCTCCATCGCGATCCCAGAGGACGCTCCGCTCCGTCTGGTCGGGAACGGCGGGACGGAAGCCCTGCTCCAGGAGCCTCTCCCGGATGGCTCCCAGTCCGGTCAGAGGGATTTTCACTTCGGTTTCGATGGGATGGGTCATGGCGGATCCTGGGTCTCTGATCGCATGATAAGGAGTAACGGAGACCGCTTGATCCCGAAACGCTACCTCATCGCGACGCTTTTCATCGCGGCCATGCTACTCATCCTCGCTGTGGTGAGGGGGCCTGAGGATGCCAGGACCGGCGGTCACAGTGCCACTCCCGTAGCCATGCCGCTGGGCCTGGACAGCTTCGAGAAGCTGGCGGAGTACCGGATCCCCGATGGCTGGGCCCCCCGCTTCGTAGGGGCCCAGGACCCGGATCAGTGGACACCCTGGCCCCTGGGGGGTGGCTTCGAGGTCCCCTGGGAGCCGGCCAGCGCCTATCTGGAGGACCAGGGGCTCGCCCTCAACGGCCCGGACGGCAAAAGCGAGATCGTGCTCTGGAAGGGGCTGGAGTGGCGGCACTACCGCTTTGATGCCCCCCTGGCCAGCGCCCGGCTCGACCCGGACAAGGGCACGCGCCTCCTGGTGACCCTGAGCCTGGGCAAGGGCCGCTTCCGCTCCCAGTTGATGGAAGTCCCCGAGGGCCGGGTCGTCTGGTCCGTGGAGAGCGGTCCATGGAGCCGCTTCAGCTGGGATGGAGAGGGTGTGCTGGTGGGCCTGTTCCGGAACGATGGCCCCCTCCTTCTGGCCAGTCTGCCCCTGGACGGGGATCCGGGCGACGCCACCCTGGCCCCCTGGGATGAGAAGGGCCTCTCCGCCCCTCCCAGGGGACTGCCCACGAAGGAAGACCAGCTTTGGGACGAAGGCCGGGATCTGCCGGGGTCACGCCTCGCGACCCCCTGGGGACCGGACGCCCACCTCTGGTTCCCCAGGAAGGACTGGCTCTGGATCGGCCAGGGGGACCACTGGACCGCCTGGCATCTGGAGGACCGTGTCTGGCACCGGAAGGCCTCGGGCGAGGGCAACCTCACCGCCTTTCCACCCCTGGCCATGGGGCGGAGCCTCAAGGTCCGCAACGGCATCCTCACCCGCCAGACCACCAAGCCCGATCGGGAAGACTGGAAGGATGTCCCTGAGGGCACCCCTGCCTGGCCCCTCCCCGATGCCGCATGGAGCTGGCCCAGTCTGGAGACCGGCCTGACCGCCTGGGATCAGCGGTGGGGGGCCTCGGCGGAGGCCATCCCGCGGGAGCGCCAGCGGGAGGCCCTCTCCAAGGCCTATCGATCGGATTGGCGCACCTCGGTCCGGCTCCGCGCCTCGGTACGGGGTTGGCTGGTGGACGGCCCCGAGATCGCCCTCAGAGAGGCCAAGGGCAGTGCGTGGATCTGGACCGGCGACCGGGTCATTCTGGTGCGGCTGCCCCCCTCGGAGCGGCTCGCCTGGATGCGGAAACACGGACCATGGAAGTGATGCCGCGTTTTCAGGCGCATCTTCTCCGTGAATTTCTGATAGCTTAAGCGCAGCATTCTCATCGCCCGACGGCAGCCCGAGGTTCATATGCCCCGCCTTCTCCTCGTGGACGACAACCCGAGCATCCACAAGATCGCCGAATCCCTACTGGCCCACACCCAGATCGAGTTGGTCTGCACGGACAGCGGCCAGGCGGCCCTTGCCCTGCTGGAGTCGTCGGCCCCCTTCGATGTGGCCTTGATCGATGTATCCATGGGCGGCATGGATGGCTGGGAGCTCCTGAAGGAGCTCCGCTCCCGCCCGGAGACTTCCCGGCTCCCGATCGCCATGATGGTGGGCGTCCTGGACACGGTGGATCCGGGCAGGCTGGCCACGGCCCCCATCCAGGATCTCATCAAGAAGCCCGTGGAGCTGCGGAACCTTGAGCAGCGGATCCAGGGCCTCCTTGAGATGCCCGTCCCGGAACCAGAACCAGAGCCGGAGCCCGAACCAGAGACACCCATCCCGGCACCGGAGCCCACGCCCGTCCCGGAGCTGGACTTCTCCCCCGAGGACGGACTCACCCAGGAGAGCCTCACCCCCTCCTTCGAGACCCTTCCCGGCCAGCACATCTCCGAATTCCAGGCCAAGCTGGACAAGCTCGCCGAGGACATCCTGGAGCTCGGCGAGGGGGATCTCTTCCCCGAAGAGCCCACCGACACCCCCGGACTGCCTGCCGAGGAAGAGCTGAGCCTGGAAGAGCTCGACCTGGAGAGTCTGAGGGATATCGAACCCATGGAGGAGAGCCCCGAACCCTTCAGCCTGCCGGACCTCCCCCCGAGCGGTGTCGAGGTGATCACCGCCGATGACCTGCCGGACTTCTTCTCCGAGGATGAGCGCCCGACCTTGGAGATCCCGGTCCAGCAGCCCACCCTCTACACCCCTGTGGTGGAGCCCACGCCCGTGGAGCCCGAAGCAGAACCCATCAGGGAGGCCTCCCCCGTGCCCGCCCCCGACGCAGGGGCCCTTGCCAGCGCTCTCCTAGCGGACCCCGCCTTCATGGAATCCCTGGCCCAGGCCGTCGCAGCCAGACTCTCCGAGCAGGTGCTCCGCGAAGTGGCCTGGGAGGTCATGCCCGAGCTGGCCGACCGCATGAAGAAAGCCTGAGCGCGCACCATGATCACCGGCTACAACACGGATGTCCGCCATGGGAGCCGCGTCTTCCACGTCCAGACCGAGGACAAGGGACTGTCCAACCCCAGGATCGAAACCCTCATCTATGTGGGAGGTGAGATCCTGGACAGCTACCGGAGCTCCTACGAGGATCTGGCTGTCAATCCCCCCATCTCCGATGCGGCCATCCAGGCCCGTATGGACGAGCAGCACCGGGCCATCATCCGGGACATCAAGACCGGAAAGTACGACACCACCCCCTCGGATGTGGACGCCGAAGAACGGAGGGTCTTCAATGATCGCCCCCTGGACCAGGCCATCCTCGAGTATCTCCAGCAGGAGGGAGAGGTGGACACCCTGGAGCTGGTGCTGGAGACGCCCATGCGCCCCACCTTCGGTGCCCCCTTCCAGGTGAGGGTCAAGGCCAGGCTCTGCCTCAGCCAGGAGCCCGTGGCGGATGCCGAAGTGACCGTGCGGCTCGTCTCCAGCCTGAAGAAGGCCACCAGCCTCCTGACGGGGAGAACGGATGCCGAGGGGATCTTCACCGGCCTGGTGGAGATCCCCCTCAGCCAGCCGGGCCACTGCGCCGTCTCGGTCACTTGCGTGAGCCCTGCCGGGACAGACGAGATCCGGGCCCTCATCAGCGCAGCCTAGCGTCATGCCGCTCCCCTGTTCCCGATGGGTGCCGGCCCTGGTGGCAGGCTCCCTCCTCCTCCCCCCCCTCGCAGCCCAGAGCACCGGTTCGACCACCGCGGACCTCCGGGTCATCCTCGCCCCTTGGCCGACACCGGGACTCAGCCTGAGGCTTGTCTCCCCGGAGCGCGGGCAGTGCTGGGTGCTCCGGCCCGATCAGCAGGGCCGTGCCGAGTTCCGTCTGCTTCCCCCGGGCACCTACACCCTGGAGGTCGATGCCGGGGAGGGGCGCCGTCTCAGGGTCGAAGGGCTCACCCTCAGCCTGGGAAACACCCGGGAGCTCCGCCTGCCCCCCCCCGCCACCGCCGAAGTGCCGGTGGAGGAGGGGATGGTGGGGGCCCCCGGCACCTGGAGCCTGGACCTCCCTGCCCTGGAGGGACTCCCCGCCAGCCGGCGGAACTATACCGGCCTGAGTCTGACAACCCCCCTTGCGGCCATGGGGCGTGGCCCCACCAACCCTGGAGCCCCCGACTCCGGACTCAGCCTCGCCGGAGCCGGCCCGCGCCAGAACAGCTTTCTCGTCGATGGCCTCGACAACAACGACCTCGGCAACGGCAACAGCCGGCTCCTCGTGAGCCAGTCCGCCATCCAGGCCTTCCAGGTTCTGCCCGGGGGCTACTCTGCGGAGCTGGGCAGGGCCACAGGAGGCGTGGTGAATGCCATCCTGAAGACCGGGACCAACCGCACCGAGGGCAGCGTCTTCGACAGCTTCAGCCCCGGATCGCTGGACGCCCGCTCCCCCTTGGCTGGCAGCACCCACTTCTGGATGCACCAGTACGGGCTCTCCACCTCGGGTCCCATCCTCAAGGACCGCCTCTTCTACTTCGCCTGCGCCGAGCGCCTCGACCGCTCGGCCACCCGAACCGTGAACATCGACCCCGCAGTGGCCACCAGCATCCGGGGTGCTGGATTCAACCTGGAGACCGGAGACCTGGAGTCCCGCGACGCCTCCACCTCAGCCCTGCTCAAGCTGGACTGGATCCCCAGCCCGGACAACCGCTGGAGCGCCCGATTCATGGGGAGCCGCAGGGGAAACGACAGCCTGATTCCCTGGGGTGGGCTCAAGGCCCGCAGTACCGGAGGACGCCAGGACACCCGGGATCTGGCGGCGGCCCTCACCTGGCAGTGGATCCCCTCTCCGGAACTCCTGCGGGAGAGCCGCTTCATGCTCACTGATCGCCGGGACCGTCTGGTGGCCCTGGATGGGGACCGGACGGTGCAGGTGGATCTCCAGGGCATGGCCAGCTTCGGCACCCAGCGGCTCACCCCCCAGGATCTCCGCACCCGCTACCTGCAGTGGTCAGACGCCACCACCCTTGTCCGGGGCGCCCACACCCTCAAAGCCGGAGTCGACTGGATCAACACCCTCAACCAGGGTCGGGCCGAGAACAACAGCACCGGCTACTACCTCTTCCAGGCCATCCCCACGTACGGACTCTCCTCCAGCCTCGCTTCCTTCCTCGCGGGTGCTCCGGTGGCCTACGTCCAATCCTTCGGCGACTCCAGCACCCGCTTCAGCACAGACCTGCAGAGCCTCTACGTGCAGGATGAGTGGCGGCCGGCTCCCCCTTGGACCCTGCAACTGGGGCTCCGCTATGACCGGGAGCGTATCCCCACCTTCGAGGACACCCCCGATTACCAGGCCCTGGGCGGAACCACCAGCTCCCGCCTCGAGGACGGCGCTGTGGCCTACAGCAGCCTGTTCAGGGTCCAGCGGAACTGGACCTCGGCCCGCTTCTCTCCCCGAGTCTCCTTCACCTGGGAGCCCACCCCAAGGTGGAAGCTCCATGGTGGCTTCGGCACCTTCAGCGGCAGCACCAACCTGAGCCCTGTCTTCGGGCTGCGGACGACCAATGGCCTGCGGGGCTATGGCATCCTCCAGACCATCCTGGATGCCAATCCCTACGGCCCCATGACCGCATGGGCCCAGCCGGGGCACCGGTACAGCACGGCCCCCGAGGGGGTCGCCCACAGCCTGGTCATTCCCGGCAGCCACCAGTCCCCCGTAAGCCGCCAGCAGAGCCTGGGCCTCACTTGGCTGGCGGCTCCAGCCTGGCAGCTGAGTCTGGACCTCCTCCACACCAAGGGCAGCCACCTGCTGAACGTCCGGGATGTGAATGCCTTCGTGCTGAGCACCGCAGGCCTCCGCCGGGTGGACACAAGGTACTCCAGCATCTACCGGGTGGACGACTCTGGGGCAAGCCGGTATTGGGCCCAGACCCTGGGTTGCACCTGGACCCCCGCAACGGGCACTCGAATCCAGGCCTCCTACTGCCACAGCTCCGCTCGGGACAACTACAACGACTGGACCGGGGCCCTGGCTCCCGAAAACACCTTCGACCCCTCAAGCGAGTGGGGACCGAGCTTCCAGGACCAGAGGCACCGCTTTCTGGTGGACGCCCTCTGGTCAGGTCCGGAGACGGGTAACCCCTGGGTGCGCGGCTGGCAGGTGGGGGCCAGGGCGACCCTGGGCAGCGGACGGCCCTACAGCCGCCTGGCGGGAAGTGACCTCAACAACAACGGGGACGGTGCCTCAGACCGGGTTCCGGGCTACGGGCGCAACAGTGAGCAGCTGCCCTGGAGCCGCCGCATCGACCTCCGGCTCACCCGGACTTTCCAGGCCAGCCAGGTGCGCTGGGAGGCGAGCCTGGATATCTTCAACCTCCTGAACCACGCCAATGTGACCGAAGTCCAGAACGTCGCCGGCTCCGACTCCCCCCCCTACGGCACCCCCACTGACTACGAGGGGATGCGCCAGTTCCAGTTCGGTCTGCGAGCCTCCTACTGAGGCCTCGGCACCGGCAGGTGCATCCGCAGGAAACGCTCCGGCGAGACCACGCCCAGGGCCTGGAGATCCGTCCTGGCCGCCTCCCGGAGCCCCTCGCCGGCCCGACCGTGGAGGGAGCCCCTCAGCATCCGGACGGTCAGGGCATGCAGGCGCATGTCGGATCCCTCGAAGGCGAGCTCAGACTGCAGCAGAACCGGATGGGCTTCCCCTTCCCGCCCCCTGGCCAGAAGGGCCAGCCCCTGGAGTCGGAGCACCAGGGCATGCCCATAAGGGGTCTTCTCCGCTTCGATGGCCCGGATATCCGATCCCAACTGCCTCCAGCCCCTGGCATCCATGCTTCCGGGCTTCTCCAGCTCCAACCCGAGCAGGGTGCGGGCCCGCAGCTCACGGCAGGTGATGCCTATGGCCTGGACCCTGAGAAGCATGGAGCGCCGGAGGGCCGACCAGGCCGCCTCAAGCTGCGCCCTCGCCCGAAGGGGCGAGCCCTCGTAGAGTTCGATATTCACCAGAGACACCAGCTCGTTGTAATGCTGGGCATGGAAGCCCCGGCTGGACCAGGCACCCATGGCCTCCACCAGTGCCTCCCGGGCCATCTCCGGACGGTCCTGGGCCAGGAAGAGCAGGTAGGCGTGCCCAGCCCTCAGGTTGGCGAGGGCCAGGAGATCTCCCTTGCTCCGGGCCTCCAGCACCAGACCGGGCAGACGTCGGGACAGCTCCGGCAGGTCCCCCATGACGCTGTAGCCCACCAGGGCCTGGAACTGGGCCAGGTGGATCTCGTAGTGGAGCCCCGCAGTGCCCTCCCTCAGGAGGTGCTCAGCCCGGTCCAGGAGTCCGGCCCCGGCCTTCCAGCGTCCTTGGAGAATCGCCGCAATGCCCGCTCCGATGTAGGCCCTTCCCAAAGGCTCAGGCTGCCCAAGCCTCTCTGCCTCCTCCAGGGCCAGGGAGAGGACACGCCCGGTCTCCCGCTCGCTCCGCAGCCCACGGTGCGAAAGGAAGACCGCCTCGTGGGCCAATGCCCGCACCAGCCGGTAGGGCTCCCCGGCGTGGAGCACCAGGAGGAGTTGCTTGACCTGGAAGAGCGTGGCGGGAATGGGATCCACGGGTCCGAAACCCATGGCCGCGGCCCAGAGGAGATCAATCCGGTCCAGATCCTCCCGTGGGATGCCCCCTTCCTCGCGCCGCTCATAGCGGAGCCCTCTGAGGCGCAACAGGACCCTCAATCCAGCGCACGGACCAGGGCATGACCCGGAGAGGCGGGCATCCGGATGCGGGCCAGGGGAAGGAGCTCCTCCAGGAGCACCACCCCCCGGTCCATGTGCCCACAACGCATGAATTCCTCCGAAGCCCGGCGCCTCAGCAGGATCCCCTCTCTGCCCGTAGGGGCCCCCGGAATCAGCCGCTGGTAGGCCTCCGCCGCCTCCAGGCTGTGTCCGGCCTTGCAGAGGGCATCAGCGTAGTCCAGGCAGAGGTCCCGGCGGGTCTGCCAGGGATCCCCGAGGAGGGCCATGGCCTGGGCCAGGAAGGAGGCCGCCTGCTCGAAAGCGAGGGCACGGCCCGCCTGGTGCGCCCCCTCAATGTAGTAACCCAACGCGCGATCCGAATCCCCGCCGCGCTTGTAGTGGAGGGCGAGGAAGGCTGGTTCCTGCCCCCCCCGCTCTTCCATCGCCCGGGCAAGGCGGAGGTGACCCAGAGCCTGTTCTCCTGGATCCATGGCCGCCAGCACAGCCAGTTGGACCCGATGGTGGTAGGGCTCCAGCAGCTTGTCCTCCTGGGCGCCCCGCACCCTGACCAGATGGGCGCTCCTCAGCTGCGGATAGCCGCTCTCCCCCCCTCCCTTCCGCTCAGTGGCGGCCCTGGCAAGGCTCCACGGAAGAGGACGGCCCGCAAGGGCCAGGGTCTCGAGGAGCAGCTTCGCATCCTCCGGCAGGCCTCGGATCACGCCCTGGAGATAGGCTTCGAGTCCGCCGGACCAGTCCCGGGCCGGTTCCTGCGCCCCCCGGAGGAAGTGGGCGAGTTCGTGGATATAGTATGGGTTCCCGCCCGAATCCCTGGCAATCCGCTCCGCCAGCCCCTCCCGCCCGGCCAGGAGGGGATCGAGCCGGCTGAGGGCCATGGCCCGGGCCTCCCGGGGCCCGAGGCTGTGCAACTCAATGGAGACGAGCTCCCCGAAGAGCTCCGCAGGCGAGGAACAGAGCTGCCGGAGCACCGGGGAAGAGGAGAGATCCTCCCCACGGAAGGTGATGACTAGCATCAGGCATGGCCTGTCCGGCCCCCGGAAGAGTTCTGCCAACAGGGCGGCACTGTCCATGTCACCCCACTGGAGGTCCTCCAGGATGAGCACCAGGGGCTGGGTGTTTCCCAGCCTCTCCAGGAGCTCCCGGAAGGCAGCGAAGGCCTGGCGCCTCAGCTCCACCGGATCCACCGTGAGGGGCGCCCCCGGAGCTTCCGCCAGAGCGGGCACCTGCCCCAGGACAGGGAAGAGCTGGACCAGGGAGGCTGTCTGCCGCGGCAGGATGGCCCGACAGGCCAGTGGTGCCATGGCCTTGAGGCGCAGACTCAGCGCATCCACCAGACTGTCCATGGCCTTGAAGGGGAGGTCCTCCTGCTCATAGCACCGCCCAGGAAGGACCACACACTCCGGGTTCAGTCGCCGGACCTCCCGGACGAAGCGCTGGACCAGGGCGGTCTTTCCGGAGCCGGACTCCCCCTGGAGCCAGACGGTCCGGGTACACCCATCCCGAAGCTGGTGGAAGGACCGCAGGAGCATGGCCAACTCGGCCTCCCGGCCGATCATCTCCCCGCGGAGGACCCGGGGCGGCCTCCCTTCCCTGGAGTCCCCCTGCAGGGCCTCCAGAATGGCGGCTCCATCCGGGCGCAGCGCGGGGTCGCGTTCCAGGAGAGCCGTACAGATGTGGTCCAGATCTTCCGGAAGACCCTCCACCAGCAGAGAGGGAGGACAGGGATCCATGTCGGCCTTGGCCCGGATGACCTCCAGATCGGTGCCGATGTAGGGCGGCTGTCCAGTCAGGACCTGGTAGAGCATCACCCCGACACTGTACCAATCGCTGGCGGGGGAGCATTCCCCCCCCTCCAGGATCTCAGGGGCGATGAAGGCCGGGGTTCCCGCAGTCTCCGGACGCTCCGACCCCTCCGGGAGCAGGCGGGTGGCAAGACCGAAGTCAAGGATCACCAGTCGGCCCTGGGGAGTGATGATCACATTCCCGGGCTTCAGGTCCCTGTGGATGATCCCGGCGGCATGGAGGGCCCCCAGACCGTGGACCAGGTCCACCAGGGCCTTCCGGATGACCTGGAACTCCCTGGGCGGCGAACAGGGGTAGGTCCGCGGGTGCATGACCGGCTCCACGCCACCCCAGGCGTCCTCACCGGTGCTCCCGTGGAGGGGGGAGCAGGTGGCATCGGTGACCCGCCGCAGGGCGACGAGGGTTCCGGAGCTGCCGGTCAAAGCGGCCCCCTCCGCCCCGGGGACACCCCTCCGGAGAGCCGTCAGGAAGTCCACGCCATCCAGCAGCTCCATGGAGAAGAACCATCGGTTCCCATCCGTCATCAGCTCCCGGAGCGCCACGAGATTGGGGTGGCTCACATCGGCCAGGGCCCTGAATTCCTGCTTGAGGCGGAAGAGATCGACCGCCTGGAAGGAGTGCGGGATCTTGAGGGCGACCCGGCACTCCTGGTCCCGGTCGTACGCCTCATAGACCTTCCCGAAAGAGCCCGAGCCCAGGCAGCACCGGAGTGCAAACCGGCGCGAACCGCAGAACTCCTCGATCTGGATCATCTCTTCAGCATTCCCGAGCTGTGGCGGATTTCAAACAGGAACGTGGGGCAGACAAGCGGCAGTCTCCAGAATCAGGCCGGACAGCCCGTGAAGCTCGGCCATCGTCACCCGGTGGACCTCTTCAGGAGGGATGATCTCCGCCTCCAGGTCCTCCAGCTCGAAGGCCACCACCGCATCCTGCATCACCATCACACGGAAACCGAGGTCCCTGGCGGAGCGGACCGTGGAGGACACATCATCGGCCGCCGTGAAGCCGGCCACCACAAGGCGATCCACCCCCATCCGCCGCAGCAGTTCCTCCAATCCAGTCCCACTGAAGGCTGAAGAGCCCGTCTTGCCCAAGACAAGCTCATGGTCCAACGGAGTGGCTTCGGGCTTGAAGGCATGCCCTGGCTGCCCGGGGCAGAGCGGGGAATGGGGGTCCGCATGATCCTGCCGGATGTGCACCACCGGTCTCCCTGCGGAGCGGAAGGCCTCCAGGAGGTCGTGGATGCAGGCCTCCGCCCCAGGATGGGAGCGCCCCCCCCAGTGGGGATGGTCCCAGCCCTTCTGGATACAGAGCAGGAGGAGGGCGGTCGTGGGTGGAAGCATGGGGATGTTTTACCCTGAGGATCCAGGAGGAGACCACCATGATTTCAGTCCGCCCCCTCCCTGCAGTTGTCCTGCTCATCCTGGTGGCCTGCAGATCCCAGGCGGCAGAAACCGGGGTGAAGCGCCGATTCCAGGCAGGGCTCCATGCCCTGCTGCCTGACGAGACGGCGAAGAAGAGCTTCCACCTGTCGTGGGAGCATCGAATCAGAATCCCGGGACTCAGCCAAGCGGAGCTTTGTCGATAACCAGGTAGAAGAAGGGTTCCTGCGCCGGATCACACCTTCGGGGGTTTCATCCCGAAACCGGCCCAGTCTTCACGGACTGGCCCGTAGACCTCAGGCACCCGGAGACCGGCCTGCCGCAGGAGTACGGTCATCTGACCCCGGTGGTGGGCCTGGTGGGTGATGAGGACCATCAGGGAGAGTCCCCTGGCCCAGAGCTCCCCGTACATGTCGTCCTGGATATCCAGGGTGGCATCGCTCCAGCCCCCCACCTGGGAGGCCAAACTTGCGCTGGCCCGCTCATAGGCCTGGATGATCTCCTCCATGAGCACCGGGGGCGCACAGATGAAGCCCCCATGCACCAGATCGGAGCCCTCGACCCGGAGGCCCATGCGCCCGGGCAACTCGATCAGGCCCTCCACCAGGTGCCAAGCCAGACGCGCCAAGTCCCTGCCCTCCGGAGCCGAAAGGTGGCTCATGGCGGCGTCGGGGATGGCACGGAAGACCCTGAGGGAAGCCTGGGACTCCTGCTCCCAGAGAACCAGGAAATCCCGGATACGACGGAACATGGCCCCTCCTGTAATCTGTCCCCATCATACGTTAGGCCTTTGCGGCGGGAGTCCAAGTGGAAAAGCATCCAGGAATCGGAGGGAGGCCCGGGGGGACCGGGACATGGCGACGGAGCTCTGGGCGCCTGGAGGTGGAGCTGAAGTCCCGGCACATCGGTCCTGATCTCCTGGTGGAGATCACCGGGGGCGTGGCCCACATCGGGGCCGTGGGGGTGGGCTGCCCCCTCGGCGTCCGGGCCAGCGCCTCTGTGGTCTCCCTCCCCGAGCATCGTGATGACCGCCTCGCCCACCACGCCGCCGAGCGGATCTCAGCCACCTTCGGGTGCAACTGCGCCGTCATCGCCGGCGTCCACTTCGACGACATCACCCCAGAGGAGATCCAGGGGGTCATGCGGCTCTGTCAGGAGGTCCTGGACGATTGCCTGGGCAGCGGAGACTGAGATGCGGTGTCGTGGCTCTGCCACGACACCGCATGGGGGCGAAAGGGGGGACGCGGCATCCGGGCGCTCCCCCTATCAAGGCAGTCCTCAGAGCCCCAACTGGGCGATGCCCGCCCTCAGCTTGCCCGCGGAGACACGCAGGGCGGCGGCCTCCGCTTCATTGAGGCCCATGGGCAGCACCCACTGCACCCCGGTGCGGCCCAGAGCCACCGGAAGGCTGAGGCAGACCCCCTCCGCACCGTAGCCCCCCTCCAGCAAGGTGGAGACCGAGAGCACGGTGTTCTGGTCCCGGAGGATCGTCCCCGCGATCTCGGCCAAGCCCAGAGCAATGGCGAAGAAGGTGGCCCCCTTGCGGGAGATCACCTCGTAGCCGGCCCCCCGGGTCTGCCGGAAGATGGCATCCATGGCCTCCTGGTCATAGGTGATCTCCCGGGCGGTGCAGAAGTCCGGCAGCCTCATCCCGGCGATGTTCGCGAGGGACCAGACAGGAACCTCGCTGTCGCCATGCTCTCCGATGATGAAGGCATGGACACTCCGGGGATCCACCTGGAAGTGCTGGCTGAGCAGGAAGCGGAAGCGCGCTGTATCCAGAATCGTGCCCGACCCGATGACCTTCTCCGGTGGCAGTCCCGAGAGACGCTGGGCGGCATAGGTCATCACATCCACCGGGTTGCTGGCGATCAGCAGCAGCCCTTCCGGGTTGTGGCGGGCCACCTCGGGGACAATCTCACGGAAGACCCCAGCATTGGTCCGGATCAGGTCCATCCGAGTCTGCCCGGGGGCCATGCGTCCTGCGCCCGCCGTGATGATCGTGAGAGCTGCACCCGCGCAGTCGGCATAGTCGCCTGCCCATATGCGGGCGGGCTGGGCGAAGGGAAGGCTGTGGTTCAGGTCCATCGCCTCCCCCACCGCCTTCTCCCGGTTGGCATCCACCAGGACGATCTCCGTCGCCACCCCCCTCAGCAGGAGCGCGTAGGCACAGGTCGCCCCCACGTTGCCCGCCCCGATGATGGCCACTCGTGTGGAAAGCCTGGCTGAGACCATGGGGACACCACCTTCCGTCCTGCTCCAGATTAGGTGTGCCCGACCGCGATGTGTGACGCCCGCGTCACCCCAGCCCGGACAGCCGCTGGCGGAGGGCCTTCAATTCCTCGTACTGGGGGGTGACATCCCGGAGGATCGCCCCGACCCCGATGATCTCTCCGCCCTCCCCATGAAAGGGCAGGATGGTGAAGGCCACCGAGAGGCGGGAACCATCCTTCCGGATGGCGGGGACCGAGAGCAGGCTGTCGGCCCCGTAGCGGGTCACCCCGGAGGCCATGGTCCGGGCATAGCCCTCCCAGTGCCGCTCCCGGAGCTTCTCCGGGATGATGAGATCCAGGCTCTGCCCCAGGGCCTCCTCCGCACAGTAGCCGAAGATCCTCTCGGCGCCGGCGTTCCACAGGCGGATGAGACCCTCCCGGTCGGAATAGATGATGGCATCGGCGGCCCCGGCCACCAAGTCACGGCAGATCCGGTCCAGATCCAACGAATCGGTCATGATCCCCTCCCCAAGGCTCCCGTCCAGGAGAGCCGAGCCCTCAGCATGGGTTCCCTCCCCACCCGCGCCTTGATCCTCCTCAAGACAGGGCAGGAAGTGGGGCGGACAGACCCTAGGAGCAGTCCCTGGTGGTCTTGACCATCGGCCGGACTGCTCGAAGACTGCAGAAAAGCCAAGCTTCCCTGCGGCCCCCCACTTTGATCCAAGGACCTCATGTTCACCAAGCTCTTCGCCCGGCACCTGCGCCAACCCTCAGGACTGGTGGGGCGCTACGTCGCCCGCTGGATGAACCAGGCCAACGGGGACATCAACAGCACCGCGCTGCATCTGGCCATGGCCCAGGGTGGCGCCCGTCTCCTGGAAGTGGGCTTCGGAGGCGGCTCCCTCCTTCAGATGGCCCTGGAACTGCCCACCCTTGCCTCCGTGACAGGCCTCGATGCCTCCCCGGACATGGTCAAGCGGGCCCGTCGCAAGCTCCGGGGCCCCCTCCAGGAGGGCAGACTCCAGCTTCACCAGGGCCTGATCACCGAGCTGCCCTTCGGTCCCGCCCACTTCGACGCCGTGGTCAGCGTCAACACCCTCAACTTCTGGCCCTCCCTGGAGGCCCCCCTCCGGGAGTGCAGGCGGGTCCTTGCGCCGGGAGGTCGCTTGGTTCTGGGTTTTGACGACAAGGAGGACATGTGCCAGTGGTCCGGCCATCACCACGGTTTCACGCTCTACGAGGTGGCGGAAGTCCACCGAGCCCTGGAGTCCTGTGGATTTAGGTGCCTGGAGACCCTCACCCTCCAGGCCCAGGGCAGTGAGCGGGTCCACTGCGTCCAGGCCTGCAGCCGAGCATGAAGAAGGGGGGCTGTTGCCCCCCTCCTTGTGTCACGGACCGAATCAGGCCTTCTCGAACTGGGACTTCATCTCCTCCCGCAGCTTCTCGGCCATGGGGTCCCGGGGGGTCTGAACGGCGGTCACGCCGGCCATGTCGCCCACCTTCTGGCTCAGGAGCAGACCCAGCAGGCTCTCGATGACGCTGCCGCCACCCTGGCCGGCACCTGCCATGTTGATCTTGGGCACCACATCCACCTGGGACTTCTCGATGGCCTCGGCGAAGCGGTTCATGACCTGCTGCACCAGCTGGAACTGGGGACCACCGTAGGCCCGGACCTGCTCCTCGATGGCGAGGGCCTGGGCCACGCCCACCCGGGCGGCCTGCTCGGCCTGGGCCTCGGCCATGACCTTGATGCGCTTGGCCTCGCCCTCGCCCATGAGGCGGACCTTCTCGGCCTCGGCCGCCGCCAGGGTCTGGATCTGGGAGGCCTGCTGCTGGGCCTTGGCGTAGTCCGCCTTGCCCTGGTTGCTCTGGACCGTGATGGAGATCTCGGACTCGGTGAGGGCCGTCTGCTGCTTGGCCTTGGCCTCCGCCTCGCGCAGCTCCCGCTCCTTCACCGCCGCGTTCTCCTGGCGGGCGTATGTCTCCACCTGCTCATCGGCGATCTGGCGGCTGCGGAGCTGGGTGAGGATCTGCTCGATCTGGCCCCCCTGGTTCCCGCTGGTGGGGGTGCCGATGAGCACCTCCTGCAGCTCCAGGTTGTAATGGCCGAACTTCTCCTTCATCTGCACCCCGGACTGTTCCTGGATGGCCGAGCGATCCTGGATGAGCTGGATGAGGGTGCGGGTCTGGCCGATGTTCTTGAAGTAGGCGCTGACCATGGGGTCCAGGGTCTGCTCCACCAGCTTCTTGATGTCCCCGAAGCGCTGGATGACGAGGGGTGCCTTGCGGTAGTCGATGTGGACCACCACCGAGAGGGGCAGGCTGGGCTCGAAAGCATCCTTGGTGATGAGGCTCACCTCGGTGAGGTTCTCATCGAACTTGTGGCTGCCCACCTCGGCCTTGCTCCACTTGAGGATGAAGTTGGTGGTGGGCACCATCAGCACCTTGCCGGCGTAGGTGTTGAAGGCGTACTTACCCGGCAGCAGGGGCTCGCTCCACACACCCCGCTGCCCCTTGTTCACCAGTTCCCCGTGGCGGTATTCCTGGCCGCTGATGTCCGTGCCCTGGTCCCCGGTGTAGCTCACCACCACACCCACGGTGCCCACCTCCACCACGGTCTTGGGGATCAGCTCCACGGTGCCGAAGAGGCGGTTGATGTAGTAAGTGCCTTCCACCAGCACCTGATACTGGCGGCCCCGCAGGCCCCCGGCCCGGAGGAACTTGTCGGCATCCTGGAAGTTGTTGTGGTAGGTCTCGACCTTGGCCACCTCTTCACCCACGGTGGGGGCGATAATCTCGCCACTGGGCAGACTGGGGCCGTCATGGATGGTGACAATGCCCACGGCATCATCAGCACCCCGGATGATCACCGGCCGCCAGCCGCCGCGCTCGGCGATGATGGCGCTCATCTTCTGGAAGGTCTCCAGCTCCGAGCGGTCCCAGGGCAGGTAGTAGATCTGGTCCTCGGTGAGCACCACGAAGAGGGCCAGATTGATGGCATAGCTGCCTTCCCGGAGGATGGCCCGCTGGGGACCCTTCTGACCGCCGCTCTGCAGAAAGGCCGTGGCGTCCTGGAAGTCCTTGACCCGGGCATTGGAAGCCAGGGCCTGGGTGGGGGGAAGATCCTGACCGTCACGGCTGAAGACGTAGCCGATCTTGCCCTGGGGAATGGTCACCAGGGGCAGTCGGTGAATGCGGTAGATGAAGGGCAGGCGGATGTGCCAGCCGCCACGGAGCAACTGGGGCTGGAAGCCCGCCTCGTTGTTGAGGGCGATGAGGCCGCTCTTCACCGAGCCCTTGCCGCTCCACAGCTTCTCGACGATACCCACCCGATTGTTGGGAATGTACCGACAGGTCTTGAAGAAAAGGATGAGCAGGATGACCAGCCCCACCACCCCCCCGGCCAGGGCCGGGAGACTGAGACCGAAGAGTGCGTTCATGAAGTCTCCTAGAGAAAGGACGCTTCATGGTAACGACCGGGAGCCCAAGGGGTTGAGATCAAGAAAACATCAAAATGCCGGGAGTGGAGCTTTCAGACTATCGCCTTTTATTTATTATTATTTTATAATAACGACTTTCCCTTGTCCCCAAAAGCCAAACGCCCGCCTCCCTGGGGAGCGCGGGCGTCCGATCCGGGCGATGCGAGCCTTAGAGGCAGGCCTTGGCGGCCTTGACCATCTCGGCGGCGGTGAGGCCGAACTGCTCGTAGAGGATTTCAGCGGGGGCGCTGGCCCCGAAGTGGTCCAGACCGATGTTGGCGCCCTGGGTCCCGGTGTAGCGCTGCCAGCCGGTGGTGACGCCAGCCTCGATGGAGACCCGGGCGGTCACGGCGGCGGGGAGCACGGAAGCCTTGTAGGCCTTGTCCTGGGCGTCGAAGATCTCCCAGCAGGGCATGGACACCACGCGGGTGGGGATGCCCTCGGCCTCCAGTTGCTTGCGGGCCTCGATGGCGATGTGCACCTCGGAGCCGGTGCCCATGAGGATCACCTTGGGCTCGACACTGGCCTCCTCCAGGATGTAGGCGCCCCGGGCGGCACCCTGGGCCTTGACGGGGTCCAGCACGGGCAGCTTCTGGCGGGTGAGGGCCAGGGCGCTGGGGGCCTTGGTGCTGGAGGCGGCGATCTTCCAGGCCACGGCGGTCTCGTTGGCGTCCGCGGGGCGGAAGACGTTGAGCCCGGGGATGAGGCGCAGGCTCATGACGTGCTCGATGGGCTGGTGGGTGGGACCGTCCTCGCCCACACCGATGGAGTCATGCGTCCAGACGTAGGTGACGGGCAGGCCCATGAGGGCCGCCAGGCGGGCGGTGGGGCGCATATAGTCCGAGAACACCAGGAAGGTGGCCCCGAAGACCTTGAGACCGCCGTGGAGGGCCATGCCGTTCAGGACGGCGCCCATGGCGTGCTCGCGGATGCCGAAGTGGAAGTTGCGGCCACTGTTCTTGGGGGTGAAGTCCCCGCCACCCTTGATATCGGTGTTGTTGGAGGGGGCCAGGTCGGCGCTGCCGCCCACCAGGTTGGGCAGCACCCCGGCCAGGGCGTTGAGCACCTTGCCGCTGGCCTCACGGGTGGCGGCCTTCTCCGTGACGGCGTAGGTGGGGATGGCCTTCTCCCAGCCCTCGGGCAGCTCACCCTTCAGGAAGGACTCGCACTCGGCGGCCAGCTCGGGGAAGGCGGTGCGGTAGGCCTCGAAGCGGGTCTTCCACTCGGCCTCGAGCTTCTGACCGCGATCCTGGCACTGGCGCCAGTGGCTGAGGGCTTCGGCGGGCACGAAGAAGTGAGCCTCGGGGTCGATGCCCAGAATCTGCTTGGTGGCCCGGATCTCGTCCTCGCCCAGGGGGGCACCATGGGCATTGTGGCTGTTCTGCTTGTTGGGGGCAGGCCAGCCGATGATGGTCTTGCACTCGATGAGGGTGGGTTGGCCGCAGGGCTGGCAGGCAGCCTGGTAGGCCCGATGAAGGGCCGCCAGATCCTCGCCATCCTCGACCTTCAGGTAGCGCCAGCCCATGGCCTCGAAGCGGCCTTGGATGTCCTCGCTGAAGGCGATGTCCGTGTGGCCCTCGATGGTGATGGTGTTGCTGTCGTAGAGCACCACCAGCTTCTCCAGCCCCAGGTGGCCCGCCAGGCTGGCGGCCTCGTAGCTGATGCCCTCCATGAGGCAGCCGTCCCCGGCGAAGGCATAGGTGCGGTGGTTGAAGACCTCGTGACCGGGGCGGTTGAAGCGGTCCCCCATCCAGCGCTCCGCGATGGCCATGCCCACGGCATTGGCGATGCCCTGGCCCAGGGGGCCGGTGGTCGTCTCCACGCCGATGGTGTGGCCGAACTCGGGGTGCCCGGGGGTCTTGGAGCCCCACTGGCGGAAGTGCTTGAGATCCTCCAGCTCCAGGCCGTAGCCCGCCAGATGCAGCAGGCTGTAGATCAGCATGGAGGCATGCCCGCAGGAGAGCACGAAGCGATCCCGGTCCGCCCAGTTCGGGTTGATGGGGTTGTGCTTCATGACCTGGGTCCAGAGCATGTAGGCCGCAGGCGCCTGGGCCATGGGGGCACCCGGATGGCCACTGTTGGCCTTCTGGATGGCATCCATGGCCAGGCAGCGGATGGAATCGACACACAACTTGTCGATGTTGGTGGCAGAAAAGGTCATGACGGGCCCCCTCGAGCGAACCGCCCATTTTCCCACGGCGGGGCGGGATCTCCAACCGCTGATTAGCAGCTTTGCACCCCCTCAGCCTCCTGATAAATTTGGCGAATGCCACGAACCAGTCCCCCCCCTGCGGATCGCATCCTCGTCATCCAGCTCCGTCAAGTGGGGGATGTGCTCCTGACCACCCCAGCCCTGAAGGCCCTGCGCGCCTGCTATCCCACAGCCCGCATCGACTACCTGACGGAGCCGGGGCCCTCGGGGGTCCTGAAGGGCAACCCCCTGATCGATGAAGTCATCATCCGGAAGCGGCACACCACCCTGAAAGAGGATCTGGCCCTGGTCGGCCGCCTCCGCAGGACCCGCTATGACCTCGTCCTGGACTTCATGATGAACCCCCGCAGCGCGATCCTGACCCTGCTCACCGGTGCGCCTGTCCGGGCCGCCCGCCGGAGACTCGGACGCAGCTTCTATTACAGCCACCCCATTGCACAGAAGGTGGATCGCCATCCGTATTCCCCCGCCGACAAGCTGGCCATCCTGGAGGCCCTGGGCATCCCCGCCCCCATCACCCCTCCCCTGATCCAGATTCCCGAGGAGGCCCGGACGGCAGTGGCCGCCTGGGCGGACGGAGCAGGCCTCGGAGAGACCCGGATCGCCACCTTCGACATCACCAGCCGTAGCGCAGAGAAGAAGTGGCCCGGTGAGCGCTTCCTCGCCCTGGCCGACCACTTGGCCACCCACCACGGGATCCGCTGCATCTTCGCCTGGGGTCCGGGCGAAGGGGAGGAGGTGGAGGCACTCCTCAAGCAATCGGCCCTCCCCCACCTCCTGGCCCCCCCCACCTCCCTCATGGAACTGGCCGCTCTCATCGAGCGCAGTTGCCTCCACGTAGGGAACTGCTCAGGCCCCCGCCACATCGCCGTGGCCATGGGCACCCCCTCGCTCACCATCATGGGGCCCACCAACCCGGAGAACTGGACCTACCCCTCACCTGAGCACCGCGCCATCCGCGGGAACGCCCAGTGCCCGGAGTGTCGACAATCCCAGGGCTGCGAACAGCACCGGAGCATCGGGGAGGTCTCGGCAGAGGCAGCCATCACCACCCTGGAGGAGATGTTCAGCGAGGGGCTGATCCGGTAGCCAGAAGTTCCCCGACCGACTTGAGCACCCGCTCCGGTTCCAGCAGCCTGAGGCAGGAGAGGTGGTCGCACTTGCGGTTCCGGCAGGGTGAGCAGTCGATCCCGGTCCGCACGATCCGGAAGGGGGTCTGCCGCCAGGGCTCGTTGAGCACCGGATCGGAGGGGCCGTAGACGCCCACGGCAGGGGTGCCCAACAGGGAGGCCATGTGGAGGGGCCCCGTGTCGCCGCCGATGTAGAGGCGGGCCAGCTCCAGCACCGCAGCCATCTCCTTCATGGAGGTCAGGGGCAGGACATGGACGGGCCGCTGGGCTGTCCGCACCAGGCGCTCCACCATCTCCTCCTCGCCGGGCCCCCAGCCTATGACGGATGACAGCCCGAAGTGCTCAGCAACGAGATCCGCCAGGCGACCGAAATGCTCGGCGGGCCAGCGCTTGTAGGCGCCGACCTTGCTGGTGCCGGGGTAGAGGAATACAAAGCCCTTCGGGCTGAGCCCCTGGTCCTGGACCCAGCCGCCCGCCATGGAGCGGTCGGCCTCCCCCAGGGGCAGGCTGGGGGAGGGCTCGGTGGCTGCAGGATCGAAATACCGCGGCAACAAGAAGTTGCGATCGTACCGGGAGAGCTTCCCCTCAACAACAGGCACCCGCTCGGTGAGGAAGAGGTGTCCCCCTTCCTTGGCGATGCCCTTGGGGTAGCCGACGCGCCGGGGGCTGCGGCTCAGGAAGGCCAGGAAGCCGCTCTTGGCCACGCCGTGGAAGTCGACGACCAGATCATAGCCCTCAGCCTTGAGCTCATGGCCGAAGGCCAGCATGGCCCGGAAGCGGGCCAGGCCCTTGAGCTTGTTCCAGGCCCGGCGGGGGGCGATCTTCAGCCCGTCGATCCCCTCGAGGCCTGTGATGATCTCCGCACAGCGGTCCTCCACGAGCCAGTGGATCCGGGCCTCCGGAAAGCGGACGCGCAGGGCGGCCACCGAGGGGATGGTGCGCACCACATCCCCGATGGCCGAGAGGCGAATCACCAGGATCTTCTTGGGGTCAGCCATGGCCATCAGTAGGGCTTGTAGGACTTCTCTTCCACCAGCTCCGAGCCCAGCAGCTCGTTGATCTGGCGCTTCACCGCAGCCCGCTTGTCGTTCTCGTGATAGACGGCCCGAGCCAGCTCGATGAAGCGGGCCCCGAAGTCCTTACGACGCTCCCAGTCCCGGATCTCGTCCTCGATCTCCCAAAGCCCCTCGTTGACCTTCTTGAGGTCGGCTTCCAGGGCGACCAGCCCGGATTGCGCCTCAAGCGCCTGACGCCGCAGCGGGGCCAGGGCCTCCATCTCCTTCCGGACATTCGCCACCTTGGCGGCATCCTCGATGCGCTCAGTCTTGATGACGAGGATGGTGTATTTGTCGATCAGTTCGCCCCAGGAGACGGGAGTGAGAACGGCCATGGAGTCCTTTCTGCGGTGACCTGACAGGATATCGCGACTCCCAGGGAACCGGGGAGGGACAGGGGCAAACGCAGCCCGGAGCCGCGGAGTCGGAGCACCAGACACCCCTGCCCCCCCCAAAGGAGTGGCCCGTGGAATTCAGACCTCACGATCCCAGCGGATGAGGGCCCAGGCCCTGCCCCGGCTTCCCTCGATCCCCCAGCCCTGGCCCAGCGGCACCAGCCGGCGCTCCAGGAAGTCCTGGAGGCGCTGGTCCTCTTCGGGATTCAGATCCTCGATGAGCAGACGGTGGAAATCCAGGGCGTCCTCCCGGGAATCGAAGGTCCGGTCGTCCTGCAGGCGAACGATCTTCACATCGGCACAGATGCCCCGCTGGTGCAGGTAGTTATACACGTAGATGTAGTCCGCCCCCCGCCCCCGACGGCGCCCCACGGCATCCATCACATCCGCATCCAGGGGACCAGCTCCCGCCGGGCAGGAGAGCATCACCCGCTTCCGGGCGCAGCGCTCCAGCTTGTCGATGGCCACCTCCAGGTCCTCCACAATGAGGGAACGGGAAGCGAAGGCCGCATCGTGAACCCCGATGCCCAGGCTCTCCCAGTCGTCCTCCCAGCTCCCGTGGACCGCCCGCAGGTTGCTGAGCTCCTTCTCGATCGCCCCCTGGGAGAGACGCTGGATCATGACTTCCGAGAAGTCCATGCCCGTGACGGACTGCACCCTGGCGGCCAGAGGGTGGGCCAGGAGTCCCGGACCACAGCCCACGTCCAGCACCGACCACTGGGGATCGGGATCCAGGAAGGCCAGGAACTGATCCGCATAAGTGTTGGGGCGACTCTTGCGTGCGAAGGTGGGCGCCCGCTTGTTCCAGTAGTCCGAGCGCTCCCCGGAGCGGGCCCGTTCCCGGCGGTGGTTCTCCTTCCAGAGGGCGTTCCAGTCGGGGAGGGAACCGGTCGGGCAGTTGGCATCATCATTCATGGCGAGCACCTCAGGGGACGGGAGCCGACAGCCCGTCGACTACGTTATAAGAAAAATCATATAACGGTCCTCTCCCCGCAGCCACACCCCTGGCCCCAGAGCCCTCACTCCCCGATGATCTTGATGAGGATGCGCTTGTCCCGGCGCCCGTCGAACTCCCCGTAGAAGATCTGCTCCCAGGTGCCGAAGTCCAGACGGCCCGCCGTGACGGCCACCACCACCTCCCGGCCCATGAGCTGGCGCTTGTGGTGGGCGTCTCCGTTGTCCTCGCCGCTGCGGTTGTGGAGATAGCCTCCCTGTGCGGGGTCGGCGGAGGCATTGAAAGGGGCCAGTTGCTCCAGCCAGCGGGCGTAGTCCTGGTGCAAGCCCCCCTCATCGTCGTTGATGAAGATCGAAGAGGTGATGTGCATGGAATTCACCAGACAGAGCCCCTCCCGGATGCCGCTGGAGTGCAGGGCCCGCTCCACCTCGGGGGTGATGTTGCGGAAACCCATGCGGTCGGGCATGTGGAGGGTGAGGACCTGGCGGTGGGATTTCATGGGGCGCTCCTGGTGCCGAGTCTACCGCTGACCCGGCACCCCCCTGGAAGAAGACCTGTCCGCCGATGAAAGGGATGCACGCAGATGGGGCACGACCCATCCAGGGGTACCTGGGGGCAGGCACCCCAAGCCTCACTTACCCCCCGCCCCATTGGCGTCCTTGGCGTCCATCGGCGGACAAGAGTGCTCTACGGCTCAGCGGCTGCCGAACTCGTACCGGAACCGCGCCCCCTCCTCCGGCACGAACTGCAGGGTCCGCTGCACGCAACCCGGGATGTCCTCGGCGTGGTGGGACACGAAGAGCAGGGTGCTGGAGCTGCCCTCAAGGATGCGGTCGATGAAACGCAGCACCAGAAGCCGGTTCAGGGGGTCCAGGCCCTGGAGGGGCTCATCGAGGATGAGGAGGGGCGGGTGCTTCACCAGACCCCGCACGATGAGCAGCAGGCGCTGCTGGCCGTAGGAGAGCTTCAGGAAGCTGGTGGAGGCGTAATTCCCCATGCCGATGAGCTGGAGCCACTGGTGAGCCAGGGCCACTTCCTTGTCTCCGGGCGTCTCATAGAGCCCGATGGAGTCGTGGAAGCCCGAGAGGACCACCGAGAGCACGGAGCAGCCCACCCGGTAGGACTGGTGCAGGGCTGGGCTCACGATGCCCATGCGCTTCTTTAGGTCCCAGATGCTCTCGCCGCTGCCCCGCTGAATGCCGAAGACCTGGATGTCATTGGCGTAGCACTGGGGGTTGTCCCCGGTGATGAGGTTCAGCAGCGTGGATTTCCCGCAGCCGTTGGGGCCGGAAATATGCCAGTGCTCCTGGGGCCTGATCTCCCAGTCGAGCCCGCTGAGCACCTGGTGATCACCATAGTGCACGCTGATGTTCCTCAGGCGGGCGATGCTCGGGAAGCTCTCCACCTGACCATGCAAGGGGCCGGGCAGCTCCACGGACTGGGGCAGCTCCGATTCCGCATGGAGGAGCTGCTGGTTCAAGGGGTCCGCAAGGAAGGCGGCGGGCGCCTGGGTGCGTTCCAGGTGGCAGTCCAGCAGCCAGCCGATCTGGGTGGCGGTGGAGGGGATCTCCTCGATGCGGTTGACGATGAGGACGATGGCCATGTCCCGGTGGTGCAGACCCTCCAGATAGCCCGTCAGGAACTGCCGGGCCTGGATATCCAGGCCATCGAAGGGCTCATCCAGGATCAGCAGATCCGGCCGACTCAGCAGGGCCTGGACCAGGAGCAGCTTGCGGCCCTCGCCACTGGAGAGCTCTGTGATGGTGCTGCCCATCAGGTGCCCGATGCCGAACTCCCGGGCCATGGCCTCCATCTCAGCAGCGGAGGCCTGGGACTGGGCGATGAAGTCAGCCACCGTGGTGGAAAGGGACTCGTCATCGCTGATGTAGTCCGTGTTGCAGCGCTGCCACTCCTCATCGAAGAGCTTGAGCTGGCGCTCGAAGGAGACCAGCAGGACCGAGCGGAAGTCGCTGCGGACCTCGCCCCCCCGGCACTGAGTGGGGTCCTTGAGCAGGTTGGCGAAGGAGGTCTTGCCGCTGCCATTGGAGCCCACAATGGCCAGGAAGTCGTTTTTTGCGATCCTGAGGTCTGAAACAGTCAGCGCATGAGTCTTGCCGATGGAAAAAACGGCCTGGTGCAAATGGAGCATGAAAGGAAAACCTCTACTGTTCACGGAAAGGGGTGAGTATCGGCGCTGTCCTCGCCGCTGCCGTGAAAGACCAGGACCTGGCGGCGGGATTTCATGGCGAGCCCCTGCGCCAGGATAACCTGGGGAGGGATACCTCAATGGGGGACGGGACCGAAAACCTCCCGGGGATCCGCCACCGCCTCGCCCCTGGACGGCCCGCGTTCCTCCACCAACCGGAGCAGGGACCGGACCAGACCTCTCTCCCGTGCGCCCCGCTGCCGCAGGTTCCGAAGACTCCGGGCGGCCAGCTCACTCTGTGCCTTGGAGCAGTCCGCGTCAGCCGCCAGGTGCTGGTAGGCCAGCAGCTCCAGGGCCACGCGGGGCAGCTCCTGACGCACCTTCTCAACCAACTGGGTCTCCGCCTCGGACAGGCTGGCCCCTGCACAGGCCTTCAGTCCGTAAAGACTCCCGAGCCAGCATCGCCCCGGCCTGCCGAAGGCGCCAGGTTGGAGAGGCGGAAGGACCTCGACCACCAGCACCGGGGTCCCGGCAATCGGAAAGTCATCGGAGAAGACCTCGAAGATCAGCGCCCCGTCTGATCGTGTCCGAAGCCCAGCCAGCAGCCTGCCAAAAGGAAGGAAGAGCTCCCGCCCCAAGGCAGCGGCCTGGAGACTCTTCCAGGTTCCGCCATCCACCGCAGGTTCCACAAGGCTCCTCCGGACCGGGACCCGGAAGGTTTCGAGGAAGGACCGGGCCTGATCGATCCCCACCACTACGTTGAGACCGGGACCCTGGGTGTAGGCGGCATGATAGACCCCAACCAGTTCGTACTGGCCGGTGATGCGGGAGACAGCCAGCACCGGGGAACCCGAGTTCCCTGAGGAGAGCTGGGCGTCCACCACGAAGTCCATATGGTCCCAGTCTCCGTAGGTGTCGTGATCCTCGGTGGTGATCACCTTGCCGGTGCAGGTGGCCTTGAAGGCCCCCAGGGGAAAGCCCCTGACCTCCACCACATCCCTGGGCCGCAGAGCCCGGCTGTGCCCGATCGGGAAAGGCAGAACGTGAAGGACTGTGTTGGCCTTCAGGATCGCCAGATCCAGGGTGTGATCGGAGGCCACCCGGGTCAGCGGGATATCGTCAGGCCCAAAGGTATCGCTCTCTCCATCCACGATGCGGAGGGAATCCGAGACGAGTTTCCATCCGGGGGGTACCCCTTCCACCGGATGTTCCTCCGTCGTGACCTGGGGCCACTGGGCGACATGGTCGTTGGTGACCAGGAAGGTCCCCCGCCGGTCCCTCCGGAGTCCGAAGGCCGTGCCGTGAGCGATGGCGATCCTCCTGCTGGTCTCAATCGAGCCGTCAGAGGCGTACGAAAGGCCTTCGTAGGTCGCCTGACTGCGCACGCAATAGCAGAAGGCCGTCTGCCCGCCCTCACCCTGCCTGCGAGCACTGGCGGAAAGAGCCGAGAAGTCCTCGGCATAGCGCCCCCCAGCATGGACTGGCTTCTCCCCCGCCCTGGCCCGGAGGCTCCCGGCCATGGCCATCCCCCCCGCCACCAGGAGCGCAACCAGCCCACACCTGCTCCCCCAGCCTGACACCATGCCCATCCCCCTTCCAGGTACCCGGCCCAGGTCAGAACCCCACCCCTACCAGGGTGTAACTCCGGGTGGCCGCATTGGCATTGGAGCCCACGGTATTGGGGTCCATCCAGGCGGGGACCATGGCCCAGCCCCCATTCGCGGGAAGCTCGCCGGGGTTGACCCTCAGGCGGCCCCCGAAGAGGTCCAGTCGCTCCAGCCGTGGAGCCAGGGGCACCGCGGCCTCATCCTCGACCACCACCACGGCGCTCCCCATTTCCCTCATGGCCAACCTCACGGCAGAGGCGGCTGAAAAGGTGGTCCGCGGCGTCGAAGCGCCCTTCAGGGCAGGCGCCTGGGGGCCGCAGACGCGCACCTGGGCGGGGGGAGGAGGAGGCAGGAGGGCAAGCATCGGAGGACCCATTCTGACGGGGTGAACCGCCGTATCCTTGGATGACGCAAAAAGCTAACAGGTTCCAGGCTCAGGCTTTTCCGATGCGAAATCCGACCGGGATCAGCTGGATGAGATCGGCCAGATCATCCCGGTTTCCGGGATCCACAGCGAGGACCTGGACCTTGGGGTGGGCCCGCACCCGGTCCAGGAAAGGATGGGCCCTGGGCTTGATGACCCCGAAGACCGGCAGGTCCCCGTCCAGGCGGCGCAGTACCGCCTCCTGGAAGGCCAGGGCTCCGGACTCCATGAAGCCGAGCTCGTCCATGACACAGATGGCCTCCTGCGGGAGCGGGCGATCCAGGAGCGGCGCCCCCACCTCATCGAAGACCTCCGGATAGGCCTCAAAGCCCGGGCGCTCGCCACCCCGGATGGCCACCCGGTGGGCGCCGACCTCCACCCCCACCCCCCGGAGGCAGACATCCGAAGTGCCATCTTCCCGGCGGGGCGTCCCGAAGGTCCGGAAGCCCCCCAGGGGCCGGCCCAGGCGGGCCAGCACCCGGTCCAGCAGGGTGGACTTGCCCACCTGGATGGACCCGGTGAGGAAGAGGTGAAAGGTCACGCCAGCTCACCCACCAGGAAGTGGGGGCCGGCGGAGGTGATGCGGACCTTCACCGTCTGCCCGAAGGGGAGCAGCGCTTCGGGCACCGCCTTGAGGCGCACATTGCGCCAGTGTCCGGTGCGGGCCATCCAGTGCCCCTGTTCCACGGGGCCATGGCTCTCGATACGGGCCTCCAGGATCCGGCCCACATGGGCCAGGTTGCTGGCCAGGGTGATCTCGGTCTGCCGAGCCTGGAGCCGGGTGAGCCGCTCGGACTTCACGGCCATGGGCACCCCGTCCTCCATGCGGGTGGCCGGGGTGCCGGGCCGGGGGCTGTAGATGAAGCTGAAGGAGGCGTCGTATTTCACCGTCTCCAGCACCCGCATGGTGCCCTCGAAGTCCTCGTCGGTCTCGCCGGGGAAGCCCACGATGAAGTCGGTGGAAAGCGAGAAACGCTCCCGCCCCTCACCCAGGAAGCCCAACCGCTCCAGGTATTCCTCCACGGTGTAGCCCCGGCCCATGCGCTTCAGGACCGCATCGCTGCCACTCTGCACCGGCAGGTGGAGGAAGGGGGCGATCTTGGGATTCGACACCAGGGTCCGGGCCAGTTCCTGCGTGAAGTTCATGGGGTGGCTGGTGGTGAAGCGGATCCACTCCAGCCCGTCGATCCCGGCGGCCCGGTCCAGGAGCTCCGCGAAGCTGCACCCCCCCTGGTAGCTGTTGACGTTCTGGCCCAGGAACTCGATCTCCCGGTAGCCATCCTTCACCAGCTGGCGAACCTCGACCAGGATGTCGGCCACCGGACGGTGCCGCTCGGGCCCCCGGGTGGTGGGCACGATGCAGTAGGTGCAGTGGTGGTTGCAGCCCTCGATGATGCTCACCAGAGCCTTGGCGGTGTCCCGGCGAAGGGTCACTTCGGGGGGGAAGAGGTGGTTGTCGGGGTACTGGGTGGTGTCGATGACCCGGCCATGGCGGGCCCGGACCTCCTCCACCAGTCGGGGGAGCTGCTGGATGGCCATGGTGCCCAGCACAAAGTCGATGTGCGGAGCCCGCTTGAAGAGGGCCTCCTGCTCCTGCTGGGCCAGACAGCCCGCCACGCCGATGACCAGGGGCCGCTCCAGCTTGAGCTCCCGGAGCCGCCCCAGCTCAGAGTAGACCTTGTGAACGGCCTTCTCACGGATGGAGCAGGTGTTGAGGATCACCAGATCGGCCTCTTCCAGGGATCCAGCCTGGGTGAAGCCCTCCCGGGCGAGCATGCCCGACAGCTTCTCGCTGTCGTGGTCGTTCATCTGGCAGCCCCAGGTCGCGACAAAGAATTTCATATTTTGCGTATCCAATCCTGATCAATGCCCCTGGGGCAACTCGTCATTGTAGATCGACTGGATCCGACACACACTCAGCGCATGCAGAGACTCGCCGTCCTCCACCCCCACCACGCCCGCTGGGTGGACGCCCTCCGGAAGGCAGAGCCGCGCCTGGAGATCCGGGGATGGCATCCCCAGGCAGAGGATCTGGACCAGGCATGGCTTGCAAGCTGCGGTGCCCTGCTGGCCTGGCAGGTCCCCATGGGATTCCTGCGCCACATGCCCGCCCTCCGCTGGGTGCAGAACACAGGGGCGGGCATGGACCATCTGGTCGCCCACCCGGAGCTCCACCCGGATGTAGTCCTCACCCGGGCCGATGGCCAGTTCGGCCTGCGGATGTCCCGCTATGTGGCCGCCCACCTGCTGGCCGAGGCCCAGGCCCTGGACCGCCTCCGGGAAGCCCAGTCCCGGGCTTGCTGGGACAGTCACATCCAGGCAGAGGACCTGCAGGGCGCCCGGGCCCTGGTGCTGGGTTTCGGGAGGATCGGCCGCCAGATCGGCGAACTGCTCCGCCTCCTGGGTATGGAGGTGACGGGGCTGGTCAGGACCCCCAGGGCGGACCCGGACTTCCCCCTGAAGGGCACCGCTGAGCTTCCGGACCTGCTGCCCGGCGCCCGGCTCCTGGTGCTGGCAGCCCCTCTGACCCCAGAAACCCGGGGCTTGGTGGACCGCCACCTGCTGGCCCACGGCCACGGACGCCTCACCCTCATCAATGTGGGCCGCGGGCCTCAGGTCGTGATCCCCGACATGCTGGAGGCCCTGGAGCAGGGGAGATTGGGTCGAGCAGTCCTGGATGTGCTGCCCGAAGAACCCCTGGCCCAGGACTCCCCCCTCTGGAAGCACCCCAAGGTCGTCATCACCCCCCACCACGCCGGCCCCTCCACCCTGGCCGCCGTCATCCCCGATATCCTCCCCAACCTGCGCCGTTACGCAGAGGGGCGGCCACTGGAAGGGGCAGTGGACCGGGCCAGGGGCTACTAGGACACGATAAACTTCTCTTCAGAGTGGGGAAGAGGATGGGCAGGGTTCCGGGACATGGCAAGGGATGCTTCCTGCGGGGGAGCCTCCTGATCCTTGGCCTGGTCGGCATCGCCTGCCACCGCGAGGACCCCCGCATCAGAGAGCTGACCACCCAGGCCTCCCAGTCCGACGAAGCAGCCCAGCAGCTCCGCCGAGCCTGGATGGCCCAGCTCACGCGGCTGCCTGCCCTCGCCAGACACCTGCCCCACCAGACCGCCCCGCTCACCATCCCTTTCACCCCTGAGCAGATCCGCTTCCTCCAGGCCCGCATCAACGCCGAACGGGATGTCTCCTCCAGGGCCCTCATCCAGGAGGCTCTGGTCCAGGATGAGCTGATCCGCAAGCTGGGGGGACGCCTCGAGGAGCTGAAGAAGGCACTTCCGGCTCCGGATGAGGTCCAGCCCGATGACAGCCACTACGGCCTGGCCATGCGCTTCCTCCGGGCCAAGGGCATCCCGGATGACCGGGCCAGGCGGATGCTCAGCCGCATTGCGCTCCTGGACCGCCTGGCCCCGGGCTTCCTGGTCTATCACTTCATGGTGGGGGACACCTACGCAACCTGGGTGGCCCAGGGCAGTGCATCCTGCACCCCCGCAGAGCTCAACCAGCCGGGAGGCCTGGACCGGCTGAAGTCCGCCCGGGACCGGACCCTCGTCCATGGTGGCCAGCTCAGCCAGGAGCTCCGGGGCCTTCAGGCCCAGAAGCGTGCCCTGGAGCTGGAGGTATCGGAGCTGCAGCTCCAGCGGGAGAGCTTCAGCGAAGCCCAGGAGAGCCTCCAGAGCGAGAAGAGTGCCAACAACAGGGAGTTGAACTCCCTGCACTATCTCATGGGCCGCAAGGACACCCTGGAGCGGGAGGGCATCATCTCCATGCCCCTGCTCGGTCGCAGCCAGGCCGGACCCAACTGGCGGGACGCCCTCTTCACCCGGCATCTGGACCTCCGGCGCACCCGCACCCTGCAGCTCCGGGCCAGCGATCTGGGCCTTCCCCGGATCGGAAGGGTCGAGGTGGTTCCCGGCTCCTACCTGGAGAAGGTCCACTACCGCATCCTCTTCAGTCCGGATCGCCAGAGTGCCACCGTGGAACTCCTGGTGCCGGCACGCTTCATGAATGACAAGGTGGTGTTTGCGGTCTCCAGGTAGGAGCCCTTATCCTGAACGATCAGGGAGGGGCCCCTTTGCCATCCATCTTCGGACATGCCGTGGCGGGCTATGCCATCGGAACGGCCTTCAGCCCTGACCGCCCCGGACGGCGCACCCGAATCCTGGCCGTCATCTGCGCCATGGCTCCCGATCTGGACTGGTTCACCGGGTTCCTGGATCCCGAGGACCACCTCGGGCTCTCCCACCGGGGGTTCCCGCACTCCCTTCTGGCCGCTGGCCTCATCACCCTTCTGGCCATGGTCCTGGGGCGCCGGAACCAGCTGAGACACCTGAAGACCTGGCTCTGCCTGGGTACAGCCACCTTCTCCCATGGCCTCCTGGACGCCTTCACCTTCGGAGGCACCGGAGTGGCCTTCCTGGCCCCCTTCTCCAAGGCCCGTTTCGTGGCCGCCTGGCAACCCATCTTCGTCTCCCCCATCCCCCTCTCCGGAGGTCTCCGGGACTGGCTGTTCTTCTCCCTGGGCACCGAGCTCCTCTTCATCGGCGGCCCCGCCCTTGTGATCATCCTGCTCGCCCGGCGCCTGGCCCGGACCCGCCAGCAGCGGAGCACCTCAACCCCGGACCTGTCCGCGGAGATGCCCGACTGACCCTCCAGTCCAGGCGATACCCCTGAAAGGGGTCGTGCCTGCTATCATTCGATTTCAACAACCGTTGAATCACAAGTGAGGCCGGGATGCGGATCTGTGCCATCAATGGAAGCCTCAGGGGCCCGGGGGGGGTCACGAGCCTCCTGCTGGAGGCCATGCGGCAAGGCGTGGAGGAAGCAGGCGGAACCTGGGATCAGGTGGACCTGGCCGGGCTCCGGATCGAAAGCTGCCGGGGATGTCTGTGCTGCCAGACCGAGGACCTGCCGGGTTGCATTTTCGATGGCCGGGATGCATGCCGGGGGGTCTTCGAGCGTCTGGCCGCCGCCGACCGGGTCGTCTATGCCTCGCCCATCTATGTCCTCGGCCTCTCAAGTGCCCTGCGTCGGCTCCTTGAACGCTTCTTTTCACTCGCTCCAGTCCAGGGCCTGCGCCTGACCCGAGGCGGTCTCTTCTTCCATGAGGTGGACCGACAGGTCTGCGCCAAGCCCTTCGTGTCCCTCCTGGTGTGCGACAACCTGGAGGAACTCACCCTGGATACAGGACGGAGCTTTTTCCATGCCTTCAGCCGCTTCATGGAAGCTCCGCGCCTCGGGCACCTGGAGCGCCCGAGCGCTGCGGCCTGGCGCCGGGCCCTGACCGGCCCCGAGGGGGAGGCCAGGGCTCGGGCGGCATCCATCCTGGCGCGCTATGAGGATGCAGGCCGGGAGCTGGCCACCCGGGGACGGATCCGTTCCGGGACCCTCCGGGCCGCCAGCCGTCCCTTCATCCAGGTGCCGATCCTGGTCCGACTGGCCCGCCACCTGCCCTTCCTCCGGACCCGGCTGGAAGCGGAGATCCGGAAACGGGCCGTGATGATCTGAGCCCCCTACTGGCGCGGGGTCGATTCCCCCAGCACATGCTCGAAACGCACGCTCCCACCCGGAGGGATGATCACAAAGCCCTCTTCCCAGGGGCCGCAGAGCAGCCGCTTGAGGTATTCAGTGGTCCCCTTCAGCACCTCGTGGCGCAGGTCGAAGCCCTTGGCCATGGACTCCGTGCGGGGCCGGACGGCCTCCAGGTCGAAGGCCCCGGTGTCCACCAGGACAAGCCGCTTGTAGTGGTCGGGCATGAGGGTAGCCTTCACCAGACGCTCGGCCCGCTCAGGGCCCCATTTGGGCGTGAGTCGGGCCAGCTCCTTCGCGTACATGGACTCGAGGTTCATGGGGGACTCCACCCAGCCCCGGGTCAGGAAGTAGCTCTGGGCCTCCCGGGCGATGGCCTGGCGCCGCTCGCAGGAGCCCAATACCAGGCTGATGCAGTCATCCACCCGCGGAAAGACCAGCTCAAAGGCCCGGGCCTGGAGCCCCAGGAGCGCGTTGCCACAGGTGCCAAAGGCCAGGAGCACCCGCTCCACCCCCTCCAGGCCGTCCAGGACTTCCTGAAGCTGTACCCTGAGCCGGTCGGGCCAGGCGTGGGTCTCCCCAGTGTCCAGCCATTGAACGGGATGGAGGCACCCGGTCTCCTCCAGGGCCTTCCCCAGCTCGTCCTTCAGCATGTTGCAGGCCAGGATCAGGGTGTTCAAGGGATCACCTCGGAGGGGGCTCCAGCTTACCGCGAAGGGCGGCCCCTCTTGGGTACGGGCGCGGGGGCCACCGGAGGTCGTCCTGGGACCGTGGAGAAGACAAGCAGGAAGCAACACAGCCAAGACACCCCGGAATCCGAGGGTCTTGGCCGTGGAATCCGGCTTCCCGCCCTATTTGTAGAAGCCCAGGGGGGCCTCCGAGAGGCTGATGAAGATGTTCTTGGTCTGGGTCAGGTGGTCCAGGATGACCTTGTGGGTCTCGCGGCCGATGCCGGACTTCTTGTAGCCGCCGAAGGGGGCGTGGGCCGGGAGGGCGTTGTAGGTGTTCACCCACATGCGGCCCGTCTCGACCGCACGGGCCACCCGGAAGGCCCGGTTGATGTCCCTGGTCCAGACCGCCCCGCCCAGACCGTATTCACTCTCGTTCGCCAGGGCGACGACCTCCTCCTCGGTCTTGAACTTGATGATCACCACCACGGGCCCGAAGATCTCCTCCCGGGCGACACGCATATCGTTGGTGACGCCGCAGAGGATGGTGGGCTCCACGAAGGCCCCTTTGTCCAGGCCGTCGCGGGTGATGCGGTGACCGCCGGTGGCGAGGGTGGCGCCCTCCTCCACGCCGATCTTGACGTAGTTCAGGACCTTCTCGGCCTGGCCCTGGCTTACCAGGGCGCCCATCTGGGTATCCGGCTCCCAGGGCAGCCCCACCTTGACCTTCTCGAAGGCCTTCACGGCCTCCGCCACGAAGCGGTCGTGGATGTCCTCATGGACGAAGACCCGGGAACCGGCGCAGCAGACCTGGCCCTGGTTGAAGAGGATGCCCAGCTGCAGCCCCTCGATGGCCTTCTCCCAGGGAGCATCAGGAAAGTAAATGTTGGCGCTCTTGCCGCCCAGCTCCAGGGTGGCGGGGATCAGACGTTTGGCCGCCGCATCCGCCACGGTGTAGCCCACCTCGGTGGAGCCCGTGAAGCTCAGCTTGTCCACGCCCGGATGGTGCAGCAGGGCGTTGCCGGCCCCGGAGCCCAGGCCCGTCACCACGTTGAGCACCCCCTTGGGGAGGAGGTCCTCGATGGCCTTCACGAACTCCAGGATGCTGAGCGAGGTGATGGAGGAGGGCTTGATGACGATGGTGTTCCCGGCAGCCAGGGCGGGGGCGATCTTCCAGGCGGCCATGAGGAAGGGGAAGTTCCAGGGGATCACCTGCCCCACCACTCCGATGGGCTCCCTCAGGACAATGCTGAGGGTCTGGTCATCGATGAGGGTGGCCTGCCCCTCCTCGGTGCGCACGGCCCCTGCGAAATAGCGGAAGTGGTCCGAGGCCAGGGGGATGTCGATATTGCGGGTTTCCCGGATGGGCTTGCCGTTGTCCAGGGTCTCCGCCAGGGCCAGGCGATCCGCGTGCTGGTCGATGCGGTCGGCGATCTTCAGCAGGAGGGTGGCCCGCTCCTGGGGGGATACGGTCTTCCAGGTGGCGAAGGCCCGGCGGGCGGCGGCCACGGCGGCATCCACATCGGGCTCACCGGCATCGGCGAAGGTGGCCAGGTGGGAACCATCGGCGGGGTTGGTGGCCGCGAAGGTCTTGCCCTGCTGGCCAGGGGTCCACTGGCCATTGATGAAGAGGTCGTAGTGGGAAGCATAGGGGGTGGACATGGTGTCGCTCCTTGAGGCCGCATGGGGGCTGCTTTCCAGAGGATCGCGCCCTGCGGGGGCCCATCACCCGGTCACTCAGCCCGCAGGGAATTTCCGTTCGGCTGGCCCTTCGATGACAAGGGAGGAGGGTGCCGTGACAGGCTTCTAATGGAGAAATAAATATCGTTAGCGAACACCCCCCAGGCCCCCCTCCGGCCCCGGCCCCGCCTTCCGGTAACATGGGGTTTTCCGAGGATGCCGCATGGCCAAGAATCCCAATGAGGAACCGACGATCATCTACTCGATGATGCGCGTGTCGAAGTACTACAACGGCAAGCCCGTCATCAAGGACATCTCCCTGTCCTACTTCCTGGGGGCCAAGATCGGCGTGCTGGGCCTCAACGGCTCGGGCAAGTCCACGGTGCTGCGCATCATGGCGGGCACCGACAAGGACTTCAACGGCGATGCGGTCCTCAGCAAGGGCTACACCACCGGCATCCTGGACCAGGAGCCCCAGCTCGACGAGAACAAGACCGTCCGCGAGATCGTGGAGGAGGGCGCTAGCGAGAAGGTGGGCTGGCTCAAGGAATACAACGAGATCGGCGAGGCCTTCTCCGATCCCGATGCCGACTACGACACACTCCTGGCCCGCCAGGGCGAGCTGCAGGACAAGATCGACGCCGCCGACTGCTGGGACCTGGACAGCCAGCTGGAACAGGCCATGGACGCCCTCCGCTGCCCGGACCCCGACGCGAAGATCGCCAACCTCTCCGGCGGTGAGCGCCGCCGGGTGGCCCTGTGCCGCCTGCTGCTCCAGAAGCCCGACATCCTGCTCCTGGACGAGCCCACCAACCACCTGGATGCCGAGACCGTGGCCTGGCTGGAGAAGCACCTCCAGGACTACAAGGGCACCGTCATCGCCGTGACCCACGACCGCTACTTCCTGGACCACGTGGCCGAGTGGATCCTGGAGCTGGACCGGGGCGAGGGCATTCCCTGGAAGGGCAACTACTCCTCCTGGCTGGAGCAGAAGCAGGCCCGCCTCGCCAAGGAGGAGAAGGCCGACAACAAGCGCCAGAAGACCCTTGAACGCGAGCTGGAATGGATCCGCATGTCCCCCAAGGGGCAGCACGCCAAGAGCAAGGACCGCATCGCCAACTACGAGCGACTGGCCGGGGAGGAGGGCCGCCAGAAGGAGCAGGAGCTGGAGATCTACATCCCCTCCGGGCCCCGCCTGGGCGACATCGTGGCGGAGGTCAGCGGGGTGTCCAAGGCCTTCGGCGACAAGGTGCTCTTCGAGAACCTCGACTTCCAGATCCCCCGCTGCGGCGTCCTGGGCATCATCGGCGCCAATGGCGCGGGCAAGACCACCCTGGTGAAGATGCTCACGGGCCAGGAGCAGGCCGATGCGGGCAGCATCCGCCTGGGCGACACCGTGAAGATGGCCTACGTGGACCAGCTCCGCCAGAGCCTCAACCCCGACAAGACCGTCTTCGAGGCCGTCAGCGGCGGCTACGAAATGATCGAACTGGGGGGCAGGCAGATCAACGCCCGGGCCTGGCTCAGCCGCTTCGGCTTCTCCGGCGACAGCCAACAGAAGAAGGTCAAGGAGCTCTCAGGGGGCCAGCAGAACCGCCTGAACCTGGCTCTGACCCTCAAGAGCGAGTCCAACCTGCTCTTCTTCGACGAGCCCACCAACGACCTGGATGTGAACACCATGCGCGCCCTGGAAGAGGCCATCGAGGGCTTCGCAGGCTCCGCCGTCATCGTGAGCCACGACCGCTGGTTCCTGGACCGTCTGGCCACCCACATCCTGGCCTTCGAGGGAGACAGCCAGGTCCACTTCTTCGACGGCAACTACAGCCAGTGGGAGGAATACCGCAAGGATGTCCTGGGCCTCAAGCCCTTCGAGCCCCACCGCATCAAGTACCGCAAACTCACCCGCTGATCTCCTGCCAGCGGATCAGCAGCAGGGGACAGAAGCCCGGCTGCAGAGCCATCAGTGTGACCTCCACCGGGAAGTCCCCCCGGTGGGGGCTCCGGTGGGTCCAGTGGAAGCGGTGGCTGCCCCCCAGGAGGGCGATGGCGTTCATCTCCCTGGAAGTGGCCAGGCTCTCCCGGCCATCGGGTTGAAGCCGCGGTGAGAGGTCCTCGGGGCCCAGGTGCGGGACCTCCTCGAGGCGGCACCGCAGCATGGCCAGGGCCGCCCGGTTGAAGTAGACGAAGTGCTGGGTCCGGGCGTCCAGGATGAGCGTAGCCTCAGGGTGGCCCTCCAGGGCGCTGCGGAATCCCGCCAGCCAGTCCTCCCCTTCGGGGAGCCGGTGGTCGCGCTGGGGCTGGATGCTGGCCAGCAGGACCCTCCGCTTGCCCATGCTGAAGGCGTTCAGGAAGACCTCCGCCGGGAACTCACCCGCCACCCGATGCCGGAAGCTGCAGGTGAAGGTGGTGGGACCGCTTCCCAGCACCTCCTGAATCCGCTGGTTGAGGGCCACGGCCGAAGGGGTGCCCCCTGGCTGCCAGGCGGGTGCCAGCTCATCCAGACGCCGCTGGAGGATCTCCGACTTCCCCTCAAAGCCGAAGAGCTTCAGTGCGGTGGCATTGCAGTCGAAGATCCCTTTGGGCGTCAGCAGGAGCATGGCGTCCCGGGTGCCCTCGAAGGCCCCCCGGAAGCGTTCCTCGCTCTCCACCAGGGTGTTCTCCAGCTCGACCTTGGTGCTGATGTCCTCCAGGAGCCAGACCGAGGCCATGGATGGCTGGCGCGGATCCAGGACCCTCCCCACCACCCGGACCCAGAAGAGGGTGCCGTCCGGCCTCCGGAAGCGGGTGCGGCCCTCCCAGTACCGTCCTGAGGCGATGGCCTCACGGGCCATCCGGTCAAAGTCCTGATAGCTGGCTTCGTCGGGGAAGCAGGTGCGCGTCTCGCTCCCCAGCAGCTGCTCCAGGGGAATCCCCAGGATTTCCGCCGCCCGGGGATTGGCCCACTGGAAGATCCTCCCGTGCATCAGGCAGAGCCCCAGGGCTGTGTTGTCCAGGATCAGGTCCTGGAGGGTCCGGATCCGCTCGAGGTGCTCCTGGGCACCCCGGAACTCGGTCACATCATGGCCAAGGGCCAGGGAGCCGGTGACAGCCCCCTCCGGCGAGTACACGGGCGAAACATGCCAGGAGATGACCTTGGTGGCTCCGTCCTTGCAGTGGATCACCGACTCCTCGCCCCTGATGGGTCCCGCCCCGAGGAGTTGGGAGAGCACCTTGGTGGAATAGCGGGCGCGGTCCACGGGATCCGGGTAGAGACGGGGCCAGAAGTCGGACCGCCCCTGGACCTCCTGCCAGGCATAGCCGCTGATCCTCTCCGCCCCATGGTTCCAGGCCACCACCCGCCCCTCCAGGTCCAGGGTGCTGATCCACATGTCCACCTGGTCGATGGCCATGGCCATGCTGCGGGCCAGTTCAGCAGCCTGCATCCCGGCCTCGCCCCGTTGGCGGGCCTGGAGAGCCTCCTCCTGCCATCGGGCGGCATGGTTCCGCTCATCCTCGGCCCGCTCCCGGGCGTCCCGCACCGTGTCCTCCGCCTGCCGTCCCTGCTGCAACAGGGACTCAAGGCCGATCATCCCCAGCAGCAGAAGCAGGGAGATCCCCAGGGAGATCCAGGCCTCAAGGTTCAGCCCTGACCGGTGCAGAAGGGTCTCCCACCCGGTCACAACCCTCCGCAGGGCCATGAGCAGCATGGCCAGGGCCACCAGCACCCAACCCCAGCTCTCCCGGGTGAAGCGCCTGAGGCGCAGGGCCAGGAAGGCCGCCAGGAGCTGCAGGAGCATGGTGAGCAGGAGGATGGGGAAAGCCAACACAGGCCCTCGGAGAAGGGGGATCCTTAAGGATTCGGCAGGCTTTGCCCTTTACTTCAATCCGAAGTACACCCTGCTCCCCCCCTCCTTGGCTGCGCGCTCCCCTCCGCGGACCGAAAAGACCCTGGAGGGTTCCACCTGCCCGCCAGCCAGGAGGGCGGCGAGGACGGCCTTGCCCCGGGCATCCGCCAGCTCTGCAAAGCGCCCGGGCTCCACGGGCATGGCCCCCAGGAGCCGCTGCTCCATCCCCGCAGCATCCGGCGTCTTCTCCTTGCTGTCCTTGGCCTGGGGGAAGGTGATGGCATAGACCAGGCGGAGCCACTTCTCCCGCTCCTCGGCCCCCACAGGCTGCTCGGTCTGCCCCGGGTTCTTCTGCCTCAGGGCCTGCAGCTTGGCCAGCCGCAGCCGGGCCTCCAGGGCCTCCTGGCGCAGAGCCGCTCCATCGGCGGGCTCCCCGGCAACGCCCTCCAACTCCAGGCTCAAAGCCGGACGTTCGTGGAGCGCCTTGACCAGGATCCCCAGCTTCTTCGCGGCTTCAGGGGCCAGGACGGCGGAGCCCGGCTGGAAGTCCACCAGGCTCAGGTCCTGGTCTCCACCCCCGAAGAGGCTGCCCAGAGCCTTGAAGGGGGAAGCGGCCAGTTTGGTGAAGATGTTGACGATGGCACGCCAGATGATCTTGCCGTAGTGGAAGTCCGGATCATCCAGGTTCCCGTCCACGGGCAGCTCCAGCTTGATCACCCCCTGCCGGTCCCGCAGGATGGCCAGGGCCAGCTTGATGGGCAGATGCATGGCATCGGGGCTTTCCACCTTGTCCCCCAGGAAGAACTGGTCCATGGTGAGCTTCGAGAGCATATCCAGCTTCCGCTGCTGGATGCCCATGTGCGCAGCCAGCTCCAGCTTCCCCTTTCGGATGGTGTAGCCCAGGAACTTGCCCGAGTAGGGGCTGCCATCGGTCATCTCCGTATTCCGGACGCTGAGGGTCAGGTCCGTGTCCTTGTCATGCCGCAGAGGCATGGCCCGCCCCTCCAGGCTGAGGGGGCCGACGCCCCCCACCATGCCCTTGAGGGAGACCTTGGCCAGGGCGCTGGGTTCGGTGGAGAGTCCCAGGTAGCTGCCCTCCAGACCGGTCAGGGTGAGGACAGCACTGGGCTGCACACTGCGGTCCAGCAGGGACAGCCGTCCCCCCGCCAGGGAAACCCTCGCCAGGAGGATCACCGGGGAGGGGCCGCTGGGGGTGCCCGCCGCCGCAGGGACGGGCGTCCCTGTCGGAGTGGCGCCGGGGACGGGGGTTCCCAGGGCGCGATCCAGGTTGCTGCGTCCGTCCCGGTCCACCACCAGGAGCACCTGAGGCTGACGCAGATCCAGAGTCTTTGCCCGGAAGGCAAGGGGGCGGGTCCCGAAGACCATGCCCCCCAGCCGGAGGGCCCGCTGCCGGAAGAAGGACTCCCCCTTCTCCGCGTCGGCCAGATCCACCTCATCCAGCCCCAGGCCCCCTTCATAGGTCACGGCGTCCGAAGGCCGGCCCGTGAAGGCGGCCCGCAGCCTCCCCTCAAAGCCCAGCCGCCCCCGGTTCACACGCATGGGCAGCGAAGCCTGAAGATACGGGGAGAAGGGGGGCAACTCCAGGGCATCTCCCTGCACTTTCAGATCCAGGCTGGGCACCAGGGGCTTGAGCTCCCCCTCGGCCCGCAGAGTGCCCTTCTCCCCGACCCGGACACTGAGGTCCAGCTGGGAGGCATGCTGGGGCTCCAGGGAGAAGTCGCGGAGGTGCAAGGCCAGATCCTGCAGATCCAAACGGACCGGCCACCTGGGCACCCGGTCCTCGAAGGAGACCTTGGCCCCCTCCAGAGCCAGGGTGCCGAGGGTCAGCTTGAAGGGCTTGGAAGGCTTCTCCGGTTCCGGCGAGGGCCTGGGGGTCAGGAGCTGCACCAGGTCGATCTGGCCGCCGGGCAGGCGCGTCCCCTTGACCTGGAGCCCCCGGAGGAGGACCGAGTCGGCATGGGCGCTGGAGGCCAGGAGGTCAGCCCGGGCTCCCTTCAGCTCCAGGGAGGGCAGCTCCAGGGAGGCTCCCCCCCCTGTCCTGGGCGCCAGGACAAGCCCCTTCATGGCCAGGTTCCCGTCATCGATCTTCAGGACCTGCTGCCCCTCGGACCAGGCCAGGGTATAGGTTGCCTGCACATCCAGACGCCCGCCCTTGAGGTCGAAGGCCACCCGATCGGTGAAGTAGGGGCTGTAGTGCGGCAGGTCCAGGTTGCCCAGGAGAAGCCTCCCCTGGCTGCGAATGGGATCCAGGCTGAAGGTGCCGCTCCAGGCAAAGCGCTCCCCGTTGCCCATGGTTCCCTGGAAGGCGTATGGGTTTCGACTGTCCCGCTGGGTCCGGAAGTCCGTCAGCTCCAGCCCCAAGGGGCCGATCACGGTGGCGAAGGGTCTGGGCAGGCTCAGGTCCTGGAAGGCAAAACGGCCGCCCTCTACCTTGAGGTGCCCGATGAAGAGGTCCAGCGGCTTCGCCGGGCTTGCGGGCTTGGGCGCAGGCTCCCCGCCCTCCAGGAGATCAGCGAAGTTGAGCTTCCCATCCCGGCCGACCACCACCCGCCCATGGGGAGCATCCAGTTCGATGGCGTCAAAGGCAGGATTGCCCAGCACCGAACGCAGCTTGAGGTTCACGTACAGGCGGTCGAACCCGAAGAAGGGCTGGCCATCCCGATCCTTCACCTCCAGCCCTTCCAGCGTCAGGGAGAGGGCGAAGGGATTGAGCCGGACCTTCTGGAGGGTGACCTGGCGGTGCAGCACCCCCCCCAGCCGCTGGGGCAGCTGCCGCCGGAGCAGCAGGGGCAGCAGAAGGAAGCCCAGAAGGCTGTACAGGATCAGGATTCCGAGCACCGCCTGGGCTGCCCGATGTCCCCAGCGGGGAAGTTTTTTCCAGGATTCCAGGATGTTCATCACTGAAGACTCCCAGCTTCAAGGTCGAAAGAACAGGAGGGGAAACAGCTCTGCCCCATGGGGTGACCGCCCCGGCCCCCATGTTCCCATATCCGAGGAGGCCGCATGTCCGACACACGCCGGGTCCTCATCCTGGGAGCCGCGGGACGCGACTTCCACAACTTCAATCTCTGCTTCCGGCAGGATCCCCGGTACCGGGTGGTGGCCTTCACCGCAGCCCAGATCCCCGATATCGCCGGGCGGGCCTATCCCCCAGAGTTGGCGGGTCCCCTCTATCCCGAGGGCATCCCCATCTTCGAGGAGAGCCGCCTCGAGGAGGTCATCGAGCGGGAAGGCGTCGGAGTCTGCGTCTTCGCCTACTCGGATGTCACCCACGAGCATGTCATGCACATGGCCTCCCGCTGCATCGCCGCCGGAGCAGACTACACGCTCCTGGGGGCCGATCGGACCATGGTCCGGGTGGAGCGCCCGGTGATCGCCGTGACCGCCGTCCGCACCGGCGCCGGCAAGAGCCAGACGACCCGGGCCATCTCCCGGATCCTCAAGCAGCTCGGACTCCGGGTGGTGGTGGTGCGCCATCCCATGCCCTATGGCGACCTCCGCCTGGAGACCTGCCAGCGCTTCGCAGCCTACGGCGATCTGGATAGGGAGAAGTGCACCATCGAGGAGCGGGAGGAATACGAGCCCCACCTGGACAACGGCTTCGTGGTCTATGCCGGGGTGGACTACGGGGAGATCTTCCGCCGGGCGGCCCTGGAGGCGGATGTGGTGCTCTGGGACGGGGGCAACAACGATCTGCCCTTCTGCCGGAGCGACCTCCATATCGTGGTCGCCGACCCCCTGAGACCCGGGCATGAGACGCACTATCACCCGGGGGAGGCCAATTTCCGCAGGGCGGACCTGATCCTCATCAACAAGTGCGACTCGGCCCAGGAGGCGGACATCCTGGCCATTGAGGCGGCGGCTGCCCGCCTGAACCCCCGGGCCCAGGTGCTCCGCGCCAACAGTCCGGTGAGCTGCGAACGCCCCGAGACCCTCTCTGGGAAGGCGGCCCTGGTCATCGAGGATGGCCCCACCTTGACCCATGGCAGCATGGGCTTCGGCGCCGGAGTGGTGGCCTGCCGTGCGGCGGGAGCCGCCCGCATGGTGGATCCCTCCCCCCATGCCGTGGGCTCCATCGCCGAGACCTACCGGAGGTACCCCCATGCCCGCGGGGTCCTGCCCGCCATGGGCTATGGTGAACACCAGATCCGGGAATTGGAGGCGACCATCCACGCCACGCCTTGCGAGGTGGTGGTCTCGGCCACGCCCATCGACATCACCCGGGTCCTGCGGGTGGACAAGCCCATCCTGAGGGTCCGCTACGAGCTGGCAGAGCTGATCCCCGGTGGACTGGAGGCCGCGGTTCGGAGGGTCCTGGGCTTCTGAGCCGCCGGAAAAGAGAACCCGGTTATCGACCCATCTCAGTCTGGCTGAGTTCCAGAAGGATAAACTCGGCGGAGGACCGGGCCGGAGCCCTCCCGGCGTCTGGAGTAACATGGCCTCAGCTTCCGGACTCCCCCGGCCATCCCCAGGAGCCACGCCATGCCCGCCTTTGACATCATGCACCTGCTCACCTGGATCCACTTCGCGGCCCTTGCGGTGGCCATCGGCGGAGCGGTCGCCGCCCTGCTCATCTCCGGGCTGGAGAGCGCCCAGCCGGAGTTCGCGGGCCTGGCCCCCGCCCTCTGGGCCCGCCAGGTCCGCTGGGGCATCCGCATCGCCTTCATTCTGGGGGTCGTCCTCCTGGCCGTCGCCGCCAAGGCCGGCATCTGCTACGCCTCCAACCACGCCTTCTACTTCAAGCTGCCCCTGGCTGTCCTCGCCCTGGTGATGGCCGAGTTGGCCCCCAGGGCCCTGGCCACCGGCCGGAGGGGCGCCGCCCTGCTGGCCCTGGTGCTTCTCCTTCTGGCCAGCTTCGTGGCCATCAACCAGGGGGCCTTCCGACGGCACTCTGCACCGGGCGCCGCACCGATGGTCACCCCCCGCTGAGACCTCTCAGGGGAACTTCACGCGGACGGCGTTCCCCTCCAGCCTCAAGCCTGCGCCTCCAGCCAGGCCAGGAAGCCGGGCAGGGCCGGGTTCGCGCTGTCCCGGCGCCAGACCAGCACCAGCCCCACCCTCGGCACCAAGGGCCCAGGCTCGAAGGCCGCAAAGCGCCCGGCATTGCGCTCGGCCAGGGGGCGCCCCACCAGGGCGACCCCGCGCCCCAGTTCCACCTGGGTCAGCAGAGCCTCCCAGCTGGAGACCTCCACCACTTCATGCGGATGGTAACCCTCCAGTTCACAGGCCCGATCCAGCCAAGCCAGTCCCCCGGGGGAGCCCCCCTCCCGCACCCGGACAAGGGGAAGTCCGGAGCACCCCAGGTCCAGCCGCCCTCCAGCAGCCAGGGGATGGGAACGGGCGAGGACCCAGCGCCCCTCCCGTTCCCCCAGGCTCAGGGACTCGCAACCTGGAAGAGAGGACAGCTCAAAGGAGAGAGTGAAGAGCAGGTCCACGGCACTGACAAGGAGCGCCTCCCGGGTCTGCCCCATGGGCAGACGGGAGACATGGAAGTCGACCCCTGCATGACTCTCCTGGTAATGCCGGATGGCCTGCTGCAGGGGATCGAGGACCATGGCCTCGGGGATGGCCAGACGGATCTGGCAGCCTCCCCCCACCGCGAGCTGCCGGACCCGGGTCACCGAGTGTTCCAGGAGCTGGAAGAGACCGCGGACCTCCTCGGAGAGGGCGGCTCCTGCGGGGGTCAGGGTCACCCCCCGATGTCCCCGGCGGAAGAGCGGGAAGCCCAGCTCTGCCTCGAGAAGCGAGATCTGCTTGCTCAGGGGCGGCTGGGAGATGTGGAGCCTGCGGGCCGCCTCGGTGTAGCTCAGGCAATCCGCCACCGCGAGGAAATACCTCAGCTGGGCCAGGCTCAGGTTGGGTCGGAACACCTCGCCTCCTCCAGGATCAGGAAGCCCCGCACGAGGGCGGAAAGCTTGCCAGGAAGGTCCCGAGACAGGGATTGGGATTGCCCTCCTTCCAGGCGAGGAGGAGGCCGACACCGCACCCAGGGGGCAGATCAAAGGCCTTGAAGCGGTCCGCATTCAGATCCGCCAGGGGGCGGCCCACGATCATCACCCCGTAGCCCAGCTCGACATAGGTCAGGGCAGAGTCGAAACTGCTCGCTTCCCTGAGACGACGCGGCGAGAAGCCCAGCTCCCGGCAGGTCCGGAGTGCCATCTCGTGCCCCCCCGGACTGAGCTCCCGGTCGTGGATGATCAGATCCAGCCCTTCCAGGTCGCTGGAGTCCAGGCCCTCTCTGGAGGCCAGGGGGTGATCCCGGGAGACGATCCAGCAGCCCGGACGCTCTGCCAGGAGCCTCCAGGCGCAACCGGGCAGGCTCCCCTGCTCGAAACCCAGGGTCATCAGGAGGTCCGCCGCCCCCGTCAGCAGGGCCTCCCGGGCTTGCTTGAGATCATGGCGCTCCACCTGGAAGCGGATCCCCGGGTGGGCCACGGTGAAGCGGCGGATCAGGTTCAGGAGCCCATCCAGCACCATGGCCTGGGGGAGGGCCAGGCGAAGGCAGCCCTCCCCCCCGGCCGACAGGTCCCGGGAGCGCAGTACAGCCCCCTCCAGCTGGGCGAAGAAGGCCCGGACATCCTCGGCGAAGACGGCCCCCGGCGGGGTCAGGGAGACCCCGCGGTGCTCCCGGCGGAAGAGCTGGACCCCCAGCTCGGCCTCCAGATGGGCCACCTGCTTGCTCAGGGGGGGCTGGGAGATGTTCAGCCTCCGCGCAGCCTCGGTATAGCTCAGGCAGTCTGCCACCGCCAGAAAGTACCGGAGCTGGGTCAGGCTGAGGTTGAGGAGCATGGAGGGTTCAGAGTTCGATACGAAGGGGCCCCCGGAGGGCCTCCATGACCAGGGCTGCGGGCTTGCCGAGCCGGACCAGTTGGGCCATGACCTTCATATGGGGATGGATGTGATGGAAGAAGCTCCGGTAATCATCGCACAGGTAGTTGAGCCCCACTTCCCCCTCGGGGGTGTGCAGGAAGCGGTGCTTCGGACACTCGCCCCGGCAGGCGAACTGCACATCGCATGAGCGGCAGACACCCGGCAGTCCTGCCTTGCGGGAGCCGAAGCCCAGGCGGGCTTCCGCTGCGACCAGAGAGCTGCAGTCATCCCCCGGAAGCCACCCCAGGCGGTACCCCGGATAGACATAGTGGTCGCAGGCATAGACCTCACCGCCCGCCTCCACCACCATGGACTGCCCGCAGTGCTCAGCGAAGACGCAGACCGTAGCCGGAAGCCCCAGCCAGGCCGTCAGGGCCCACTCGAAGTTCATCACGAAGACCTGCCCCACATCCCGACACACCCAGGCATCGAAGATCTGCCTCAGGAAGGCCCCGTAGACCCCAGTGGGGACGGACCAGGGGGCCATGCGGAATCCGCCCTGCCCCAGGGTCTCCGGAGTGCCATGGCGGTATCCGCCGCGGGTCTCCCCGGCATCGGGAAGGCGCTCCACCACCGGGCTGAACTGGATGTGGCGGATCCCCTGGCGCACGAAGAAGTCGTACACCTCGGCCCCTTTCCCCGCCGAGGTGGAGCCCACGCAGCAGAGGATGTTGAAGGGGATCCCGGCCCCCTTCACCCGCTCCAAGGCGGCCATGACCCGGGCAAAGGTGCCCTGCCTCTGGCGGTCCCGGCGATGGGCGTCGTGGACCGCCTCCGGGCCGTCCAGACTGATGCCCAGAGAGAAGCCCTTCTCCCTCAGAAAGGCGCACCAGGCCTCGTCCAGGAGGAGCCCGTTGGTCTGGATGGCGTTGGCGATCGTCTTCCCCCCGGCGTAGCGGGCCTGGAGGGCCAGGGCCCGGCGGTAGAAGTCGATCCCCGCCAGGAGGGGCTCGCCCCCCTGCCACACGAAGGAGACCTCCGGGGCCGCCGTCCCTTCGATGGTGGACCGGACATAGGCCTCCAGCACCTCATCGGACATGACCCGATGCCCCGGGTGCAGGGCCGCCTTTTCCAGATAGAAGCAGTAGGAGCAGTCCAGGTTGCAGGCCGCCCCGCAGGGCTTGGCCATCAGATGGAGGGAAGGGGCCATGGAGATCCTCGCTCGCAAAACCCGGTGGCCGCAGGCACGGCCACCGGGAGATCAGTCACAGTCTGTCAGACCGGGTCAGTGGCCCTGGGGAGGGGCCCCCTGGGGCCCGCCGGGGCGGGGACCCATGGGCTTGATGTCCACCACCATATCGCTCATCCGGCCTGTGAAGGGAAACTCCCCCTTCCCTTCATAGTCACTGCAGGTGGGGATGTTGACATCCCTGCCCACACAGAAGGGGTCGAAGGTGCAGAGCGCCTTGAAGGTCTTGGGCAGGGTCACCTCACCCGCAGGGCGCCCGTCGATGGCCAGCCGCCCGATCCCCTGGAAGAGGCCCGTGGGCTGGAAGGTGTAGCTCAGGGTGGACTTGCCCAGGGGCACCTTCTCGGTGGAGACCGCGCGGAAGTGCTCCCCGAAGAAGTTGTAGTCGTAGATCAGCCGATCACCCTTGATGTACAGGGTGTAGCCACCGGCGTGATCGCCCATGGCCACCAGCACGCCCTCATCCTTGGCGCTTTGGCGCTCCACGGTGGTGGTGAAGCTGTAGGCGCGGTTGTTGAGCTGGGGTGCGGCTGCGATGGAGATGGGCCCCATCTTCGGGCTATAGCTGAAATGATTGCGGGCAGAAGGGGCATAGGCGGGCACGAAGTTCATGTCCCTCACCCCGAGCTCCGCCAGATGGGCACCGTGGGCTGCCGCCTCGGAGGCCCAGAGCTGCTTGAGGGCCTCGAGCCTGGCCGGCTCCTGGGCCGCCAGGTTCCGGGATTCAGAGTAGTCCTCGCTCACGTGGTAGAGCTCCCAGACGTCCTGGTCGAAGGAGGTCCCCTTCTGGTGAGTGGCGATGGCCTTCCAGCCATCCTGGTAGATGGAGCGGTTGCCGGCGAAGAGGTAATACTGCAGGTGGTGGCCGGTGTCGGCCTTGGCGTCGGTGAAGGTGCCGGTGAGGCTCTTGCCGTCCATGGGCATCTGCTCGATGCCATTGAAGGTGGCAGGTGCCTTCAGGTGGAGGGCATCCAGGATGGTGGGGGTGATGTCGGTGATATGGGCGTACTGGGTCCGCACCTGACCGGCCCCCTGGAGCCTGCCGGGCCAGGAGACGATGAGGGGGGTGCGGACGCCCCCGGCGTAGACATCACCCTTGTATTCAGGGAAGGGGGTGTTGCCCGCCATGGCCCAACCTTGGGGATAGAGGGCCTCCATCTTCGGAGTACCGATCTCGTCGATGCGGGGCAGGAGCTCAGCCACGGTCTGGGGGGTGAAGCTGAACCACTTGGCAAAGCTGTCCAGCCCGTGGTCACCGCCGCTGTTGGTGGCCCCATTGTCCGAGAGGAGGACGATCAGGGTCTTGTCGTACTGACCTGTCTCCTTCAGTCCCTGGATCAGGCGGCCCACCTGCTCGTCGGCCTGGGTGATGAAGCCGGCATAGGTCTCCATGAAGCGGGCGGCCAGGCGCCGCTCGTCGGCAGACATCTGGGCCCAGGGCTTGACCTTGGGATCCCGGGGGTGGAGCTGGGCGTTGGCAGGGATGACCCCCATGGCCTTCTGCCGCTCGAATCGGGCCTCCCGGATGGCGTCCCAGCCCTGGTCGTACTTTCCCTTGTACATGTCGATGTACTTGCGGGGCACCTGATGGGGTGAGTGGGAGGCCCCGAAGGCCACGTATTCAAAGAAGGGCTTGGCGGGGTAGTTGTCCACGTGGTCGATCATGAACTGCCGGGCGTGGTCGATGAGGTCCACCGAGAGGTGGTAATGGGCCGGGTCGTTCACTGCCGGCAGGAAGTGGTTGTCCTCCACCAGGAGGGGGAAATACTGGTTGGTCTCCCCATCCAGATAGCCGTAGTAGCGCCCGAAGCCCTTGCCCAGGGGCCAGTAGTCAAAGGGGCCGTCAGGGGTGCAGGTGTTCAGGGGGGCGACGTGCCACTTGCCCAGGGCGTAGGTGCTGTAGCCATCCGCCTGGAGAAGCTGGGCCACGGTGGCGGCCTGGTGGCTGATGCGCCCCCGCAGATCCGGGTGCTGGGGCCCCAGGTCCACATTGGCCACCTGGCCCATGCCCACCCGGTTGTTGTCACGCCCGGTCAGCAGCGAGGCCCGGGTGGGGGAGCTCACGGGACATACGTTGAAGTTGTTGTAGCGCAGGCCCTGGGCCGCCAGCAGGTCGATGTTGGGGGTCTTGATCTCGGACCCGAAGGCTCCGAGGTCCGCAAAGCCCAGGTCGTCCAGGACGATCACCAGGACATTGGGCTTGGCCTCGACCGAGGCAGGTGGCGCGGTTGGGGCCTGGGCAGCCCCCGGAAGAGCCATACCGGCCCCGAGGCAGACAGTGAAAGCGAGGCGGCCTAAAACAGGATGTTTCTTTTTCATTACAGGCTCCATTTGGGTACGGGGGATCGGCCTACGACCGAAGGGCCCGACCCCGGATGAGCGGAGCCGGGCAAAAGGGAATGTCCTCGACTAGAAGAGGTAGACCACCTGGGCCGTGAGGTATTTCTGGCTGTCTGTGCTGGCAGCTTGGTAGAAGGGAACCCCACCCACGACCGCCACACTGCCCATGGCCCCCAGGTCCTTGTAAGCGAGGGGATCCGTGGTCTTCATGAAGCCGAAGGAGGCCTTGAAAATCACGCCCTCAAAGGCCGTGACCTCTCCGGTGAGCTGGAGGCCCTTGTGATTGTCCGCCAAGCCGGCGGGCGAAGGGGAGCTCCAGTTCATGGGAACATTCCAGGTCAGGGGTGAGGCCATACCCAGGATGTCAAAGGCAGGATCGGCATAGCGGTACTGCAGCTCCAGACCAAAGGTCCCGGGCCTGAAGGGATGGGCCCCCAGGGTCTTGGCAGCCAGGAACCAGGCCTTGGGGGTGTATTCGCTGCTCGCGCTGGCGGTGTAGAGAGCGGCTCCCAAAGGAGCCTGGATCGTAAGGCTCTTCGCCTGGGCAGACACATTCTCGGAGTACTCACCCGAGAGCGTCAGCCAAGGGGTGTTATTGGAGACGTACTTGTATTCGAAGCCACCTGCAAAGCCCTGGTACCGCTTGTAGTTGGCCGGCGATGAGATGTCGTCATTGTAGGCCAGGGAGAGGGTAAGGCCCCGGATAGGGCGGTACTTAACGTCCGCATAGAGCAGGGTCTCGTGCTTGGCATTACAAATGGAAGCCTGGTAAGTGTTCAGCTGCTGCCCCCAGCGGACCAGATAGAGGTTGGAGCTAAGCTTGGCAGTGTTGAGATGGGCCCAGATGCCGTCACTGCAGGGTGCGCCCCCGATGGTCCCCAGCCCGACGGTAGGCAAGAAGCGCCCCAAGGCGAGCTCCAGAAGACCGAACCGGGATGCTCCATAGGCCTCCTTGAGGCTCACCGTGGAGTCGGTGGCCCGTCCGCTCAGCGTTTCGGCCTGGACGGCCGCATGGAAGCGGGTCTTCCCGTTGAAAGCCTTATCCATGTTGAGCCAGAGCGAGGTCCGGGTCTCGCTCTTGGCATCCACACCGGCATTGCCCTCCACAGAAGGGGTGGAGATGTAGAGGCCGTTGCTCACGGTGTCCTCCGCCAGGGGACGGGGGTTCTCGGTCCACTCATAGCGGTAGCGCATGAAGCCCGAGAACTCGATCCCCTTGAACGACTTCGGGCCCTCATCGGCACACAGGGACAAAGAAGCAAGCACCAAGCAAACACAACTCAATTTTTTAATCATTTATTTCTCCAGCTATGACAATTTTTAACAAACCCCACCCAACAACAACCGGATTCAGGTCATAGGATTATCAATAGACCCCCTCTGCAGACAGAGCGGTGCCAAGCGGACGGCGTCCGTAGCGCCACACAGGACTCGGGATGGAGAGACAGGGCTCCGCCCGGTGGGGTCAGACGCCCGGCACGCTCCGGATCAACTCAGCAGCTTGTCAGGATTGCTTTCAGTATTTTGTATTCAGCCGGGAACTTTTGTGAAATACCATTTGGGAAATCTACTATTCCCTACCGGAATGGCAGAATTCCCACGCCACGACCCGCCTCAGACCAGACCCGCCAGCGGGTGCCCGGATGCAGTCCAGGGGGAGGAAAAGAAGGCCTCCACCCGCTCTCGATCGACCTCCGCCAGGGTGGTTGGCTTCCAGCCGGGCGCATCGTCCTTATCAATCACCCGGGCCCGTATGCCCTCCAGGGCCTCGCCCTCCTGGGGGTCGAAGCCGTGGTGCATGAGGATCCGCTCCTCCCGGAGCAGCTCGGCCAGCCCCATGCCGCGGGCCTTCCGCAGGTGCTCCAGGGTCACGCAGAGCATGGTGGGCGAGGAGCGCTCAAGGGCCTCCTGGATTTCCCGGAGGAAGTCGGAGTCCTCACTGGCCAGGGATCCCAGGATGGCGGGCATGTCCGGACGCGAGAAGTGCCGGTCGAGGGTCTCCCGCAGGGCCATCAGAGGAGCGGCCGGGGCCTCATCGGCCATGGCGCGGGCCAGGGTTTCCGGATCAGGGTGCCCCGGTAGCCGCTCCAGAAGTTCAGGAATCCGCACACTGGGCAGGTAGACATCTCCCAGGCCCAGGGCCAGGGCGTCGCCGGGACCCACGATATGCCCGGTAAGGCCCAGGAACTCGCCGAAGGCCCCTGGAGTGCGGCCGAGAAAGAGCCCAGCCCCCACATCGGGAAAGAGCCCGATGCGGGTCTCCGGCATCCCCAGGCGGCTGTGCTCCGTGAGGATGCGCAGGGAGGCCCCCTGGCTGATGCCCATGCCGCCTCCCAGGGTCAGGCCGTCCATCAGGGCCAAGTAGGGCTTGGGATAGGTGTGGATGGCGTGGACGAGGCTGAACTCCGCATCGAAGAAGTCGCCCACCCCACCACCGGCCAGCACCGCGCTGTGGAGGGCGCGGATGTCGCCCCCGGCGCAGAAGGTGCGACGGCGGTGGGTTCCGTGGCGCCCCTGCACGACCACGGCCCGCACCTCAGGGTCACTGCGCCAGGACTCCAAGGCGGAGGCCAGGGCCCTGATCATCTCCAGACTCAGGGCATTGAGGCTGGAGGGGCGGTCCAGGGTCAGGAAGCCGATGCCCCCCCGCTGCTCCGCCAGGACCCTCCCGTGGCCTCCCGAACCCATGTCAGGCCCTCTTCCAGCCCACCGTGCCGTCCTTGCGGTCCTCCAGGAGAATCCCCATGGCCTTCAGGAGATCCCTGATGCGATCGGACTCGGCCCAGTTCTTCGCGGCCTTGGCCGCCCGGCGCTGCTCGATAAGGGCCTCGACCTCGGCGTCCAGGTTGTCCTCCTCGTGGGGCCAGCCCTGGAAGATGGCGTTGGTCTCGTCCAGGAAGGCCAGGACGAAGTCCCGCTCCTCGCGGATCAGGGCGATGCGGTCATCCTGGGCGTTGAGGTCGCTCACCAGGGTGAAGAGGGCCGCCAGAGCCTCCGGGGTGTTGAGGTCATCAGCCATGGCCTCCCAGAAAGCGGCTCGCGCCTTCTCGACCCGTTCCACAGGGTCGATGGCATCCCGCCACGCCCCCTGCCCTGCAGCCTCACCGTTGCCCTCCATGCGCTTGCGGAAGGTGCGGATGCGATCCAGGGCGTTCTTCGAGGCCTTGAGCCCCTCGAAGCTGAAGTTGAGCAGCTTGCGGTAATGGTTGGACTGGATGGTGTAGCGGAAGACGATGGGATCGATCCCCTTGTCCCGCAGATCCCGGAGAGTGAAGAAGTTCCCCAGGGACTTGGACATCTTCTCACCCTCGACCATCAGGAACTCTCCGTGGACCCAGTGGCTGACCCACTTCTCTCCGGTGGCGCCCTCACTCTGGGCGATCTCGTTCTCGTGGTGGGGAAAGACCAGATCGATGCCGCCGGAGTGGATGTCCAGCCTGGGGCCGAAGATGTCCATGCTCATGGCGGAGCACTCGATGTGCCAGCCGGGACGGCCGGGGCCCCAGGGGCTCTCCCAGGAGGGCTCTCCGGGCTTGGCGGCCTTCCAGAGCACGAAGTCGCTGAGGGACTCCTTCTCGTACTCATCGGAGTCCACCGAGCTGCCCAACTGCATGCCCTCCCGGTCCAGGTGCGCCAGGCAGCCGTACTGGGGCAGGTCTGCCACTCGGTAGTAGACGCTCCCCTCACGCTCATAGGCCAGGCCCTTGGTCTCCAGGGTCTGGATCAGGGCGATCATCTGGGGGATGTAGGCCGTGGCCCGGGGCAGATGGTTGAAGCCCTCCTCGGGGATGCCCACCGCCGCCAGATCCTCGAAGAAGGCCTGGGTGTAGCGGTCCGTGAAGGCATGCATGGCTGCGTGGCGGGCGGCATTGTCCGTGTCCTCCGCCAGCCCCTCCTGGGAGTTGCGGATGATCTTGTCCTCCACATCGGTGATGTTCATGCAGTGGCGGACCTGGTAGCCCGCCCCCTGGAAGGTCCGCTTCAGGAGGTCCTGGAAAAGGAAGGTCCGGAGGTTGCCGATGTGGGCGAAGTTGTAGACCGTGGGCCCACAGGTGTAGAGGGTGACCACCCCGGGCTCCAGGGGCACCACCTGCTCCACCGATCGGGTCAGGGTATTGAACAGGGAGATCGGACGCAGGGAATCCATAGCACTCCAGTTTTCCATCATTGGTCGCCGAATGCCATGGAGCCCCGACCTCAATGGAGCCGGAAGGGCATGGTGAGCATGAAGCGGGCGGAAATGGCCCGTCCTGCCTGCAGGCTGGGCCAGAAGCGCCATCGGAAGGCGTAGGCCTCCACGGCATCCCGCAGCTCCGCCGGGCCTGCCAGCGTGTGGACCCCCCGGGGCACCCCGTCGGCCCCGATGAGGATCTGGACCACCACGGTCCCCTGGATCCTCGCCCTCTTGGCAGCCATGGGGTAGGGGGGCGCAGGGGGCCGCAGGCGTACCCGCACCGGGGTCAGCTCCTTGCCCAGGATCTGCCCCGACCCCCCAGAAGATCCCCCCCTGGTCAGGGATTCAGGTCCCGTGGGCTCCGGGAAGCCCGCCTGGGCCCTCAGACGCCTCGCCCGGGCCGCATCGGCGGGAAGCCCCTGCCCCCAGTCCAGCATCCAGGCAAGGTGGAGCAGACAGTCAGGATCCCCCGCCCGGGCCCCCTTCTCGAACCATGCACGGGCCTGGGCGGAGTCCGTGGGGGTTCCCCACCCCACTTCGCAGCACCTCCCCACCCAGTAGAAGGCCCCCGGAACCCCCTGGGAGGCGAGCTGCAGGAAGCGCGACCGCACGGCTCCGCCATCGGCCCCGGGGTCCTGAACAGCCTTGGCCAGGATCCCCAGGGCCAGGACGAACTCACCCTGGCGGATGGCCTCGTCGGCGCTGTCCAGGGCGCCCAGCAGTGGCGTGGCCAGGGCCGTCCCGGGTTCCTCCAGGCCAGACGCGACGGGCCGGGGCGGGATAGGAGGGATGCTTTCCAGCGAGAGCGCCAGGAGGGCTGGAAGCAGCCCTGCCCCGTTCATGCGAGGCCCTGCCTCACGAAGTCCAGAAGGTGCTCGGGCAGGACCCGGGCCTTGCCATCGGGACCAGCCACCATATGGATGGACTCGCCCTCCACCAGCTTCAGGCCATCCCGGTAGATCCCGTAACCGAAGACAACCTTGCGCCGCCCCGCCTCCAGGAGCCGGGTGCGGACCTCCACCAGCTCGTCGTAGCGGGCCGGGGCGCGGTATTTCAGGCGCAGCTCGGCCACGGTGAGCATCACCCCCTGGGCCTCCCACTCCGCATAGCCCTGGCCCAGTTCGCGGAGCCAGTCCGAACGCCCCAGCTCCATCCAGATGGGGTAGGTCGCATGGTGAACGATACCCATGGCATCGGTCTCGGCATAGCGGACACGGATGGGGGTCAAGGATTCGATAGACATTTCACCAGTCTAATCCAGTCCGGCCCATGGTTAACATGAAGGAGCCGGCTGGTCGGACCTGTTCAGCATTCCCGGACCGGCCAGGCATCCAGGAGAGAGAACATGGCTTCGATCAAAGGCACGCGTACCGAGCAGAACCTCCTCAAGGCCTTCGCCGGGGAGTCCCAGGCACGCACCCGCTATACATTCTTCGCCTCCCAGGCCAAGAAGGAGGGTCTGATGCAGATCGCCGCTCTCTTCGAAGAGACCGCCGGCAACGAGCATGAGCACGCCAAGCGTTTCTTCCGTTTCCTGGAGGGGGGCATGGTGGAGATCACCGCCTCCTTCCCCGCCGGGGTCATCGGCAGCACCCTGGAGAACCTCGAGGCCGCCGCGGCGGGGGAGCACGAGGAGTGGGCCGACCTCTACCCGGCCTTCGCCGCCGTCGCCAAGGAGGAGGGCTTCCCGGAGGTGGCCGCCGCCTTCACCATGATCTCGAAGGTCGAGAAGCACCACGAGGCCCGCTACCGCCAGCTCTGGGAGAACCTGAACGCCGGCAAGGTCTTCGAGAAAGATGGCACCCAGGTCTGGAAGTGCCGGAACTGCGGCTACCTCCACGAGGGCAAGGCCGCCCCCCAGAAGTGTCCCGCCTGCCTGCATCCCCAGGGCTACTTCGAGGTCGAGGTCGAGAACTACTGAGCCCAGCCCTCTTCCATCCCTTCCGCAGGACGACACGATGAACCAGTCTGAAACCTCCGCTCATGTCCAGGCCATCCAGGGCTCGCAGGAGATGCTCACCACCAACCGCAAGGCCCTGACCATCAACCTGGATCCCCAGTGGTACGGCACCTTTGCGGAAATCGGCGCCGCCCAGGAAGTGGCCCGGGCCTTCTTCCGGGTGGGCGGGGCCGCCGGCACGGTCGCCAAGTCCATCTCGGCCTACGACATGGTCTGCAGCGACACCATCTACGGCAAGGCGCCGCGCTATGTCAGCCACGAGCGCCTCCAAACCATGATGGACACGGAGTACAACTTCCTCATCGACCAGCTGGCCCAGCAGCGGGGAGACCGGACCTGCTTCTTCGTCTTCGCCGATACCGTTGCCGCCCGCAACTTCAAGGGCGACAACGAGTGCCATGGCTGGATGGGCGTCCGCTTCCAGACCCGGCCCGGCGGCGAGCCCAGCGAAATCCTCATCCATGTCCGCATGTGGGACAAGGAGGCCGTCCTCCAGCAGGAGGCCCTGGCCATCGTCGGCGTCAACCTCTGCTACGCCGCCTTCTACTACCGGGATGATCCCCGCAAGCTCATCGAGTCCCTGGTGGACAGGCTCGGCACGGACCGCATCGAGATCGACATGCTCAAGCTCCTGGGGCCGGCCTTCGAGGGCATCGATAACCGCTTGACCTCCATCTACCTGGTGGAGCTGGGGATCACCAACGCCGTGCTGTTCCGCCCGGACGGAGACGTCGTCCAGCCCTCCGAGGTCCTGCGCAAGAAGGCCATCCTGGTGGAGCGGGGCCGCTTCAACCCCGTGACCCGGCTCCATACCGACATGCTGGCTTGCGCCACCCGTCGCTTCCAGCAGGAGGAGCGGGTCCAGGGCAAGGAGCTGGTGGTCCTCATGGAGCTCAGCCTCAACAACCTGCTGGGCGATCCGCACTACAGCTGTCCCCAGGACATCATCGACCGGGTGGAGCTGATGAGCATGCTCGGCCACACGGTCCTCATCTCGAACCTGCCCCACAACCACCGCTTGGCGGGCTACCTGCGGCGCTACACCTCGGAGATGGTGGGCATCGCCATGGGCGCCCTCACCTTCTACGAGCTCATGAAGGACGAGCACTACACCTCCTTGCCCGGAGGCATCCTGGAGGCCCTGGGGCGGCTCTTCCGCTACGACCTCAAGCTCTACGTCTACCCCGCCCATGGCCGGGGTCCGGGCAGCCCCCTGGTCACGGGCGACACGGTGGATGTGCTGCCGCACCTCAAGATGCTCTATGCCTACATGCTCTACAACCACCTGGTGGAGTCTCTGTGGGGCTTCGACGAGAGCTGTCTGGACGCCTATCCCAATGACGTCCTGCACCGCATCGAGAGCGGGGATGCCTCCTGGGAGTCCATGGTCCCGGCCATCACCGTCCCGCGCATCAAGGAACTGGGGCTCTTCGGCTGGAAGCCGGAGCAGACCATTTGAAGTTTTCCGGTAAACCACTCCGCTCCTGAAGGCATCCAAAGGTTCTATCCCACGGGGGAACTGATGAGACCTCTTGCTGTGCTTCTGCTGGCCGCCCTTCCCGCCACCGCCCAGGTGGTCTGGGAGCATGACCTGGAGTCCGCCCAGAAGCGCGCCCGGGCGGAGAAGAAGCTGATCCTCGCCGACGTGTGGACCGAGTGGTGCGGCTGGTGCCTGAAGCTCCAGCGGGATGTTTTCCCGAGCCCCCAGGGACAGGCCGCCCTGGCGAGGGTGGTTCCGGCCTCCCTCAAGACCGAGACCCGGGACGGTCAGGCCACCAGCCTCAAATACCTGGAGCAGCGCTACGGCATCAAGGGATACCCGACCCTGCTCCTCCTGGACCCCGAGGGCAATGTGGTGAGGCGCGCCGATGGCTACCTGCCCCCCAAGGAGTTCGAGGCCTGGGTCAAGGGGGAATAGACCGGAAGATCAGGGGGAAGGGCGATCGCACCGTGGTCCAGCCGGACCGCATCGTGGATAATGACCCTTTCCCCCGGAGTCCGATTTGGTCAAGCGTCACACCCTCCTCATGGTGGCGGTCTTCGCCATCGCCGCCATCCTGATCGGATGGGCCAACCATGCCTTCCAGAAGCGCTTCCACTTGAGTGGGGCTGTCCAGCGGGTCTCCGTGGATGGGCTGTCCCTGGAACTCCCTGATACCTTTGGCACCCCGGCCGCGGTCCAGTTCCCCGGATGGGAAAAGGCCCACCTCAGCAAGGGCAATATCGGCAGCCTGATGGTCGCCCGCAAGCCCGCAGACGCCGTGGCACCGGCGGACCTCTACCGGGACTGGTTCGCCATGGCGGCCTATGCACCGGCCCCAGCTCCCTATGAGGGACGGGACGCCAAGTGGTTCTTCCGGGAGTTCCCCGCCCCCGGCACGGGTGCCTTTGCCATCCAGAAGACGGCCGGACAGCCCATACGCATGATCGTCACCTTCGCTGAAGGCGGAGAGCGTTACTGGATCCAGTTCGAGACCCCCCAGCCCACCCCGGGGGTCCGGGACGCCTTTCTCGCCATGGTGCGCTCCCTGCGCCTCGTGGACGGTTCCGTCCTGAGCCCGGCCGCCCTCCAGGCCCTGGCCTCAGCGGGCCATGAACCGGGTTGGGGCTTCATCCAGCCCGCCTACCTCTCCTGGCTCCTGCCCCTGGGCGTGCTTCTGGCCCTTCTGGTGATCCAGTTCATCGTCCGCACCTTCGGAGGCCGCCTGCCCCAGCAGCAGAAGGCCCTCTTCCAGGGCAACAACCTGGAGATCTCCGTCCGCGGCGGTGGCAAGCTCCAGATGCTCAACGCCTGCCTGGTGGTGAATAAGGAGCTCGTGACGATCTATACCTATGGCTCCCCCTTCCTGGTCATGTCCCGACCGGCCCTCAAGGGGCACATCGAGGATGCTGGAGCCTGGCTGGGCGTCCCCTCCCTCATCCTGGACCTCCAGGGGCCCCAGGACTTCCGGAAGGGGCTCTGGAAGATGCGCGGAAAGAAGGGGGCCAAGGTCCGGATCTTCACACAGGACCTGGAAGGACTGCGCACCGCTCTGCAGAACTGAGTCCATGCGCCTCTTCTTCGCCCTGCCCCTTCCGGATGCGCTGGCTGACCACCAGCGGGACCTGAGGGCCAGGGCGGAGTCCCGGGGCATCCAGGCCCGCTGGCCTCATCCCGAGGGCCTGCACCTGACCCTGGCCTTCCTGGGGGAAGGTCCCCAGGAAGCGCTTCCGCGATTGGAGGCTCTCGGGCATGCCGTGGCCTCCTGCCATGCCGCCTTTGCGCTCCGGACGGGGGGCCTGGCGGGCTTCCCGACGGCCTCCTCGAGCCGGATCCTCTACCTCGGGATTGAGCGGAATCCGTCCCTGGAAGCCTTGGCCGGAGCCCTGAGGAGAGCCCTGCTGACTCAGGGCACCCCCTTCGACGCCAAGCCCTTCCGGCCCCACATCACCTTGGCCCGCCCCGCCCCCCCGGTGGACGCCACCCGCTTCGGACCGGCTCCAGCGCCCCTGGCGATCCAGGTCAAGGCCTTCCACCTTTACGCAAGCATCTCCGGAGTGGAGGGACCGCGTTACGATCCCATCATCACCTTCCCTCTGGAGGCCCGGTGCTGCGACGCCAGACCCTGATCATGCTGCCGGTCATGGCCTTCGTGGTCCTGATGCTGGCCATCCCTCTGTGGCTCCAGCGGCGGGCCCTGGCCCCCTCCGGCCCTCCTCACCTCATCAGCTTCGGCAGTGCCACCCTCCTGGTTCCCGACCGATTCTCCCCTCCAGAGAGAAGCAGCGCCGGTGGCTGGGAGCGTCTCAGCATGGGCGGGCCTGCGGGGCGGCTCATCCTGGCCTGGGAGCCCCTGGATGAGCGGGACTTCCCCCAGGCCTGCACGCGCTGGTTCGGGCTCCCCGGATATGCCCCTGGCCCCCTGAGCTACGAGAAGGATGGCTGCCGCTGGTTCTTCAAGGAACTCCCTCTCTTCGCCGGGGGGGCCTATGCCCTCCAGAAGTGCGGCAAACGCCTCCGGCTCATCACCTGTTTCGAGGCGGACGGAGTCCGCCACTGGGTCCAGCTGGACACCTTCAGGGCGGACAGGGATGTCCAGAGGGGCTTCCATGCGCTGCTGGCCTCCCTCCGGCTCAGTGACGGATCCACCCCCGGTCCCGCCCTGGCCCGGAGCCTCTCGCTCATCCCGGAGGAAGCCGGCTGGCGCTTCGCCTTCCCGCTGGAGCTGACCCTGCTGTTCCCGCTGGGGTTCCTGGTCCTGGTGACCCTGATCCAGGCCCTGGTCCGGCGCCGCAGCGGCCGCATCCCCCCCGAGGCCCCGGGCAGGGTCCAGGGGGGTCTGGAAATCGCCCTCATCCGCCCCTTCCAGATGCGCTTCATGGATGCCGCGCTGGGACTCACCGGCGACACCCTGACGGTCTACACCTTCGGCAGCCCCCTCCTGGTGGTGCCCCGACGCGCGCTCGCCGGGCGGATCTCCGAGGGACGGGGCTGGTTCGGGGTCCGCTATGTGCAGCTGGACCTGGAAGCGCCCCTCGACTTCCGGAAGATGCGCTGGCAGTACGGCGGGAATCGGGGGCTCCGTATCCGGATCTACACCCCCGATCCCCTGGGCCTGATGCTTACAGCCTGAACTGCCGGACCTGATCCTGCAGCCGCTCTGAAAGCTGGTGGAGCTCAGAGGCGGTCCGGGCCACCTCGCCCGTGGAGGCCGACATCTGGATGATGGCCGAGGCCACGGTGGCGGACTCATGGGCACTGGTCTCCACCTGACGGGCGACCTCGCTGCCCGCAGAGGCCTGTTCCATGGCCGCCGCGGCCATGCTCCGGACATGCCCCGAGAATTCATCCAGGCTGGTGCGGATGTTCTTGAGGATCTCCACCGTCGAGGAGACCGTGTGCTCCCCCCGATCCACCGCCGCCGTGGCGGCCAGCAGGAGGGTATCGATCTCCTTGGCCGAGGACCCGCTGCGCTCAGCGAGCTTGCGGACCTCCTCCGCCACCACCGAGAAGCCCCGGCCATGCTCCCCGGCCTTGGCCGCCTCGATGGCGGCATTGAGGCTCAGGAGATTCGTCTGGTTGGCAATCTCCCGGATGACACCCACCGCATCGGAGATGTGCCTGGCCGTCGTGGAAATCTCACCCATGGCCTGCTGGGTGGTGGTCCCTGAGGCTTCCCCGTGGAGGGTGGCCTGCACCGTCTCATCCAGGCGCTCCAGGGAGGCCTGGGTGCCCTGGTTCACCCCTTCGATGGAAGCAGAGAGCTCCGTCACAGCAGCCGCCATCCGCTCGCTGCCCGTCCGCATGCTCTCGGCCACATGGGCGATCTCCCCGGCCGTGCTGGCCATCTCATCCGCCGAGGCGGAGAGCTGGGTGGAACCGCTGGCCATGCCCTCCACCCCCACCTGCACATCGTGGATCAGGGAGCGCAGCTTCTCGGCGGTGGCATTGAGGGCCCGCCCCAGGTCCCCGAACTCATCCCGACGCTTGTCCAGGGCCGTCCGCACCCGGAGGTCGCCCTCGGAGAGCTGCCCCAACACCTGGCTGCAGGCCTGGAGGGGCTCATCCACCCCCTTGATGAGCATCCAGCCCAGGAAGACCAGGATGGTGATGCCCGCGACGAAAATCACGATGGCCAGGACCATCCCCCGGCGGGCCTCCGCCTGCCCGGTATCCAGGGATCCTGCGGCATGGACCTCGGCATCCTTGACCAGCTTCCCCCCCGGAGGGCCCAGGCGGGCATCGGTGGGATCCAACTGCTCCCGGAGGATCCGGTTGGCGAGCTCCAGGTTGTGAGCCCGGGATGCCGGTATGACCAACTCATTGCGAATCCTCCGCTGCTCCAGGGAGGCGGCTCGGTACCCGGGTGCCAGCTCCTTCTGCAGAGGTGTCACCAGGGATTTTTCGTAGCGTGACCAGGCCTCATCGGCAGCCGTATCCACCTTGACGATCTCCGCCTCCACAGCCGCCATCTCCTGGGACGAGGTGGCCCTCATGTGCTTGTAGAGCAGGTTCATGGCCCGGAGGGAGGAGGTGCGCATCACGGTGAGATCAGCCGTCGGCAGGAGATCCTCCTGGTTGATGGCATGGGTTCGCTGCATGGCAGCCCGGACCCCCAGGAGGGTGATCCCCAGGGAGATCAGCATCACCAGGGAGATGGCCGCCGTCACCAGGGAGATCTTGCGGCGGACCGAGAGGTTCTGAAACCAGCGCTGGAACACAACTTCACCTCGAAGAAACAGGCCGCCCGGCACGAGGGAGGCGAATCGAGAATCGTATCGGCTGAATGTTGTGCTAGCAAAATCTAAGTCAATTCACAGCGCTCTGGGATCAGAGATCCCGCACCCCTCCCTGGGGGTCCGGCCGCTTGGGCAGGCGCTGGCGGATGCCCTCCAGTTCGTCCTCCTGGGCCCCCTGGCTGGGACGGATGGGAGGCGGTGGCGGGGGCTTCTTCGGGTCGGGCGGTGGCGGGGTCTGGTCCTTGAGGAGGGTCTGGAGGTTCTGTACGGCCTCGCTACGCCCGGGCTGCTCCTTGAGGAGCCGCTCCAGGAGACCCTGGGCTTCGCCCCGGTGTCCCAGGGCCACCTGGGCCCGGGCGGCCATGAGGAGAGCGGGCGCCCGCCAGACAGGAGGTGGGGTGGGCGCCCCCTGGCCCAGCAGCGGATTCAGAACCTCCAGGGCGGCCTGGGCCTGACCGCTGCGCAGGTCCACCTCCGCCGCCACCAGGCGATCCAGGGGCCGGTCCCCCCGTGGCCTCCAGCGGCGGGCCGTATCCAGGTCCCCCCGGTCCAGGGCCCGCTGGGCCATCCAGACCTTCACGCCCTGGGGCATGGCGGCGTGACCGGGCTGGCTTGCCAGGAACCCCGCCAACACCAGCAGGGGGGTGCGCCAGGCCTTCAGGGGACGCCCCGCCCCCAGGAGCCAGAGCACCAGCCCCGCCAGGGCCACCCAGGCCCCCCACTCCGGATGGGTGGGCATGAGGGAGCGGGCGGCGGGCAGCGGGTCCTGTCCCCGGGCCAGGCGCTGGAAGCGCGCCGCCAGATCGTCTCCGGGCGCCAGGAGCTGTCCCCCCGTGGCCTCGGCCAGCTGCTTCAGGAACTCAGGGTCCGGGCGGGTCTCGCTGGGCTCTCCGGGCTTGGAGCCCGGCACCTGGCGGGCCTCGGTGCCCCCCAGGGGCAGGGCGAAGAGGGGCAGCCTGGCCTTGGCCAGAGCCGCCTTGGCCCGCTGCAGGGCCTCCTCCCGCTTCTCCCAGGTCTCTTCCCCGTCCCCCAGGAGCAGGATCACAGCCGGGGTCCTCGGCTCCGCCTGGGCCGCCACCATGGGCAGGCCGCGTCCGAGGCTGGTGCCCTGGGAGCCCAGTTCCCCTGGGCTGACGGTGCCGAGCACATCCCTGAGCAGGGCCTGATCCTCCCCGGGCGGCAGGAGGGGCACCGCATCCCCCGTGAGGATGTCCAGGCTGAAGCGGACCTCGGGGTTGGGGCGGCTCCAGAGGCGCTCCAGGATGCGCCGGGCGGCCTCCCAGCGCGAGGGCGCACCCGACTCGCCGCTCACGGGGGCGAGCATGGAACGGCTGGCGTCCACCACCACATGGACCGTGAGCCTGGGCACCTCCACCGAGCCTCCCCGGGGGCCCGCCAGGCCGACGCCCAATCCAGCCAGGACCAAAGCCAGCCCGAGCCCCTGAAGGAGAGGGCGCTGGGCCACCACCCGCACCCCGAGTCCTGGGCGGAGGTGGGCCCGGATCCCGAAGGCCAGGGCCAGCACAGCCAGCACACCCGCCGGGACCAGGAACAGAGGCTGGACAAAGGAGGCTGGGCTCATGCTTCCCCCAGCCAAGCCGGGGCCTTGCGGCCCCGCTTGCGGACGAGATCGAAGGCGAGGGGCAGCACGCAGAGCAGGGCCGCCAGGAGGAAGTCCCGGGCCAGGGGGACGCCTTCCGAGGGCGGATCCACCGGCAGGGCCGTCTTCTCGAGCTGATCGATGGCCTTCAGACTCCGGGCCAGACCCTTGGGATCATCCGCGGAGAAGAACTCCCCACCCGTGGCCTTTGCCACCGCCTGGAGGGTGGCCGGATCCGTATCCACCTTGAGGCTGGCCAGCTTGTTGCCATCCACGGGATAGAGGGACTCCCCGCTGGCCCGCCCGATGGCCACGGTGTGGATGCGGATCCCCTTGGCCTTCGCCTCCTCCGCCGCCTCCTGGGGGCTCACCCGGCCGCGGTTCTGGGCCCCGTCCGTGAGAAGCAGGATGACCCGGGAGCGGGCGGGACTGCTGGAGAGTCTCCGCACGGCGGTCATGAGGGCGCTGCCGATGGCCGTTCCGTCATCCCGGCTGTCCAGCTCCAGGCGCTCCAGGGTCCTCCAGAGGCGCACATGGTCGGCGCTGAGGGGGCTGAGGGTCACGGGATGGGCACTGAAGAGGATGAGGGCGAAGCGGTCCTCAGGGCGGTTGGCGATAAAGACCCGGAGGAGCCGCCGGGCGGCGGTCCAGCGGTCCTCCTGGCCGTCGTCCAGGGCCTTCATGGAGCTGGAGCCATCCAGCACCATGGCGAAATCCACCACGGGGGCCGTGCCCCGCACACGCCTGCGGTATTCCGGCCCGGCAGCCGCGATGATCAGGCAGACCGCCAAGAGGGCGGGCAGGAGATGGGCCGTGAGCTTGGCCAGCCGCCCCGAGGGGCGGCTGTGAGGAATGCCCCAGCGATAAGGCGTCCGCCAGGTGAACCAGAGGGCAGGGACCAGGAGGAGCAGGAGCCAGGGGAAGCGGAGGTCGATCATGGAACCTCCAGGCACTTGAGCAGGCTGTCCAGGGCAGGCAGGGCCGCTTCGCGACCAGCAAAGCGGCGCTCATCCATGGCCTCCACCCAGTCCCCCCAGGGGGCGGCCTTGTGGCGGTGGCAGTCCACGGCCCCCCAGCTGCGGGCCTCCTCGCCGAAGCGCGCCGCCAGGAGATTCCGTCCGAGGCGATGGACCTGGTCCAGGGTGCTCCGCTCAGCGGACACAGGGGGCCACGCCTGCCGGAAGGCCTGGAGGGCCCGGTAATAGGTGCGGCCGGATCGACCCCGGCGCCAAAGCCGGAAGCCCCCCCCCACGAACAGGGCCAGGGGGATCAGCCCCAGGCTGGCCCAGGCCCAGGGAAAGGGCGCCTGCGGCAGGACATCCTCCTGCCCCCCTCCGACCCCCACCATGGGGGCCCCAAAGGGCGTTGTGCGGGGGACCAGCACCCGCAGCTCGGGGGTGCGCCGCCCGTCCCCCAGGTCCTGGACCGGAATCCGGAGGGTACCCGGCACCAGGGGCTGGACCGTGAGCCTCCAGCCCCGGCCATCCGCCAGGGGCTCCGCCCCCCGCAGCTCGAAGGGTCCCAGGCGGTCATCCCCGGGGCGGGGGGGCGCCGGAAGCGACGGATCCGCCTCCCTCAGCTCCAGGGTGCCCAGCGTCCCGAAGGGGATCTCCTTGGGCGCCGACCAGACCGGAGCCGCGGAAACCGGGGAGAGGGTCAAGACCAGGCATGCGGCCAGGCCGAAGCCACGGAGAGCCCGGGGCAGTACCCGGAATGGCCACGGATGGACACAGATGGACACGGATGGGCTGCAACCCAGCAGGGAGTGCCTGGGGGCTGGTTCTGGAAGGGGTGTGGCCCCAGGCACCCCAAGCCGGACCCTACATCCCGGACGCTTTCCCATCCGTGTCCATCCGTGCTTATCCGTGGCCTCCTTGGTTTCACTCAAGGGATGGGAGACCGGAAGGGGGCTCCCCTGCCCCTCCTCCATCCAGACGACTCCCCGGCTCATGCGCCACCGCCCTTGAGCCAGGTCCCCAGCTTCACGATGGGATCCTCCAGGATGTCCCAGGACAGGCGCTCCACCGTGGCGGGCAGCCCCGGGTCGGGCCATTGCTCCCGGCCATGGGTGTCGGGGTTGAACCAGACCACCCGATGGCGGGCGGCCAGGGGCTTGACGAGGGGCGCCAGGCCCTGGAGCCCTGCGCCATTGCTGAGGATCCAGAGGCGATGCCCCCGGCCCCGCTCACCCCAGTGCCCCAGGGCCCGGGTCCAGCCCTCGGGGCTGGGCAGGCTCGGCCCCAGCTCCGCCAAGGCCTCCATCACCTTGAGCCCTGACACCCGGCCCCGGCGGGGCGCCAAGCGCAGAGCCGGGGTCCGGGCATCACCGGGGACCAGGAGCCCGAGGCGGTCCTTGCCGGCATTCATCGTCGCCATGGCCGCTCCGGCGATCTCCAGGGCCCAGCGCATGGGACTCACCGGATCCCCCAGGAACATGGAGGGGTGGGGATCCACCACCAGCCAGAGGATGAGCTCCCGGCTGGCCTCGAAGCGCTTGATGATCGGTTCACCCATCCTGGCCGTGAGGGGCCAGTTGATGGCCCGGGGATCGTCCCCCGGCACATAGGGCCGGTTTTCCACGAAGGTGAGTCCGGAGCCCTTGAGCTTGCTGGGATGGAGCCCCTCGGTCCCCCCGCCGAGAACCCTGCGGAGCCGCAACGGGAGGCGGCGCAGGCGGGCGACGAAGCGGGAGGGCAAGGGCATGGGGGAATTGTGGCATCCCCCCGCAGGGCGAGACAATTCGGGATGCCCCCAGAACAGCCATGAATCGTCCTTCCGTCACGCCATTCCTGCGGATGCCTGGACAGAGAGTCCAATGGATTGGCGGAGCCGGACCTGGAGATCCCCCACTTCATCAGGGGATGAGGACCGGGCCCTGTCCTCATTTTCTGCCGTGGCCCGAGTCCTTGAGGATCCCCTCAGCCTCCCTCTGGTAGCCCATGGCCTCCTTCGCCTTGGCCGGGTCCTCGGTCCTCAGGGCCTCGGCAAAGAGCTCCCAGGCCCGCTCCCGGGCCTCGGCGTATCGGCGGATGGGATCCACCTGGGCCTCCTGCCTGGCAGGCAGACCGGACAGGCTCTCCAAGCGCACTCTCGCCGCCCGCCAGCCAGGCAGGATCCTTCCCTCAAGCTCGTCCGCGAAGGCCCCATCCCCCAGCTCCCCCCGCTTGGCCTTGTCCACAGCGGCGTTGTAGCTCTCCACCGCGTGGCTCTCGGCCTGGAAGAAGGCCTCCAGGGCCCCCTGGAGATCGGGGGTCCGGGGGCGGGTGTAGGCGGCGAGGGCAAGGACCAGGAGTCCGCCGAAGGCCAGTTGCAGGGTCCTCCCCCACCCGCGGATCCCCTGGGGGCCGAGGCGTCCCGCCAGGATCAGGCCGCAGATGAACCCGGAGACCAGCCCCCCCAGATGGGCCGCCATGTCGATGCCGGACTGCAGGAAACCGAAGACCAGGTTGTAGCCCACAAAGGTCAGGGCACTGCGGGAGAGGCCCCGGACCGCCGAACGGTCCAGCACGCCCCGGTCCGCCAGGAGCATTCCCAGGAGGACGCCGTAGAGCCCGAAGATGGCCCCCGAGGCCCCGGCCGAGACCACAAAGGGATTCCACCAGAGGGAGGCCACGCTCCCCGCCAGCCCCGTGAGGAGGTAGACCACCAGAAACGCTGCCCTGCCCAGGAACCGCTCCATGAAGGAGCCGATGCTCCAGAGCACCGCCATGTTGAAGGCCAGGTGGATGAGCCCGATGTGGACGAAGATGCAGGTGAAGAGCCGCCAGCCCTGCCCCGCAGTGACTCGGGGGCTGTAGCTGGCGCCCCAGCGGAGCAGATCCGCCAGCCCCGGCGAGAACAGGGAACTCCCGGAGAGCAACATGGCCAGGAAGACCAGGACATTCAGGGCGATGAGGAGCAGGGTGAGCCACCCCCTCCGCCGGGGTAACGCCTCCCCGGCTGGCCCGGAAAGCGGCAGGCCTTCCATCAGGACCTCACCGGCAGGCCGAAGCCCAGACCGAGTCGCCCCTCGGGAGGCGTCCTGGGCACCAGCAGCCGACGCTGCCCCGGCCCGTTGAAGACCAGGGTCTCCCCCCGCTCCAGGTCCTGTGGCGATCGGACCTCCCCCTCGGTCCAGACGGCCCCCTGGCCGCAGAGCGCAGCCTGGGAGGGCTGGGGAGCTCCGAGGAGCAGGAGGACAGGCATGGGGATGGGCATAGCCTATTTTAACCGCTCATGAGAGCCCCGGAAGCACCGAGGCGAGCAGAAGGATCTCTCCCCCAGGGTCCACCCGCAGGGGAAGGGCCTGGAGCGAACGACCCAGAGCGGCCCCCTCCAGGCAGACCCCAGTCAGGATGTCGAAACGGGAGCCATGCCCATGGCAGACCAGGCTGCCGCCATCCGGCGCCAGGAAGCCATGCTCCCGCCAGGCCAGCCGGCTGCCGGGCATGTGGGGGCAGGCGTTCAGGTAGGCGCGGACCTCGCCATCCTTCCGGACCAGGAAGCCGGTGTGCCGGACACCCCCATCCAGACTGAAGGTCAGGGTGCCACCCTCCGGCAGATCCTCCATGCGGCAGAGCCGTCGTGGGCCAGCCTGGACTCCGCCACGCTCCTCCGGTCCTTCTCCAGCTTCGTCTCCAGTCCTGGTCATGGGCGCTCCGGCAAGGGGGAAGCGGGTCGGGCCGCGGCTTCCCCCTTGCCCCATGGTAAAACCCCGGAGGGCTCCCCGCCTCTCTCCGGGGCTTGGGACTGAACGGGCGCGCCCGTCAACCGTATGATGTCTGGAAGGCATTCTGGAGGAAACATGGGCAAGGCAGGCAAGATCGCCCTCGGCTGCGGTGGACTCGTGATCCTGGTCCTGGTGATCCTGGGTCTCTCCGTAGTGGGCTCGTACAACTCACTCAACCGCCTGGAACAGGGCGTGCAGGCCCAGTGGGGCCAGGTGGAGAACACCTACCAGCGCCGGGCGGATCTGGTGCCCAACCTGGTGGCCACCGTGAAGGGGGCCGCGGCCTTCGAGCGGGAGACCTTCCAGGCCGTCACCGAGGCCCGGGCCAAGGTGGGCCAAGTCTCCCTCGGCAAGGCCCCGGACGCCGCGGGCCTGGCGAAGTTCCAGCAGGCCCAGGACGGCCTGGGTTCGGCCCTCTCCCGCCTCCTGGTGGTGGCGGAGCGCTATCCCGACCTGAAGGCCACCCAGAACTTCCGGGACCTGCAGGCCCAGCTGGAGGGCACGGAGAACCGGATCACCGTGGAGCGGATGCGCTTCAACCAGGCCGCCCAGGCCTTCAACACCAAGCGCAACAGCTTCCCCACGGTGATCATCGCCGGGTTCCTGGGCGAACGATTCCGGGACAAGGCCTACTTCAAGGCCCAAGCCGGGGCGGAGACGGCCCCCAAGGTCGCCTTCTAGCTGTCGCATGCGCTGGCTCATCCGCCTCCTTCTGCCCCTCCTGCTCCTGTGGGGAGGGCAGGACCTCGCAGCCCAGACCGCGGTGCCCCCGGCGCCGCGCCAGTGGGTCACGGACACCCAGGGGGTCCTCTCCCCCGCGGCCCGCAGCGGCTTGAACCGCCGCCTCGCCCTCTACGAGAAGGCCACCGGACACCAAGTGCTCGTGTGGATCGGAGGGAGCCTGGAGGGGGACGCCCTGGAGCCCTGGGCCGCCCGCACCTTCGAGTCCTGGGGGGTGGGGGGCAAGGGAAAGGATGACGGCTTGGTGCTCTTCATCCTGGCCCGGGATCGCAAGCTGCGCATCGAGGTGGGCTATGGCCTGGAGGGCCAGCTGCCCGATGCCCTGGCCTCCCGCCTGATCCGGGAGACCATCGCCCCCGAGCTGGCCAAAGGGAACTGGGACCGGGCTGTGGAGGCGGGCGTCGATGGCATCCTGGCGCGCCTCGGTGGAGAAGCGCGGAGTGGCAGCCAGTCCAGCTCCAGGGCCCGTGCAAACCAACCCATGAGCCTGGGCCAGAAGCTCTTTGTGGGGCTCCTGGTCCTCGGCTTCCTGGTCCTGCTGATCACCAACCCCAGCTTGGCCCTGGGCCTCCTCTTCAGCCTCCTCTCCGGAGGCCGGGGCGGCGGCGGTGGAGGGGGCGGCGGGGGCTGGTCCGGTGGCGGAGGCCGCTCGGGGGGCGGCGGCGCCTCAGGCTCATGGTAGGGAGGGCACCATGGTGGGACTGACACGACAGGGCCTAGTGAAGCGCCTGGATCAGAGACGCATCGTGGCGGCCATCGAGGCGGCGGAAGCCCGGACTTCCGGAGAGATCCGGGTCTCGGTATCCCGCTTCTTCTGGGGCAGCGTCGAGAAGGTCGCCTGGCGGGCCTTCCACCGCCTCGGCATGGACCGGACCGCCCAGCGCAACGGCATCCTGATCTTCGTGGTCCCCAGCCGCCAGCGTTTCAGCGTCCTGGGCGACGAGGGCATCCATGCCAAGGTGGGCCAGGGCTTCTGGGACGAGGTGGCCGCCTGCCTCGGCGCCCACTTCCGCCGGGGCGACTTCACCGAAGGGCTGGTGGAGGGCATCGCCCTCATCGGGGAGCGCCTGGCCGAACACTTCCCCCACCAGGGCAAGGCCGACCGCAACGAACTGCCTGACGAAGTGGACTTCGGGTAAAAAGCAACTTCCACCACCAAGACAGCAAGGGCACCAAGGGAAAGCAAAAGAAAGAAAAGGTTCTTCCCGGAATGGCGGGGAAATGAGGTAGGCAGCAGAGACTCCTGGGATCCTGGGTTTGCGACAACACCAGACCCGGGAGGCACTGCTGCCTATGAACGAGCTTATGGCCCAGATGGGCGGGTGGGAAGGATACAAGGCCGGATTGATCGGCGTGTACGAGGCCGGACGAAAGGGGCCTCGTGCCGAGGTATGGATTGAACTCCTTGGTAATGAACGACCTCGACGATGCAGCGGCTGTGGCCATCATGTGGATCGAATCCACGATGCGACCCAGCGCTGGGTAAGGGACCTCCCGATCTTTGAATACGAAGTCCACCTGCTGGTCTGGCGGTTTCGACTGGACTGTCCGAGGTGTGGACCCAAGGTGGAGTCCCTGAACTGGCTGGAGCCCCGAGCCCGGGTCACCAATCGGCTGGCCGAATCGGTGGCCAGGATGTGCAAAGTCCTGCCCATCAAGCAGGTTGCCGAGCATTTTCACCTGCACTGGGACACCGTCAAGGCCATCGACAAAGCCCACCTGGACCGGGAACTGGGGCCCCCAGAACTGCGGGGAGCCGAAACACTGCTCATGGATGAGTTCGCCCTTCGCAAAGGACACCGATATGCCACGGTGGTGCTGGATGCCGCCAGAAAGCGGGTCCTCTGGGTAGGGCAAGGGCGAGGCCGTGCAGACATCCGCCCTTTCTTTGAACTGCTTGGGAAGAGGGGCTGCGCCCAAATCAAGGCGGTAGGTATGGATATGTCCGCAGCCTTCGAGCTGGAGGTCCGGAAGCACTGCCCCAAAGCGGAGATCGTCTATGACCTCTTCCATGTGGTGCAACGCTATGGCCACGAGGTGATTGATCGGGTCCGGGTTGACGAGGCCAACCGGTTGAGGGGAGACAAGTCGGCCCGCAAGGTGGTGAAGAGCGCCAAGTGGCTGCTGCTAAGGAACCCCAGGAATCTGGAGGGTGAGGCCAGGGTGCGCCTCAAGGAGTTGCTGGACGCCAATCAGGCTCTGATGACGGCCTATGTGCTCAAGGACGACCTCAAGGAACTCTGGCGCTACCGACGCGAGGGCTGGGCTCGCCGGGCCTGGAATGATTGGTTGGAACGCGCCAAGTCAAGCAACCTGGCGCCATTGGTCCGGTTCGCCCAGAATCTCGCGGCACGGCTCGATGGCATCCTCTCCCACTGCCGATGGCCGCTCCATACCAGCCTTCTAGAGGGGATCAACAACCGCATCAAGGTCATCAAGCGCATGGCCTATGGCTTCCGCGACGACGCCTACTTCTTTCTCAAGATCAGAGCTGCCTTCCCCGGTGTTCCGTGAAGAACCAAAGAAAAGCCTGGGATTCAAGGCTGGGCGCTTGAGCTTGGGCCACGGATGAAAGCCCTGGATCCCACCGGTGTAGGGTTTCTGGGGCCGCCCCGCGCAGCGGGGGCGGTCGCCAAGCCGACCGCGTTCAGAAGGGAAGGGGCAGCCAGGGGCACGCTGGCGTGCCCTGGTCTGCCCCTTCCCCTCTGAACCAGCCCCAGGCAACCCTGGTGGGTCGCTGACTATCCGTGTTTATCTGTGTTATCCGTGGCCCGAAATGCATTCCTGACACCAGACCCGTTCCACCGCAGCTGAGATTTGTCGATAACCAAGTTATTTTATTTTCATTCCACCCCAGTGACGATCCCCTCCTTGGGGGCCCGGATGTTCACGGGAAGCTCCAGGGTCTTCTGGCCCTTGGGGGCCAGGGTGAAAGTCCAGCTGCGGACCCCAGGGACGGTTTCGGTCCAGCCCGGGGTGAAGCCTTCGCCCAAGCTGATCTGCACCCGATCACTGGTGGGCTTCAGCATGCGGTCCTGCACCACCACGTCCACAGCTGCAGCGCCATCATTGCTCAGCTCCATGCGGTCCAGCAGGGTCCACTGGCGCTCCTTGGTGAAGGCCCCCACCGTTTCCAGTTTGTGGTCCACCTTGCGGAAGGACACCCGGAGTGCCTTGTAGGGGCCGAACCCCAGGGAGAAGGGCTGACCCGAGGGCGGCAGGGCCAGGGGCGCCTCGCCCAGGCGCTGGCTCCCGGCGAAGCGCACCACTGGCGCCCCGGGGAAGAGGGGAATCTGGCCGGGCACCTGGAACTTGGCCATCAGGTAGGCCGTGGGCTCCAGGCGGGGCGCTGTGAAGACCGAGAGGGCCGGAGCCAGATCCTTCACCATCACCTTGAATCGGTGGGGCTCTCCATCGGAGGGCACCTCCTTGAGACCGTCCACCGCAAAGGTGGCCGCCAACCCCGAGGCCTCCTCCAGGGTGGTGGTCCCGGACTCGGTGGCCGCCTCGAGGGCCGCATCTTCCATGGGTTCGGCCGCGGGGGGCGGAGCCGGGGCGTAGGCCTGGATATTCATCCGGGACTCCTCCCGCGAAACCGCCGCCTTGCGCAGCAGGGGCCGCGGTCGCGACTCCTGCCAGCCCACCTCCTGCCCTGCGGTGTATTCACCCACCGCCAGATCCAGACTGGGTCGGGCATTGCTGATCTCCAGGCGGATCCCCTCCCAGGACTCGCCGGTGGTCTGGGTGACAGCCGCGTAGAGGGCCAGGTCCAGCCGCTTGCGGTCCTCGGAGAGCCGAGCTTCGTACAGGGGCTTCCAACGAGCCTGGCGGGTGCGGTAGCTCAGCTCCACCTCGGCGGCCCCCTCCCGGACCGTGCTCAGCTCCACCGTAACCCGACTGGGGGCGGTGCGCCGCTCGCTGGCCCGCTTGCGGAGCTCCGCGTCCAGGCGGGCCTCCTCCTGCGACAGCTTCTCCAGCTCCCGCTTGCGGGCCCGCTCCCCGGTGAGAAGCTCGGCGCTGCGCTTCTGGATCACCATGCTCAGGGTCAGGATCCCCTCGGCGCTGGGCAGGCTGCCGGTCATGCGGGCGGAGATCTCCTTGTCATAGCCCGCCTGGAGCCCCTTCAGGAAAGTCAGCTCCTGCAGGGCAGCCTCTCCCTGGCTCTCCAGGTTGTCCCGCTTCACCCGCAGGGCCTCCCGGTCCGCTTCGAGCTTCTTCCACTCCGGCGTCTCGGTGACCTCCCGCGGCTCGCTGGAAACGGTCAGGTCCCCCAGGCGCATGCCCGCGGGCCCCTTGGCGCTGATCTGCAGATCCTCCACCCTGAGCCCGGGAGGAAGGGCCTCCAGGAGCACCCGATGGGTGCCGGGACCCGGCAGACGGACCCGCGCCATCCGGGTGACCCAGGCCTCGTCGGGATGGACCCGCACGCGCTGGATGGGGGCCGTGGCGGGGATGGGCTGCTGGGCGGCGAGCAGGGAGCTGAGGACCGGCAGAAGCCAAGCTCGGTTCATGGAACCTCCGGGAAAGTTCCGACAGTCTACCCCCCAAAAGGGGCACCCAGACAACCGGCTTCCCCTCAGACCAGCTGAAGCAGCCCCTGGGCCAGACTCTCCTCGAGGTTGCCGAGAACCTCCCGGCCCTGCCCCCCCTGGAGCCCGGGTCCCGCCTGGACACCCACCGCGCAGTCCCGCCCTCCGTCCTTGGCCCGGTAGAGGGCCCAGTCCGCCACCTCCAGGGCCTGCTTCCAGTCCAGGTCACCGCCGATGGGGTAAAGACAGAAGCCGATGGAGCAGGTGACCCGGAGCAGCTTGCCACCGGCCTCGAAGGGGGCGCCGTTGACGGCCTCCAGCACCCGCATGGCCAAGTCCCGGAGTCCCTCTTCCGTGGTCTCCCGGGAGAGCACCAGGAACTCCTCGCCCCCCCAGCGGATGGTGATGTCGCTCTGGCGGAGGGTCTCCGCGAAGCGCTGCCCCAGGATGCGGAGAACCTGGTCCCCTACCACGTGCCCCTCGGTGTCGTTGAGAGGCTTGAAGTGATCTATATCCAGCAGCAGCATGCCAAGGCGGACCGACTCTCCGGCCTGGGCCTGGCGGCGGGCGTGGGCGGCCTCGTCCTCGATGCGGGTCTCGAAGTAGCGCCGGTTCCAGAGCCCGGTCAGGGGATCGGTGAGGGAGAGCTCCTCCAGCCTGGCATTCAGCTCCCGGAGCTGGCGCTGGGTGCGCTTGACGGCCCGCTGGCGCATGGCGAGCAGCGCCACGATCACCGCCAGGGAGACGATCCCCCCCACCGTCAGGAGGTGCTGGATGCGCCTCCGCTTCAGCTCGGCGGTCTGCACCCGGTTCTCCACCGTCAGGTCCTCGATCTCGCGTTCACGGCGCTCTGCCTCGTACTGTTCCCGGAAGCGGGCGATGGCATTCTGCCCTTCCTTCTGCATCACCCCATCACTGGAGGCTTTGAAGGCCTTGTAGACATCCAGGGCCTCCCGGTAGCGGCCAGCGGCTTCCAGGGTCTCCGCCAGGATGCCCTGGAGCTGCATGACCTCCAGGGGGTGTCCTCCCTGCTGGAAGGCCGCCAGAGCCTCCCGCATGATCTGGATGGCCTGGTCCCGGTGCCCCAGGTGCGCCATGGCCTGGGCCTGGGTCACCTTCGTGGTGAGCTGCTGGAAGCGGTCCCCCATCTCCCCGCAGAGCACCTGGGCCTGCTCGGCCATGGCCTTGGCCTTCTCGAAATGCCCCAGGGTGAGATTCAGGTCCGCCAGATTGGCGAGGGCCGTGGCCTCCACCCGGATGAGACCCGAGCGGCGTGAGACCTCCAGAGCCTCTTCCAGGGCCTGCACCTCCTCCGGCACCCGACCAGCCTGCTCCAGGGCAGAAGCCTTGGTGACCAGGAGCCCAGCCAGGAGTTCAGGCCCCCCGGACTTGCGGGCCTCGGGCAGGGCCTGTTCCAGGGTGGAGAGGCACTTGTCGGTACTGTGGCTCACCAGGTAGAGGCCCCCCAGGTTGTGCAGGATCTGGAGGCGGGTACGCTTCTCGCCCAGCTCCTCAGCCAGGCGCAGGGCATTCAGGTAGTAATCGATGGCCAGCACCACTTGGCCATTGAAGTTGTGGACGGCTCCCAGGAGGTTGGCCAGGCGGGCCTCCTGGGGCTTGAGTCCCAGGGCCCGGGCCTTCTGGTAGGCCTGGCGCGTGGGCTCCAGGGCCTCGGCGTAATGCCCTTGAAAGGCCAACACGCCGCAGCGCACGGTCTCGCCATCCAGACGCCGGGCCTCATCCTGAAGGCCGGCAGCCAAGTGAACCGCCTCATCGGCTGTCCGGCCCGCCTCCTCCAGTCTGCCCAAAGACACCAGAGCCCTACCCTTGAGGACCAGGGCATCCACCCGCTGGGGTGCACTGAGATCGCCCTTGAGCAGGAACTCCAGCGCCGCCTCGGCACCACGGGGATCGGTCTCCACCAGCTCCCGGACCTTGGCCAGGGTGCTCTCCCGGGCGGGCTCCGCCCCGCCCGCAGGAGCCAAGACCACCAGGGCCAGGACTGCAGAGCACCCGGAGCGCCAGATCGCCTTGTTTCCCATGGTTTTCAGGGTAGCGTCTTTATCGATGGCCAGGCGATCGGAATACCAAAAAGCGCCCGAGAGGGTCCTCTCGGGGTTAAATGGAGTGCTATGGATTCCCGGGACCGCGCCTCGCTGAACGATCTTCTCCGCCTGCTGGATGGACCCGCCGCCGCCCTCTCGGCCCCGGAAGCCCGGCTGCGCTGGACCTCACCGGCTGGGCTGGCCCTGATCCTGGCCCGCTGGGTGGAGGAGAAGGGCCGCATCCGTCCCCTCTGGGTGGACGCCCCCTCAGAGGCCGAGGCTCAGGCCCTGGCCCAGGACCTCTCGGTGCTCCTGCCGGGCACCGGCGTGGCCTACTTCCCCGGCATGGCCCCCTACTGCGGCGGCGAGTCCAGCCCCCCGGGCCTGGTGCTCAAGGAGCGCCTGGGCACCCTCATCGGGCTCCTGGACCGCCGCGTGCAGATCCTGGTGACCGGGCCCCTCACCGCCTTCGAGCGCCTGCCCCACCCCTCCTGGTTCGAGAAGCAGCGCCTGGAGCTGCGCCAGGGCGAGGAAGTGCCCCGCGATCTCCTGCTGGAAACCCTGGTGGCCCTGGGCTACCGCCGCACGGACCTGGCCTCCGGTCCCGGGGAGTTCAGCTCCCGGGGCATGGTGGTGGATCTCTGGCCGGACCAGCTCGACGCCCCCCTGCGCCTGGAGTTCTTCGGGGACGAGCTGGAGAAGCTCAGCCCCTTCGACCCGGACACCCAGCGCCGCACCGGCGAGGTGGTGGACAAGCTCGTGCTCTACCCCCGCTTCGAGGGGTTCAAGGGCAGTGAGCTCATCAAGGCCGTGGAGAGCCGCGCCGACCGCACCCCCGAACCCGAGGACGACCTGGCCTTCCGCCGGGAGCGTATGGCCACCCACGGGCACTTCCCCGGCGAGGAGCTCTTCTACCCCCTGCTGGACTACCCCAAGGGCCAGCTCACCCACTGGGTGCCCCCCTGCCTGCGCCTGAAGCTGGAGGCCACCTGGAGCCAGGCCCTGCGCGAGAAGGAGCAGGCCCGCATCGATGAGGGCCTGGCCACCCTGCGCCGGGGCGGCGTGGTGTGCCCCGACTTCACAGACCGCTACACGGCCTCCGACCCCAGCCGGGTCACCCTGCACCTCACGGAGTGGCAGGCCGAGGCCACGGTGCCCCTGCAGGCCCAGCCCGTACGGGAGTTCCAGGGTCGCCTGGGGGAGATGGCCGCCTGGCTCAAGGAGCTGCTGGACACCGAACACCGCATCTTCCTGGCGGGCTCCACCCCCGGCATGCGGGACCGCCTTGCGGAGGTCCTGTCGGAGTACGAGCTGCCCGTCTCCAACGGCACCCAGTGCGGCTGCCGGGCCATCCACCTGAGCCTGGCCTCCGGGGTCTATCTCAAGGAGCCCAGGCTCCTGGTGCTGACCGAACGGGAGGTCTTCGGGAGGCGCGCCATCCAGCCCAAGGCCCAGAAGAGCCGCATGGCGGCCTTCCTCTCGGACCTGCGGGACCTCAAGCCCGGGGACCGGGTGGTGCACCTGGACCACGGCATCGGCGAGTTCACGGGATTCGCCACCCTCACCGCCGGGGGCATGGAGCAGGAGGTGCTGCAGCTGCGCTACGCCGACAACGGGCGCCTGAACGTGAGCATCGAGCGGGCGGACCTCCTCCAGCGCTACGTATCCCCGGACGGGGGCACCCAGCCCCCCCTGGACAAGCTGGGGGGCGCCTCCTGGGCCAAGGTCAAGCGCAAGGCCAAGAAGGCCATCCGCGACATGGCCGAAGAGCTGCTCAAGCTCTACGCCAAGCGGAAGATGGAAAAGGGCCACGCCTACAGCGAGGATGGCCCCGAGATGGCGGAATTCGAGGCCACCTTCGCCTATGAACCCACCGCCGACCAGATCGAGGCCACGGCGGCCATCAAGGCCGATCTCGAATCCGACAAGCCCATGGACCGCCTCCTGGTGGGGGATGTGGGCTTCGGCAAGACCGAGGTGGCCATGCGCGCCACCGCCAAGGTGGCCCTGGACGGCAAGCAGGTGGTGGTGCTCTGCCCCACCACGGTGCTCTGTTTCCAGCACTACCGCACCTTCAAGGAGCGCTTCGCCAGCTTCCCCGTACGGGTGGAGATGGTGAACCGCTTCGTGGACCCCAAGGAGTCCAAGCAGATCCTCCAGGACGCCGCCGATGGCAAGGTGGAGATCCTCATCGGCACCCACCAGATTCTGGGGGGCCGCACCAAGTTTGCCGACCTGGGCCTGGTGGTCATCGACGAGGAGCAGCGCTTCGGGGTGGCCCACAAAGAGAAGCTCAAGAAGATGCGGGCCAACGTGGATGTGCTGGCCATGAGCGCCACCCCCATCCCCCGCACCCTGCACATGAGCCTGACAGGCCTGCGGGAGATCAGCCTCATCGAGACCCCCCCCAAGAACCGCCTGGCCATCGAGACCGTGGTGGCGCCCTGGAGCGATGAGCTGGTGGCCAGCGCCATCCAGTTCGAGATGCGCCGGGGCGGCCAGGTCTACCTCATCCACAACCGGGTGGAGAGCATCGTGAGCATCGCCGAACGGGTGCGCGCCCTGGTGCCCGACGCCCGGGTGGGCGTGGGCCACGCCCAGCTTTCGGACGAGGCCCTGGAACAGGTGATGGTGAGTTTCATGGAAGGCCGGCTGGATGTGCTGGTCTCCACCACCATCGTGGAGAACGGCCTGGACGTGCCCAATGCCAACACCATCCTGGTGCACCGCGCCGACACCTTCGGCCTGAGCCAGCTCTACCAGCTGCGGGGCCGCGTGGGCCGCAGCGATGTGCCCGCCTACGCCTACCTCTTCATCCCCGGCAAGGGCGAGATCACCGAGGAGGCCCGCAAGCGCCTGCAGGCCCTGGAGGACTTCTCCGAGCTGGGCTCGGGCTTCCGGGTGGCGGCCATGGACCTGGAACTGCGCGGCGCGGGCAACCTCCTGGGCGGCGAGCAGAGCGGCCAGATCCACGACATCGGCTTCGAGCTCTACCTCAAGCTCCTGGAGGAGACCCTTTCCGAGCTCCAGGGCCAGCCCACCGGCACCTTCGAGGTCAAGGTCGAGCTCGGCGCCCCCGCCCAGCTCTCCCGCCGCTGGATCGACATGGCCAGCGAACGCCTCGTGGCCTACAAGCGGGCAAGCCGTTTGCACAGCGAGCGGGACCTGGAGCTCTACCGCCTGGAACTGGAAGACCGCTTCGGCCACATCCCCGAGGATGACGAAGAAAGCGCCGCCTTCTTCGAGCTCCTGCGCGTCAAGATCCTCGCCCAGAACCTCGCCATCAGCGAAGTCAGCCTGGACAAGGGCAAGCTCAAGCTGCGGCTCTCACCCCAGACGGCACTGGATCCCGGGAAGATCATGGCCTGGGTCGCAGGGAAGAAGGACAGCAGCTTCAGCCCCGATGGGACCGTGATGGTGCCGGTGCACTCCGGGGCGCATGCGGTGATGGAGGCGCAGGCCATCATGCGGGAGTGGGCAAAGTAGGCAAGAAGAGCCTTCACTACAGGAAAAGGCGGGGGCATGATGGGGCATGCAAAAGACGCCCGTCCGGGAAAATTTAGTCAGTCTAATTCGAGGCCTGAATGCCCGGGGCTACGGGTCGTTCAACACTTGCATATTTGTTTCCCCATTTAGGCGTACCGGAACCACACTCCGCCGGTACGCCTAATTCTAGTTAGGCTGCACCGCTACCTCATCCAAATTCGTTCCCAGGAGCCAAGATGGAATGGCTGATACCCACCATCGTCATAGCAATTGTTGTCGGGCTCAACGCTCTTATTATAAAACTCGATAAATCCACTATCCGCAAGGAGATTACAGCGAAAGGCTATCTTCTTATCGACATTAAAACATCTTTGAATTTATTATTACGTAGTTTTAAATATCAGGTAACCTTCAAAACCCAGGATGGTACCGAAACTCAGGAAAATTGCCGCGTTTCCTTCTTTCTGGGCGTTGTATGGGAGGATGAGGACTCGTTTCTTAAATGGCTCTTACCATGATCATGTTCAGCCTAACCTTCCGTTCAACCCGGACCCAACAGCCACGATCTTCCAATCTCCCCCATGCATCCCGCTTTCTCGTCCCCCTCGCTCATCCCACCGGCTGTTGGTCCGGTTAACTCCTTTCGTTAGGCCTCACCATGCCGAGTAATCTCCCCCCAAACCTATGCTCAATCGAGAATATTCTCCAAAGAGATGAAGCCTATTTCCCGCACACTGAGTTCACATCAATTTCGTGCCCTGTTTGTGGATTTTATGGCAACCATATCGGCCAAATTCGAACGGTAAATGGAAGCGACGGTTATGAAGCTTGGTTCGGGCGGGGTGATCTGACTGTTATCCCTTATGAAGGCGAGTGCGGATCTGAGTGGGAACTTTGCCTTGGATTTCACAAAGGTGCGAATGCAATTTTCGTTCGCATAAAGAAGTCGTGCTCTGAGCAAAGCTTTCTCTACTTCATTGAAGCCGCTGGAACTGATTTCATCAAAATCGGTCGTTCAAGCGACCCCTTACGAAGACTGGGGCAACTGTCCACCGGCTCCCCGAATAATCTGGTTCTACTCGGGTCAATCAGCGGCGGGCATAAACTTGAAGCCCAATTGCACTCGACGTTCTCTTATCTTAGAGAACGCGGCGAATGGTTCAGGGCTACACCCGAACTCAGAAATTTCATAATGCAAGCCACAAATTAACAGTGATCGGCCTAACCATAATACTGTTCACTTAAGCCTTGACAGGCCATTCTGAGAGCCTAGCTTCTGTGTAGGGCTCACTATGGCCAGAACGACAGCAACGCTTGAGGGTGGAACGCGGATCTCGGACTTCATCACCCTCGGGGTGGTAGCCCGGCTCTTCCCGGCTGACCGGGTGGAAGCCATCCTCAAGGAAACCGGGCGTGCGAGTCAGCGCCACCGGGACCTGCCCGCCCATGTGGTGATCTATTACGTCATCGCCCTGGCTCTCTTCACCCAGGCTTCCTGTCGCGAGGTCCTGCGCTGCCTCATGGAAGGCCTCCGCTGGCTGCAGGGCACCCCAGACGATCTGCATATCGCTGGCAAATCCGCCATCTCCCAGGCCCGGTCCCGGCTTGGCTGGGAACCGCTTCAGCGCCTTCACGACGAGATTGTCCAACCCATCGCCACTCCAGACACTCCGGGAGCCTGGTACCGCCAGTGGCGCATCGTCAGCCTCGACGGCAGCACCCTGGATGTCCCTGAGGCTCCTGCCATCGAGGCTGAATTCGGTCGCCCAGGCGCTGCCCGGGGTACCAGTGCCTACCCCCAGATTCGCTTCGTCTCTCTGGTCGAGAGCGGCACCCATGTCCTCTTTGCCTCCCGCATGGAGGGCTTCAACACCAGCGAGAAGGCCCTGGCCCACCAGGTCCTACCGGCCTTGACTCCAGACATGCTCTGCCTCGCCGATCGCGGCTTCTACGGCTTCGAGTTCTGGAACAAAGCCAGAGCCACCGGGGCTACCCTTCTCTGGCGCGTCAATGCCAAGCTCGGTCTGCCCCGCGAAGATGAGCTTGAGGATGGCTCCTACCTCTCCACCCTCTACCCCACCCGAGAATACCGGCACCCCTCCAAAGGGGTTCGAGTGCGGGTCATTGAATACACCCTCCACGGCATCCCGATGCCTCCCGACGCCGAAGGCGAAACCACCTACCGCCTCATCACCACCCTCATAGACCCCAAAGCCGCACCAGCCGTCGAACTGGCCGCCCTCTACCCCGAACGCTGGGAGATCGAGTCCGCTTTTGACGAGTTGAAGACCCACCTCCGGGGCCGCCAGATGCTGCTGCGCAGCAAAACCCCCGACCTCATCCGGCAGGAGTTCTACGGCCTCATAATGGCCCACTTCGCCATCCGAGGCCTGATGCACGAAGCCGCCCTCCAGGCCAAACTCGATCCCGACCGACTATCGTTCATCCATGCCGTGAGGGTCATCCGCCGCACCCTGCCGCACTTCGCGGCTCTCTCCCCCCAGCCCAACACCTGATCGCCCACGCCGCCATCCTGCAGGAGCTTGTGAAGGAACCGGCCAGTTCAAGTCGAAACCGCTCCAATCCCCGGGGCGTCAAGCGTAAAATGAGCAATTGGAACGTCCGAGATAGAACCATCAAGTGCAATGCCCGCTGCACCCCGATCATTCTCATTCATACGCTTAAGTGAACTGTATTGGGCCTAACCAATCGTTCAACCCGGACCCAACAGCCACGATCTGCTAATCTCCCCCATGCACCCCGCTTTCTCGTCCCCCTCGAACATCCCACCGGCTGTTGGTCCGGTTAACTCCTTTCGTTAGGGCCATACAATGCGCCTGCTATTGCCAGCTATCTTGATTTTGCTACTTATCACATTCTTCCTGTTCCTTAGAAAGAGTGGGAAAGCGCTAAATCGTATCAAATATTATGTTTTTTACATTTTATGGTTACCATTATTATGTGTTGTATTATCTAATGTCACTGCCGATGGCTTGACTTCATTAATCGCAAGACGTCCTATAGGTAGTGGTGTACCAATACATTTTCCTATTTTAATATTTTGGAATGATGAAAGTGGCAACAATTTTAATGCACGAGTGATCCCTTTTCAGAATCTAGATGCTGAAAAAACGAAACACAATAATATAACCTTTCTTCTTCCAAATGGAGACAAACAGAGGCTCTTGACCCAACTCCAAATTCCGAATGGGAATTGGAATTCATATGCTAACCTGGAAAAATCAGGCCCCGATTATCAAGATTGGCGAGTTGGAACGCTTTTTGAACATGCAATAATTTACGGAAGATATCGGGCCTACCAAAACAAGATAATACCTAGCTCTTTCGAATGGCATGCGCCAATTTTTGAGGGATGCTCTTTTATTGTATTTGTTAGCATACTGATTCCAATGTATTATATGATCATCAAAAAAATCGCCAAATATGCTAATTTTCTATTTCTACAAAGAATAGTTTCTACCGGGCCCTAACCAATCGTTCAACCCGGACGCTGCCTCCACTAGCAACTTCCTCCTCCTCTCATTCCGGTTTCTCGTCTCCTTCCAGCGCGCCGCAGTCGGCACCGCCGGTTAACTCCCCTCGTTAGGCCTCACCATGTCCTACCCCACCCAAGCTCCACTGCCAGAAGCTGTCATGCCAGCTATCTATCTCGCAATAGCCCTCCTGTTTCTATTCTTCTGGCGAAATCGGAACTCTAAGCTCAAGCGAAAACTATTTATACCTTCTGTATCCATAGTCTGCATTGCACAATGCCTGGTCATTCAATTTTCAAACGGGATACCAGATCGAAAACCCATAGCCCTTGCATCCACTTGCGTTTTTGCATTCCTTGCCGCCTGGAGCATTCGCTTTTGCAATCAGTGTGGGGCCACAGTGAGAAGTCAAACGTTGGTTATTCCTCCACGAAAATGCAGCAAATGCGGTACGCCAATGCCTTGATTCGGCCTAACCTTCCGTTCAACCAGGACCCAATAGCCACGATCTTCCAACCTCCCCCATGCGTCCCGCTTTCTTGTCCCCTTCGCTCCTCCCACCAGCTGTTGGTCAACTTCCTTCGTTATGCCCCCATTCCGTGTCAGGCAGGAAGTGAAAGCAAAATGGAAAATCTTCCAAAACACCTAAAAGAAAAATACGCCCGCGACCGCGCACTTTTGCCAGATGACTCAGATTTGCCCCCAGGCATCGTTACTTATAGCGACACCTTAAAAGGCTATTATTTTCTAATTGATTACTTTGAGAACCTGACGACCGGCGAAAAAATGGGTTCTTCACGGAACACCGGGGAAGGCAGCTCTGATCTTGAGAAAGAAGTAGGCGTCGTCGCGGAAGCCATAGGCCATGCGCTTGATGACCTTGATGCGGTTGTTGATCCCCTCTAGAAGGCTGGTATGGAGCGGCCATCGGCAGTGGGAGAGGATGCCATCGAGCCGTGCCGCGAGATTC